>NZ_JBFNFE010000011.1:0-5172 GCF_040888245.1 Streptococcus wuxiensis
AGGCGGTAGACGGATTTATAACCCTTTATTTATCGGGCTTTGTGGGCATTTCGCCCCAAATCCGCCCCAAATTTAAGCGGTTAGGAATATTTCTTTTATCTGCTCAAAGTTTTTATCTGCCAAGGCTTCCATCTGGTGCGAATAGACCTTTAGGGTTATATCTGGACTTTCATGTCCTAGTAGCTTCGATATAGTCACAATATCAATACCTTTGAGTATCAGGTAAGAAGCGTATGTGTGCCTTAGACTATGGTTTCTCACTGGACGGCCAACAAGCCTTTTTATCAGCTTGTTACATGCTGAATTTGAAACTCCAAAACAAACACGGTTCTTTATGTTGGCTTGCCAATATTTCTTTTTATAAGTTTTCAGCGTTTCAATCGTGGTTTTATCGATTGGCACTTTCCTTTTTGACGTCTCATTTTTTAGATCAGCAAAATCTTGCGTTTTGGAATAATCAAAGGACTTGTTTATATCTATTATCCCGTTTTGTAGGTCTATGTCACTCCATGTTAGCCCTAGAGCCTCAGAGAAGCGCATACCAGTCACCGAAAGTAAGTAGAGGGTAAAATAGGACACGTACTGTATATTCGAGCGTGTGGACGAAATTAGAGCCTTATATTCGTTCTCTTCCAAGAAGTCATTATCCTCTGACCTGGTTTCTATCTGAGATTTCACTTTGGCATCGTCTGCGAAATTGTAGCTAATTACTTGCTCACGGACTGCGACTTTCAGAGCGCCTTTAATCTGATAGTGAAATTTCTCAAGGGTTTCCTGGGCGTATTTCTCGCCAAACTCGTTGAGCCGCTTTTGGTAATATAAGGGAGTGATATCCTTTACTTTCAAATCTCCAAAGTACGTTTTGATATGCTTTAAGTTTTTGGTGTATGTATCCCAAGTCTTATCCTTGACATGTGGACGCTTGTAAACGTCTGACCACATTTTGACGAAATCATACAAAGTAACGTCTTTATCGGTCAGTAAATTCTGCGAAAGGCTTTGCTCGACTTCCAAGGCTTCGACTTGTGCTAGTTTTTTGGTTTTAAACCCGCTTTTAGATTTCTGCTTATATTTCCCGTCGGTATCTTTGTAAGATATGCGATACTCCCAACCATTCGCCCTTTTTCTGAAGTATGCCATTGTTTTTACCTCACTTTTTTGATAAAATGGGTATAGTAAAACGGGCTTTTTAATGCCTTTTACTATACGGAACGCCTCACGCTCAGACTCGCCAAAGTTTTGAGAGCGTGGGGCTTTTTTGTTTGCAATTATTTCCATTTTGGAAACAGTTGGTTTTATTCTTTCGATAAGTGTTGTTGAAGAATTAAGGCCACGTTGGCTTTCTCTTCCTCTGTCATAGGAGGTTCGTTTGGATCGTCTACCGAAAACTCGATAGCATGCCATTTATCATTTACTCTAATCCACTCTCTTCGTCTGTGGCATTTGCAATCTAGGTTGTGTTTAATCACTTCCATCGGTCTACTTTCGTTACTCATGTTATTTCTCCCTATACAAATCCACGACTTCGCCGATAATTCGGAAGTCGGTGTCTGGTGTGATTGGCATATCTTTGTAAGCTGGATTCAAACTGTGAAGGTAAGCCTGGTCTTTATCAATCACTAGTTGCTTGATATAAGCATCACCGTTGTAGTTAAACACTCCGATAACACCGTCATTCAAGTCAACACTTGTCTGGATGAATACCAGGTCACCATCGTGATAGTCTGGTTCCATGGAGTCACCCTTGATTGGAATGACAAAGTCAGCGTCAACATCGACTGGCAACTCAATCCGCTCCACTCGTACATCGTTCAAATACTGCCCTGTACCTGCGGAAGCTGGGTGGTCGTAGTAGTCGTAACTATAGAACTGAATAGCCTCTGATACTTCGTTTTTCTTCGTATTATCTTCGCTTTTCTGCTCTTTCAGTTGCCTCTCTGCATAGGTCAAGACTTTGGCTTGTCTAGGCGGTGCTAGTTCGTCGTAGATGGTTTGGATGGGGGAAGCATTAGGGGTGGAATCATCGGTTATAGAATTATTAGTTACAAATCTAGGGTCTAACACAGATTTAGGCACTCCAAAAAAATCTGCAATTTTTTGAACATTACCAGGGATTGGCAAAGAAGTTCCTTTTACATATCCTGTCAATGTGCTAGGTGGTATTCCTGTCGCTCGAGATAGCTCGGCTTGTTTACAATTTCTGTCAGATAAAATTGAGTTAAGATTTGCAGAAAAGACTTTCATATCCTCTTTATCTTGAGGAGTTAATTTCCCTCGTCCTCTTGCCATGTTTTTACCTCCTATCTTCTTTACTATATAATACCGTTTATTTTCGATTTTGTAAATAAAAAATTCGAAAAAATTACGAAAAAAATCATAAAAAGTATTGACATACGATTTAAATCGTAGTATAATATAATCAAGCTTAAGGAAATAACAAAAAACAAACCGGAGGGAAACATCATGAACACATTAAACGAGAAAGCCATCAACATCTTCAAAGCAGTGGTTGCAGAAACTTTACTTCAAAATACATACGAGGAACGCTTCCTCTATGGTCAGCTTGAATCATTCTGGAACAACTGCCGTCGGTTCGCTTTCGGATGGACAGAGTTGGGAGAAGAGATCGAACGCCAAGAGAGTTACCTTCTTGATGCTGGTTTCACTCAAGACGAAATTGATGACATTCGCTTTGATGCAGCATTCGCAGGAATGCAGAACAAAATGAATGTAGCCTGATCGGTAGCACCAGGGTTCGACTCCCTGGCAGGCTGTTGCTCACGGAGCGAAAAAAAGAGAAAGGAGAAGAAAGATGATAGAAGTAATTTTAGCATCGTTTCTTGTGTCGTTTGTAGTTTCGCATACAATGATGAAATGGCACTCACTTCAAGTGAATGCCATGCTAGAAAAGTATTTATTTGAAACTGATTTGTTGTATAAAAAAACGGCAAGCGAAACCTTGGAACTTATTCAACAACACAAACGTCAATAAAGTTTTTCCCGTAATCTGTAATCGTAAAACAGGATTTATCAAGTATTATATCAGGAAATTCTTTTAATATGCCTACAGTTATAGGATGGTTTCTTATGAAGTCGTAGTTGCTTTCGTGTGATAGCCAAGAATCAGTTTTAATTGATATAAGTCCAAGTCTTTCTAGATTAACCAAGGAAATAGAATTCTTTTGAAAATCATAGAACTCATCGGTTAGAAAGATGAGAGGGAAAATAGTTCGGGTGCCATTCTCTAACTTTTTGTACATGTGCATTGTTGCTACTGCTGCTTGTACACCTATTTGTTCCTTTTTTAAGAAACTTAGTATCTTCGCATCTAACACATCCAATTGTTTTATGATTTCTACAAAGGACGAGTGTATTGATTCACTTTTGCGATTGTCGAGCGAACTAGCAATGATTTTGGCAAACATTTTTCGTAATTCTTCTTCTTCAATATAGTATCTAGAAGCATCAAGTGCCGGGCCTAATATCTTAATAGATGGGTCTTGGATATTCTCTGGGGGGATAGTTGCCACTTCTTGCAAAATATCGTTTTTTAATTTTTCTACATTTGCTTCATGGGTTGCTTTCAACAAGGCTGCTCGGCTAGAAGCGTTGTGGCCGTAGTTTATGTACCACCAATCTTGCAATGTTTGAATAGGTCCAGCGAATACACCGGCTGAAGTAGCTCCTCCTAAAAATCCTGTAACAAGTGGAAGGAAGTCCTGGAATTGGTTTGGATCCATAATTATTATTTTGTTCTTTCTGTTTGGATTTTGACTAAAACGGTGAGAGGTCCTAGTCAAAGTTATTATAGCAAATTAGGAGAAAATTACCTCAGCCTTGAGGCTGATATAGGAGGTTGAATGGAAGATAAAATCATCGAACTTGCTGACTACTTTATCAGCGAAAACACAACGTACAGAGAAGCTAAAATAGCGTGTGAGAAGCTATTAAGAAAAGTCAGCCATGAGATAGAACTCAGGGCGCTGGAAAGTAAGACGAGGGCAAATGACAACTAACAGAACTGTGTCAGTAAAAACATCAGAACATGATGTGTTATTGACCGCACGAAAAAACCACCCTGCTGTATTCGTCGATGGAATGCTTCTCGACGGAGTAGAGAGAGTGGAATTTATCAATCATTTTGCAGATAAAGATTGTGAAGTAATTTTAACTTTTAACGATAGGATAGAAAACAACCCTTTCCCATTGGATGAGGTTAGTCTATTAGAAAAGTTATTTGGTCAGGCTTCAAACGGGCAATCCTTACGGGATATTGCCTTGCAAACTCTTGAAGATGGTAATTAGTATCTAAGCCATCAAAAAATGATACATGTATGCTGAAGCTTTCTTTTCCGTCTTTCTTGGCTCTTTCGTACTCTTTGCCAAGGACAATCAGAGAAGCTTCTAATTGATAATCAGTCATAACATCACCTCCTTTCTGCTTTTATTATAGCAGAATTGCGAGGAACAAATAGAAAAATAAGGAGGTAGGAACGTGCAAAAAATGACATTGAGAGCATTAAGAATAAATTATAGCTTATCTGCAAAAGAAGTTGCCGATAAACTGGGCATTCATCAACAAACACTGTTGAAGTATGAACATGATAGTTCAAAAATTCCAATGGATCTTTTAGATAAACTTGCTCGACTATACAATGTCGAAAAGGATTTTATTTTTTTGGGTAAAAAATACGAATTAAATCATAATTTAGGAGAGGTATGAATGAACGAGCGAGAGTTACAGAAAGGGGATTAAATATGAGGTATGCAGTATATAATCAGGAATACTCACGAGAACTACACTCAACTGAACAACCACTCAGCTCAAAACTCAAATCTGAGTTTACAAGCTAAAGGGTTACTATTGGTACTGATGTCTAATAAGGATACATGGCGCCCTTACATTGATGAGCTTTCCAAACGCTCCAGGAATGGGCGTGACGCTCATAGAGCAGCTTTTGATGAGTTAAAAGAGGCTGGCTATATCCGTATCTATCGCAAGAGCTTTGGTCGTGGTAAAGGTATCCAGAATTTTCCTTTAGTTCAAGATGTACCAATTTCAGATAGTTATTGGGAATATTGGGTAAACAATCTTGAAAAAGAGTTATCCACAGAACAGTAAAAGGGTTTATTTACAACTTACGAATTTTACAAAGTTGAAAAGTTCAAAAG
>NZ_JBFNFE010000012.1:0-2861 GCF_040888245.1 Streptococcus wuxiensis
ACGACGATATGCCTTGGGTAGCTGTAAGTAAGCGATGATCCAGGGATTTCCGAATGGGGGAACCCAACAGGTACTACCTGTTACCCATATCTGTTAAGGATATGAGGAGGAAGACGCAGTGAACTGAAACATCTAAGTAGCTGCAGGAAGAGAAAGCAAAAGCGATTGCCTTAGTAGCGGCGAGCGAAACGGCAGGAGGGCAAACCGAAGAGTTTACTCTTCGGGGTTGTAGGACTGCAATGTGGACTCAAAGACTATAGAAGAATGACATGGGAAGGTCAGCCAAAGAGAGTGAGAGCCTCGTATTTAAAATAGTCTTTGTACCTAGCAGTATCCTGAGTACGGCGAGACACGTGAAATCTCGTCGGAATCTGGGAGGACCATCTCCCAACCCTAAATACTCCCTAGTGACCGATAGTGAACCAGTACCGTGAGGGAAAGGTGAAAAGCACCCCGGGAGGGGAGTGAAATAGAACCTGAAACCGTGTGCCTACAACAAGTTCGAGCCCGTTAATGGGTGAGAGCGTGCCTTTTGTAGAATGAACCGGCGAGTTACGATATGATGCGAGGTTAAGTTGAAGAGACGGAGCCGTAGGGAAACCGAGTCTGAATAGGGCGCATTAGTATTATGTCGTAGACCCGAAACCATGTGACCTACCCATGAGCAGGTTGAAGGTGCGGTAAGACGCACTGGAGGACCGAACCAGGGCACGTTGAAAAGTGCTTGGATGACTTGTGGGTAGCGGAGAAATTCCAAACGAACTTGGAGATAGCTGGTTCTCTCCGAAATAGCTTTAGGGCTAGCGTCGACATTAGAGATTCTTGGAGGTAGAGCACTGTTTGGGTGAGGGGTCCATCCCGGATTACCAATCTCAGATAAACTCCGAATGCCAATGAATTATGGTCGGCAGTCAGACTGCGAGTGCTAAGATCCGTAGTCGAAAGGGAAACAGCCCAGACCACCAGCTAAGGTCCCAAAATAATTGTTAAGTGGAAAAGGATGTGGGGTTGCACAGACAACTAGGATGTTAGCTTAGAAGCAGCTATTCATTCAAAGAGTGCGTAATAGCTCACTAGTCGAGTGACCCTGCGCCGAAAATGTACCGGGGCTAAAACAATTTACCGAAGCTGTGGATACCTTTATAGGTATGGTAGGAGAGCGTTCTATGTGTGGAGAAGGTGTACCGTGAGGAGCGCTGGAACGCATAGAAGTGAGAATGCCGGTATGAGTAGCGAAAGACAGGTGAGAATCCTGTCCACCGTAAGACTAAGGTTTCCAGGGGAAGGCTCGTCCGCCCTGGGTTAGTCGGGACCTAAGGAGAGACCGAAAGGTGTATCCGATGGACAACAGGTTGATATTCCTGTACTAGAGTATGTAGTGATGGAGGGACGCAGTAGGCTAACTAAAGCAGACGATTGGAAGTGTCTGTCTAAGCAGTGAGGTGTGAATTGAGTTAAATGCTTAATTCTATAACATTGAGCTGTGATGGGGAGCGAAGTTTAGTAGCGAAGTTAGTGACGTCACACTGCCAAGAAAAGCTTCTAGCGTTTAAACATACTCTACCCGTACCGCAAACCGACACAGGTAGTCGAGGCGAGTAGCCTCAGGTGAGCGAGAGAACTCTCGTTAAGGAACTCGGCAAAATGACCCCGTAACTTCGGGAGAAGGGGTGCTGACTTTACGTCAGCCGCAGTGAATAGGCCCAAGCAACTGTTTATCAAAAACACAGCTCTCTGCTAAATCGTAAGATGATGTATAGGGGGTGACGCCTGCCCGGTGCTGGAAGGTTAAGAGGAGTGCTTAGCGGTAACGCGAAGGTATGAATTGAAGCCCCAGTAAACGGCGGCCGTAACTATAACGGTCCTAAGGTAGCGAAATTCCTTGTCGGGTAAGTTCCGACCCGCACGAAAGGCGTAATGATTTGGGCACTGTCTCAACGAGAGACTCGGTGAAATTTTAGTACCTGTGAAGATGCAGGTTACCCGCGACAGGACGGAAAGACCCCATGGAGCTTTACTGCAGTTTGATATTGAGTGTCTGTACCACATGTACAGGATAGGTAGGAGTCTATGAGATCGGGACGCCAGTTTCGAAGGAGACGATGTTGGGATACTACCCTTGTGTTATGGCCACTCTAACCCGGATAGGTGATCCCTATCGGAGACAGTGTCTGACGGGCAGTTTGACTGGGGCGGTCGCCTCCTAAAAGGTAACGGAGGCGCCCAAAGGTTCCCTCAGAATGGTTGGAAATCATTCGCAGAGTGTAAAGGTATAAGGGAGCTTGACTGCGAGAGCTACAACTCGAGCAGGGACGAAAGTCGGGCTTAGTGATCCGGTGGTTCCGTATGGAAGGGCCATCGCTCAACGGATAAAAGCTACCCTGGGGATAACAGGCTTATCTCCCCCAAGAGTTCACATCGACGGGGAGGTTTGGCACCTCGATGTCGGCTCGTCGCATCCTGGGGCTGTAGTCGGTCCCAAGGGTTGGGCTGTTCGCCCATTAAAGCGGCACGCGAGCTGGGTTCAGAACGTCGTGAGACAGTTCGGTCCCTATCCGTCGCGGGCGTAGGAAATTTGAGAGGATCTGCTCCTAGTACGAGAGGACCAGAGTGGACTTACCGCTGGTGTACCAGTTGTCTTGCCAAAGGCATCGCTGGGTAGCTATGTAGGGAAGGGATAAACGCTGAAAGCATCTAAGTGTGAAACCCACCTCAAGATGAGATTTCCCATGATTTTATATCAGTAAGAGCCCTGAGAGATGATCAGGTAGATAGGTTAGAAGTGGAAGTGTGGCGACACATGTAGCGGACTAATACTAATAGCTCGAGGACTTATCCAAAGTAACTGAGAATACGAAAGC
>NZ_JBFNFE010000013.1:0-2453 GCF_040888245.1 Streptococcus wuxiensis
AATTGAGAGGCTAGGACTTTTGTCCCAGCTTCTTTTCTAAGAACAAAACTAAGGAGAAAAGATGAATAAAAAAACAAGGCAGGCACTCATAGGTCTTCTGCTTTTCCTACTTTTGTCAGCAGGAAGCTACTATATTAAACAAATGCAGTCTTCCAACACTGCACCACAAACACGAGTAAAACAAAAATCCCAGTCGCTTGATACTCCAAGTCAAGAACTGGCCGAGAGTGTACTGACTGATTCGGTCAAAAAACAAATAAAGGGTACTCTTGAGTGGAATGGAGCAGGTGCCTTTATCATAAATGGGAACAAAACGAACTTAGATGCAAAGGTTTCAAGTAAACCCTATGCTGATAACAAGACAAAAACTGTAGGTGGGGAGACGGTTCCAACTGTGGCTAACGCCCTCATGTCAAAAGCGACAAGACAGTACAAAGACCGTGAAGAAACAGGGAATGGTTCGACTTCTTGGACCCCGGCAGGATGGCATCAAGTCAAAAACCTAAAAGGGACTTATAATCACGCTGTAGATAGAGGACATTTATTAGGCTATGCCTTGATTGGTGGTTTAGATGGTTTTGATGCATCTACTAGCAATCCCAAAAATATTGCTGTACAAACAGCCTGGGCCAACCAGGCACGCGCAGAAGATTCGACTGGACAAAACTACTATGAAAGTTTAGTTCGAAAGGCCTTGGATCAAAATAAGCGCGTGCGTTACCGTGTCACATTGCTCTACGCTACAGAAGAAGATTTGGTTCCTTCTGCATCTCAGATTGAAGCCAAATCATCTGATGGTGAATTGGAGTTTAACGTCGTAGTTCCTAACGTTCAAAAGGGAATTCAGTTAGATTACCGAACAGGAAAAGTAACTGTTACAAAGAACTAATAGATAGTCGGGTCCCTTATTGTTTCGGTAGGGGATTTACTATAGAAATCACAATTTAATGTGTAGAAGTTGAAAAATATGGTATAATAGTCACAATTATACTTTTTAGGAGAAGGAAAATGGAAGACCCGAGCAGTCAGGATTTGTTACTGCAATTTGTATTATTAGTTGTTTTGACCTTTTTAAATGCTTTTTTCTCTGCTACAGAGATGGCTATGGTTTCTCTTAGTCGCTCACGTGTTGAACAAAAGGCTGAAGAGGGGGATAAACGCTATATCCGTTTGCTAAAGGTACTTGAAAACCCCAATCACTTTTTATCAACCATTCAAGTTGGTATTACTTTAATTACAATCTTGTCAGGGGCTAAACTAGCAGACTCTCTAGGACAATTGATAGCCTCATGGATGGGAAATAGCGAAACTGCGCACGCAATCGCAAGCTTCCTGTCACTTGCTTTCTTGACCTATATCTCTATCGTTTTTGGTGAACTTTATCCTAAACGCATTGCTCTAAATCTTAAGGATGCCTTGGCAATCCGAACTGTACCATTTATTATTGCTCTCGGTAAGATTGTGAGTCCTTTTGTTTGGATGCTATCTGCATCAACCAATCTTTTGAGCCGTTTGACGCCGATGACATTTGACGATGCAGACGAAAAAATGACTCGTGATGAGATTGAGTACATGCTGACTAAAAGCGAAGAAACTTTGGATGCTGATGAAATCGAGATGTTGCAGGGGATTTTCTCACTGGATGAGCTTATGGCGCGTGAAGTCATGGTTCCTCGAACAGATGCCTTTATGGTAGATATCCAAGATGACACTCAGACCATTATCGAAAGTATCTTAAAACAAAACTTTTCTAGAATTCCTGTTTATGACGGCGATAAGGACAATGTCATTGGTTTGATTCATACAAAGAATCTGCTAAAAGCAGGGTTTACCGATGGTTTTGATAATATTGTATTGAGAAAGATATTACAGGAACCTCTCTTTGTACCGGAAACTATTTTTGTGGATGATCTGTTAAAAGAATTGAGAAATTCACAAAGACAGATGGCTATTCTTCTCGATGAATACGGAGGAATGGCTGGTTTGGTAACACTTGAGGATCTCCTTGAAGAGATTGTTGGTGAGATTGATGATGAAACTGACCGTGCTGAAGTCTATGTTCATACTATCGGCGAGGACACTCATATTGTCCAAGGGACAATGAACTTGAACGATTTCAATGATTATTTTGATGTCGAGCTTGAAAGTGACAATGTAGATACTATTGCTGGTTATTATTTGACAGGTGTGGGAACTATTCCAACATCTGAGAAACTCAGCTATGAGTTAGATAGTGGAAATAAGCATATCACCTTGACAAATGACAAGGTAAAAAATGGTCGTGTCACCAAGCTTAAGGTTCAAATCCAAGAACTTGAATCAGAAGAAGAAACTGAATAAAACAAAAGCTTTATCAGAGAAAACTGATAAAGCTTTTTAAGTGTAAAAAAGAAAAGACTCCGTTAGGAGTCTTCGTTTATATAGAGGCGGTAGACGGATTTATAACCCTTTAT
>NZ_JBFNFE010000016.1:0-1025 GCF_040888245.1 Streptococcus wuxiensis
CCCTTCAGCCGGACTTGGGTAATCCTCCATCATTCCAATGGACCTTGTAGGACTTGAACCTACGACCACTCGGTTATGAGCCGAGAGCTCTAACCAGCTGAGCTAAAGGTCCAACAAGATCATTATAGCGGCGAAGGGGATCGAACCCCCGACCTCCCGGGTATGAACCGGACGCTCTAGCCAGCTGAGCTACACCGCCATCAATCGGGAAGACAGGATTCGAACCTGCGACACCTTGGTCCCAAACCAAGTACTCTACCAAGCTGAGCTACTTCCCGAATTAAATTGTTAATGCACCCTAGAGGAGTCGAACCTCTAACCGNACCTTGGTCCCAAACCAAGTACTCTACCAAGCTGAGCTACTTCCCGAGTTAAATGTTTAATGCACCCTAGAGGAGTCGAACCTCTAACCGCCTGATTCGTAGTCAGGTACTCTATCCAGTTGAGCTAAGGGTGCTCTTCAATATATGCCGAGGACCGGAATCGAACCGGTACGATCGTTACCAATCGCAGGATTTTAAGTCCTGTGCGTCTGCCAGTTCCGCCACCCCGGCCTCTATAAGCGAACGACGGGATTCGAACCCGCGACCCCCACCTTGGCAAGGTGGTGTTCTACCACTGAACTACGTTCGCATCGACTCTGGTTTATATTAAAAAAAATGCCGGCTACATGACTTGAACACGCGACCCTCTGATTACAAATCAGATGCTCTACCAACTGAGCTAAGCCGGCTGATTTCTATTATGCGGGTTAAGGGACTTGAACCCCCACGCCGTTAAGCGCCAGATCCTAAATCTGGTGCGTCTGCCAATTCCGCCAAACCCGCAAATATGACCCGTACTGGGCTCGAACCAGTGACCCATTGATTAAAAGTCAATTGCTCTACCAACTGAGCTAACGAGTCAAATAACTTTCGTTATTACGGTCCCGACGGGAATCGAACCCGCGATCTTCGCCGTGACAGGGCGACGTGATAACCGCTACACTACGGGACCTATGGGAGTTAACGGGATCGAACCGCTGA
>NZ_JBFNFE010000019.1:0-346 GCF_040888245.1 Streptococcus wuxiensis
CTGTTGGAACTACTGGAGTAATCTTAGGTGTGTAAGTTGTTTCTACAGCAGTACCGTTAGCATCTTTAGCTTGAACCTTAACTGGAACAACATCACCTGAGTATGACTTGTCAGTTGGTGTGAATGTTACAACACCTGTTTCCTTATCAACTGTGAAAGTACCGATTTCTTTACCTTCTGGTGACTTAGCAACTACTGATGGAGCTGGTTTGCCATTTTCGTCAAGAAGAGTAATGGTATCCTTGTCGATTGGTGCAACTGGGTCACCTTCTGTGAATGTTACAGTACCAGTTTGAACCACACCTTGAGGTGCAACTGATTCAGCTGGTGTTGCAGTTGGTGTTAC
>NZ_JBFNFE010000002.1:0-350452 GCF_040888245.1 Streptococcus wuxiensis
CCTACTTTTAGAATCTTGTCAACTAGTTTTTTTAAAATTAGTTGACAAGATTCAAGGTACACAAGTAGATGAGTAACTGATATTACAATTCAGCAATTTGATTCAAGTTTACTTCTGCTACTGTATCATTACCAAACATTGAAATAATCATTTTCACTTTGTTATTATCAATTTCAGTAATTTTTCCTGTGTAATCAGCAAAGGCACCATCAATGATTCGAACTGTTTGACCAACTTCAACATTGATATCGAATTCTTGAACCGTTTGTCCCATTGATACCAAGATATCTCTGATTTCTTGTTCCAAAAGCGGAGTTGGTTTAGATCTGTTCCCGTGTGAGCCGACAAATCCCGTAACGTTTGGTGTGTTACGAACTACAAACCAAGCTTCATCAGTCATAACCATTTCTACAAGGACATATCCTGGGAAGCGATTTTCTTCAACTTCTTTTTTCTTCCCATTTTTTTCAACTTGCACAGTTTGAGTTGGAATTTCCACGCGTAGGATATTATCCAACATATTGTATGTTTGTGCACGTTGCAAGAGATTTTCTTTTACTTTATTTTCATAACCAGAATATGTTTGTAGGACAAACCATCCTTTATCAAAACTATCCATCTTTTTTCCTTTCTTAATGGTAAACTTCTTTCAGCCTATTTATACTATCTTAAAAAATGTTAATGAATCGGATTAATCCGCTAACGATTAACTGATCAAAAATATAAATGATGACAACAAAGAAGGCAGTGTATTCCATGATAGATTTGAAATCTACCCAACTTTGTTTTCGAGTTGGCCAAGTTGTATCTTTAAGAAGTGTAAAGATATCTTTAATAAAACCCATTCTTATCTCCTATCTCGTTTCTCGATGTGTTGTGTATTTACCACAATGTTTACAAAATTTATTTACTTCTAAGCGAGTCGGTTTTGGATTCCCACTAATTTTAATTGAGTAGTTTCTTGAACCACAAACCGCACAGGCTAAACTTGCTTTTTTAAGTGCCATAGCGCCTCCATCCTATCTATTATAACAAGAATCCTTGTCTTTGACAAGTTAAATTGCACTCTGCATTTTCCTATTTTCAAAATAAAAAAAGCCTAGGAATAATCCTAGACTCTATTTTACATTATTTACCAAGATAGTATTCAGAAACTACGTTCAATTTTTCGTCAAATTCGAATACCAATGGTGGGAAGTTAGGGATTTCCACATCCATGATTTCGTCGTCTGACAATTGTTTGATGTGTTTCACAAGGGCGCGGATTGAGTTACCGTGTGCACCTACGAATACGTTTTTACCATCTTTAAGTGCTGGAGCGATTTTATCTTCCCAGAATGGAAGAGCGCGTTCCAAAGTCACTTTCAAGTTTTCAGCATCTGGAATTACTGAGTCATCAAGTGATGCGTAACGACGGTCTGTGTGTGCTGAGTGCTCATCATCACGATCCATTGCTGGAGGCAATACATCGTATGAACGACGCCAGATGTGAACTTGCTCATCACCAAATTGTTCAGCAGCTTCAGCTTTGTTTTTACCAGTCAAACCACCGTAGTGACGTTCGTTCAAGCGCCATGATTTTTCAACTGGAACCCAAAGTTGGTCAGATGCTTCAAGAGCCAAGTTAGTTGTTTTGATCGCACGTTTCAATACTGAAGTGTATGCTTGGTCAAATTCAATACCAGCTTCTTTGATCAATTTACCAGCATCGATAGCTTGTTGAGTACCTTTTTCAGAAAGATCTACGTCAGCCCATCCTGTGAAAAGGTTAGCTTTGTTCCATTCAGACTCACCGTGGCGAGCGAAAACCAATTTTACCATTAGTTGGATTCTCCTTTTATTTTTCGAGGTTGCCCTCGTTTATCTATTCTATTTTACACAATTTTTCACAAAAAAGCTAGTTAAAATCAACGAAAAAGAGAAGAGCTCATGGACTCTTCCCTAAAAAATAATTTATTCTTCAATTCTAAATTGTTTCAAGCTTGCTAGGTACAAAGCTCCACCAATCACAAGAACAATTCCACCAATCCATCCAAGGAAAGGAATCAAGGCAACTACGGAACCAACGATAAATAGAATCGATGGTGCTAGTGAAATACGATTGTCATCCTTATAGTAGACAAGTGAGAGGATTCCAAGAATGAGGGTTGCAATTTTCACTAAAGAAAAAACAATGAAAATAATGCCCAAAATTAGCCCTGCAACATCTTCGTCTTCAGAAATGGCTGCAAGAAATACCATAAAAATTGGTAAGAAAGCTAAAATTGCCCCTGCAATAATACCAATAAAGCCATCTACTTGTGCTAGTGTTTTTGTCTTCATAAATATCTCCTTTTATTTTAATAAGGTTTATTATACCATATTTTTATTAAAGTTTTTATTTTTTAAAAAAAATACAGGAAGACCCTGTATTTTTGTTAGACTATTTAGCTTCAAATCCTTCTGCTACTGCATCCGCAAAGTTTTCTTCAACGATGCTTGCACAGTGATCACAGATGGTTGCATTATAGCTACGTTCTGCTGTACTTGGATCGATACGACGGCAACGATCACAAACTTCACCAGCCGCACGCTCAACCGTGAAGGCTACATCTTCAAAGTTAACTGCACCTTCTGGAGCTGGACCTTCAGCGATTGTCAATTTAGAGACGATCAAGAGTTGGGCTACATTGCTATCAACAGCTCCAAGAAGAGTTTTCACCACTTCATTTGGATAAACTGTCAAGTGAGATTCAAGTGATTTACCAATCACTTTTTCATTACGAGCTTCTTCCAAGGCTTTTTGAGCTTGTCCACGGAAGTCCATGAAGGCTGCCCATGTGTCCAAGATTTCCTCTTGATTAGCAAATGTTTGAGCTTCAGGTAATTCTGACAATTGAACAAAGTCTTCTGTTTCAAACTCGAGATATGACCAGATTTCTTCAGCAGTGTGAGGAAGAATTGGTGTCAAGAGTTTGGTAATTTTCACAAGAATATCATAGAAGACTGTTTGCATTTGACGGCGTTCAAGTGACTTAGCCCCTTCAATGTAAACAACATCTTTGGCAAAGTCAAGGTAGAAAGCAGACAAATCAACGTTGATAAAGTTCACTAGGGCTTTATAGATTGTCAAGAATTCGAAGTTTGCATAAGCGTCACGAATAGTCTTAACAAGTTGGTTAAAGCGGATAGTCATGTACTTATCAACAGAACGAAGTTCTTCGTAAGCTACTGCATCCTCAGCTGGGTTAAAATCAGAAGTATTAGCAATCAAGAAACGAAGGGTGTTACGGATCTTACGGTATGTTTCAGAAACTTGACTCAAGATATCCATAGAGATACGTACGTCGTTGCTTGAATCAACACTTGTTACCCAGAGACGCAAGATTTCCGCACCAAATTGTTTTTCAACATCGCTTGGAGCAATGGTATTTCCAAGAGATTTAGACATCTTCTCACCTTTACCATCCAAAGCAAAACCTTGTGACAAGATTTGCTTGTAAGGTGCTACGCCATGGTTGGCAACAGATGTGATGAGAGATGAGTTGAACCAACCACGGTACTGGTCAGAACCTTCTAGGTAAAGGTCTGCTGGATATTTAAGTTCAGGGCGATTAACCACGACACCATTCCATGATGAACCTGAGTCAAACCAAACGTCCATGATGTCCGTTTCTTTCTTGAACTCGCCATTTGGTGAACCTGGATGGGTAAATCCTTCTGGCAAGAGGTCTTTGGCATCACGTTCCCACCAGATGATGGAACCATGTTCTTCAAAGACTTGAGCTACATGCTCGATGGTTTCAGCTGTCATGATTGGTGTTCCATCTTCTGCGTAGAAGATTGGAAGAGGAACTCCCCAAGCACGTTGACGAGAGATAACCCAATCACCACGGTCACGGATCATGTTGTAAAGACGGACCTTACCCCACTCTGAGTGGAACTTCACTTTTTCAATTTCGTCCAAGATTTCTTGGCGGAATTTAGATACAGAAGCAAACCATTGAGGCACTGCACGCCAGATAATTGGTTTTTTCGTACGCCAGTCAAATGGGTAAGAGTGAGAGATTTCTTCTTGAGCAAGAAGTAAATCACCAAGTTTTTCAATAACCGTTGGCACAACCTTGTCGTAGAATTGACCTTCGAACTCTGCACCAGCATTGGCCATCATGATGCCGCGTTCGTTAACAGTCACAGCAACTTCAAGCCCATTGGCAACACCGACATTGTAGTCATCCTCACCAAAACCAGGAGCTGTATGGACGATACCAGTACCAGAATCAGTTGTAACGTGGTCACCAAGGATAACGAGTTCATCTACTGCTGTATCCCATGGGTGCTCTGTCACAATTTGGTTCAATTCTGAACCACGGTAAGTAGCTAAAACCTGAACATCAGACCAACCGAATTTCTCAGACAAACTGTTCAACAATTCTGAAGCAACCACAAACTTACGAGATTCGCCAGCTGGTTGCACCAAGACGTAATCAATATCCGCACCAACAGTCAAACCACGAGAAGCCGTGATGGTGAATGGAGTTGTTGTCCAAACGACGATATAAGTATCAGTATCTAGAACACCTTTGCCATCTTTGACTTTGTTGGCATAGTAAAGGGACGTAGAAACCAAGTCATGGTATTCAATTTCCGCTTCTGCAAGGGCTGACTCAGATGACCATGACCAGTAAACAGGCTTCGCTCCACGGTAGATATAGCCTTTATTAGCCATTTCACCGAAGACACGGATTTGCGCTGCTTCATAGTCAGGAGTTAGTGTTACATATGGATTTTCCCAGTCACCAGAAACACCCAAACGTTTAAAGTCTTCGCGTTGTTTATCTACTTGAGACAGAGCGTATTCACGGCAAAGTTTCAAGTATTCAACAAGGTCCATCTCTTTGCGTTTAACACCTTGTTTAGCCAAAACTTGCTCAATTGGCAAACCATGAGTATCCCAACCTGGAATATATGGTGCGTAAAATCCTGACATAGACTTAGAACGAACAATGATATCTTTAGAAATCTTGTTCATGGCATGTCCTACGTGGATGTTCCCGTTGGCGTACGGAGGGCCATCATGAAGCGTGAAATGTGGTTTTCCTTCATTTAACTCTTGACGACGTTGATAAAGTTTAGCTTCATCCCATTCCTTTTGCCAAACTGGCTCTTTGGTCGGAAGACCGGCACGCATTGGAAATTCTGTTTTCCCAAGATTGAGGGTTTCTTTAAGTTTCATTAGTACTCCTTTAATGTAAATTGACAATATAAAAACCACGACTCGCAAAAAGGACGAAAATCGTGGTACCACCTTTGTTCGGAAAAAGACCTAGTCTCTTTCCCTCTTTTCCCGTAACGTGGGCAACGTCAAATCTTACTATTTTCAGATTTGATACTAAGAGAGGATAAATTTACCAACAGGGATTGTAGGACTTCCACCATCTCCTACTCGCTAGAAATGTGATTGATAAATTCTTGTTCTCTAATGAGATTTTTATAAAATTAGAACTGATTCTTGTTGAGTGTCAGCATCATCTTGAGGTCCTTCCTCATGTGCTGGCTCGACAGGTGTTTCAGTAACAGGCTGAACTTCAACTTCAGTTTCAGTTGATTCTTCAGCAGCTTGTTCAGCCTCTAACAATTCTTTGTTAGCTGCTTCAATACGCGCTTGAAGTTCTGCAACTTCTTCTGGAGAAAATTGACGAGTCATGTCAATTGGTTCTTCATCATGATATGAAGATACATCTTCACCTAGAACCTCTTGGACGACTTCCTTGAATGCTTCGTCGCTCGTTTGAAGATAAGTTGCAGTAGGACGCAAAATTTCTTCCCAATCTGATGAATCAACAATAGCCAACTGACTTTCGATTGTTGATTTCAAACGTTGGTGGAAGACGCGACTCTTGTTCTTCAACTCTTCAGTTTCTACAGCAACTTTTTTAGCATTATCTGTTGCTTGTCGCAAAATTTCATTGGCTTTGTATTTTGCTTCATCAAGCAAGCGTTGAGCATCTTGCTCAGCCTGTTGAATGATGTTATTAGAACGGTCATTCGCAGCTTGTTTCACACGTTCAGCTGTGTCTTGAGCAATCAATACTGACTGACTCAATGAATCCTTAATCTCATCAAAATAAGATAGACGGTCTTCTAAATTTTTAATGTGCTGATCTTTTTCATGATTACTACGAACCAAATCTTCATAGTCACGAACAACAATATCTAAAAATTCATCAACTTCTTCACGGTTAAAACCTCTAAACTGAACACCAAAGGTTTTATCCTTAATTTCTAACGATGTAATTGGCATATTTTTCCTCACTTATTTAATAAAAAATAGAATCATTAATTGCTTCTGGTTCTTGCTCGTTTGTTACTGTTCTCTTAGGAATATCAGTCGTATAGTCGGAAAGACGTTCTTCTAGTTTTTTGATGTAGAGTTCAGTTTCCTCTTTGTTTCGGATTAATTCCTCTAATTCAAAATAAATCTTATCTAGAAATAAATCAACTTCTTCCTGATTGTAGCCTCTGAATGATCTTGAGAAAGCTTTATCACTAATTTCTTGTGGTGTAATTGACATATTTTTCTCACTTGCTTAATAGTAGCTGGACTGTTAATTTTTTCTTATCCTTTTTGGTTTGACCATTTTCTTTGAGTAAGATAATTCGACCAAAGCGTCTGACGCTGATTAAATCACCAATTTTTACCGGATAGTCCGATTTTTCAACTATATGATAGTTGACTTGAACCAACTTTTTTTCAACCAAAGCCGAAGTTTGGGAACGAGATAATTTCAATATGCTAGATAAGAAGGTATCCAGACGAAGACTTGAAACCAAGACTTCTTTTTCTTGATAGTCATCTTTGGATTCTATTATATCTGAAAAAGGACGTTCTACTAAACTTACAGGCAACTTGGAAATCTTTTGAATTCCATCCTGGAAAAGAGTGGTAAATCTTCGATCGACAATAATTTGGGCTTTATCTTCTGTCACCAGAATGTCTCCGAATAACTTCCGGTCAATACCTAGTCGATTGAGAACTGTACCCAATATCTTTGAATGGGTCAGTTGCTGAAACTTGCTGGGATACACGATCTCAAGCAAGGTCATTTCAAAATCTTCCAAACTTGGCGTGAAGTAATCAGGCGCTAAAATAACCCTAGCGTATTCCGAAGAGATATAACTCGTACTAGAGAAGACTTTTATCCCTCTATTATTTCCCAAAGTTTCCAAGATAAATACTTGGTGAGGATTTATAAAAGGAGATAAAATCGGTGCATAGTGCTCCTCGACTTGACTCAACCATTCCAACCCCTTATCGATGAATGGAATATCCTCCGTTGCGAAATGTTGGTAAAGCTCCTTGCTCATAATACGACCAGCAAATTGATGAGATAGCGGCTAATCATGCGTAAGAGAATTAGGGCAATCCAAACAGAGAAATCCAAACCTGCGATTTGAAGAGGTAGACGTTTTAGAGGTTCAAGAATTGGTTTACACAAAGTCTCTAAAAATTTCCCCAACTGGGTGTCATAGGCATTTGGAAACCATGATAATAGAGCAAAAGCTACAAGTATCAGTGAATAGATATCTGTAGCATTTTGGATAAAACGAATTATTAGAAACATTAACGTACTCTATTTCTCTTCATGTCAAAATCGTACTCTTCGCTTTGAGCTTCTTCTGGCAAACGAATATCTTCAATGTTTACCACAACACCAACAGGTGTCAAAAGATACATTGTGTTCGCTACTTTTCTTAACTCACCAGCAAGGACATGACGTGCTCCATCCAAGTAATCCAAACAACGACGAGCTTGAACTTCTGTCATATATTGGAAGTCAATCAAGATACTTTCATTTCCAGCCAACAAATCAACAATATCTGTTGCATCTTCGTAACGGCGTGGATAACGAACATCGATGGTTACTTTTTCAGTAGAGCGATGGCTTTCAATTGCTAGTTGTTGCTGACGCGCATGAAGTTTTGTAATATTTTTCTCTTTTGCTTCGACTGAAGAAGATTCTTGAGCAGCAGCTTGCTGTGGCAATTCTCTTTTTTGAGGGACCGAAGCTAGTGAACGTTCAGGTTGTGCAGCTACAACTTCTGAAGCAACTTCATCTCCATCTTCTGTAAAGTAATCTATAAATTTATCAAATTTATCTTTTAATGACATGATTATTTCCTATTTAAAAAATGCTGTACCAATTCGAACAAAAGTCGAGCCACATTGAATCGCTTCTTTGTAGTCACGACTCATTCCCATACTTAGTTCTGTCATTGGCATATTGGGGAATTGTTGTTCACGAATGTATTGTTGCAACTCTTGCGTTTCTTTAAAGATTTTTTGCAACTCTTCTGTTTGGGCCTCAAAGGGAGCCATGGTCATGAGACCAACATACTCTATGTTATCCAAGCTAGACAAGTCTGGCAAGACTGTCAATAGTTCTTCTTTTGAAAAACCATGCTTGCTTTCCTCTCCAGAAATATTGACCTGCAAAAAACATTTAACTGTTCGATCGGCACGTTTTTGAATCTCTTGGGCTAATTTCAAAGAATCTAAAGCGTGAAAATAATCAACATAAGGAATGATATCCTTGACTTTTCTTCTTTGCAAGCTACCAATCAAGTGCCAAGTAACATCTTTATCACTTAAAGCATGATACTTTTCAAGAAATTTATCAACACGGTTTTCACCGATGTTTTTGACTCCTTGGTCAATCAAATTTGCTGCAGTTGCAATATCAACATATTTTGTTACGGCAATTACAGAAACCGAACCGTCTTCACGGCCGGTTTCTTGAATTGCTTTTGTAACCTGTTGAAATACCTGATTTGTATTTTCTTTTAAATCCATCTCTATTAACGGTTTTTAAAGAATGGTGGTGTTTCCAACTCATCTTCGTCAGAAGCTGGTGCTTCGAAACGTTCAACTGGAGATACGACTGATTCACCTTGACGAACAATTGAATCACGTCTCAAGTCCCAGTCACCAAAAGCTGATGCTTTAGGCGCTTCAGTGTGACGTTGGGAAGGAGTTGGAAGTTCAGCTGTTTCTGCCAAATCAAAATGACGGTCATAAGTGTGTGTATGTCCAGATTTTACTGGTTCACGGAATGACGCTTGTCTTGGTTGTGGCGCTACAACTTTTTCGACTGCATCTTGACGAACTCCAGTTGCAACAACAGTCACACGGATTTCATCTTTCATTGATTCATCAATAGAAGTACCGAGCCAGATATTTACGCCATGTCCAGCAGCTTGATTGACGATTTCAGAAGCTTCTTCTGCTTCAATCAAAGTCATATCCAAACCACCAGTTACGTTAACGATAACATCTTCTGCTCCATCAATAGTTGTTTCAAGAAGTGGTGAGTAGATAGCTTTACGAGCTGCTTCGATAACACGCTCTTCTCCGCTACCGATACCGATACCCATAAGGGCATTTCCTTTGTTTGCCATTACTGTCTTCACGTCTGCGAAGTCCAAGTTGATCAAACCAGGATTTGTAATCAAATCTGTAATCCCTTGAACACCTTGACGAAGAACATTATCTGCTTCAGACAAAGCTTCAAGAAGTGGAGTTTTCTTGTCAACAATTTCTAATAAGTTGTTGTTTGAGATAATCAAGAGAGTATCAACATGTTCACGAAGTTCATTGATCCCTTGGACTGCGAATTGACCACGTTTGCTTCCTTCGAAACCGAATGGACGTGTCACAACACCGACAGTCAAAGCACCTAAACCTTTAGCGATACGAGCGATAACTGGTGCAGCACCTGTACCAGAACCACCACCCATACCAGCAGTGATGAAGACCATATCTGCACCACTGATAGCTTCAGTAATCGCTTCTTCGCTTTCTTCAGCAGCCTTACGACCAACTTCAGGCTGTCCTCCAGCACCAAGTCCGCGAGTTAATTTTGGACCAAGTTGGATAACTGTTTCAGCTTTTGTACTGCTCAAGGCTTGTACATCTGTGTTGGCTGCGATGAACTCAACACCTGAAACGCCTTCGTCAACCATGCGGTTAATGGCGTTTCCACCGCCACCACCGACACCAATTACTTTAATTACTGCACCTTGTGCTGCTGCTGTATCAAATGAAAATGTCATATTTTATTCCTCTATCCTATTCATCAAACATGCTTCCGATTAAGCTACGGAATCGTTCAGTCAATTTTGGTTTTTCTTCTGATTGATTTGGAGTTGCTGATTCAGCAGTATAAGTTGGTTCTGCTGATTCAGTTGAAGTTGTACCAAACACAGAACGTTGAGAAGCTGCAGGTTTTTCCTGATTTGAAGTTCTGAAATCAATTGGTTGTTGACGTAGAACTTGATCTCCTCTGATAGCTCTTTGAGCCAAAACATTCACTTCTGTAAGACTTCCAGCAAATTCTGACAAACTAATCACATGAGCAAATGCAGGATTACGGATACCTACTTGGTTTGGAACGTAAAGTTTCACACGAACTCCAAGTACTTCTTGGGCAAGCTCAACGATTCCTGGTAGAATAGCATTCCCACCAATCAGAGCAATACCACCTGGCAAGTCCAACAAATGTCTTCTTTCCAAATCTTGTTTGATTTGTTCAAAGATGTGTTTCAATCTAGCTGAAATAATTTGAGCCAAGTATTCTTCTGTAACTTCAACAGGTTCTACTTCACCAATCACTTCAACTTGGAAAGTTTCTTTGCTTGCAAGTTGCGGATAAGCTTCACCGTAGTTAAGTTTCAAACCTTCTGCAATCTTCTTAGAAGTTTTAAGAACTTTTGAAATGTCTTTAGTGACGTAATCGCCACCTTCTTGGTAAACATTTGTGTATTGTAGCTCTTGATTACGGATAGTAGCAACACTTGTTTGGCCACCACCCATATCAATAACAGTCGCTCCAAACTCACGTTCGCCTTCGTTAAGAACAGAGTTTACAATTGCAAGTGGTGAAATAATCACGTTATCGACTTGAACTCCAACACGTTCTACAGTTTTACGAAGGTTGTGAAGAATGGTTCTTGGACCTGTATAGAGAAGCCCACGCATTTCCAAACGAACACCCATCATACCACGAGGGTCACGAATACCTTGGAAACCATCTACTACAAATTCTTCTGGCACAAACGTAATCACTTCACGATCAGGTGTCATGCTCTTAGTCAAAGCTGACTTGACAACATTCTCAACATCTTGATCTGTAATTTCTTTTGTATCTGATGTTACAGGAATCATTCCTTGAGTTGGTTCCACTTGCAACAAGTTTGCTGGAAGTCCAACATTTACTGATTTGATTGAAATTCCTGCTTTTTCTTCTGCTTGAGAAATAGCAGATTTGATAGCCGTTGCTGCGGCTTCGATGTCAACGATAATCCCATCCTTGACACCTTTACTTTTGGCGTTACTAACACCGATTACATTTACTTCACCATCTACAAGCTCAGCAACTAACACTTTAATTGAGCTTGTCCCAATATCTAAGCCTGTAAAGAAACCATTTCTAGTCATTACATTGCGTCCTCTCTATCTTCCAAGTTTCACACTTTGATTTTTTAACAGCTACAAGAAGGCATAGCTATTCACAGAATATTATATCACAAAAATCCGATTCGTGCCTAATTTTTTGTGATTTTATCGAAGGTTTTTCATTAAATTTATTTTAATATTCCATTACAAGTCCCTCTTTTTTATTTTTTCTATGAAAAACAGTGTAAAAATGTCAGAAAAGCTGAAAAATGGCTATGAAAATCCCTATCTTTTCCAAAACCGATATATCCATTTGCAATTATTTTCCTATTCATTTTCAAGGCAAGGGGTGATATCAAAATACACTAGGCTATACGCTCCCCTTTTTGCATGATATTATCGTTCATTTTTATCTTCCTAAAAAAGAAAAAAGAAGCTAGAAACTAGCTTCTTTTTATGAAAATTCTTTCTCTACTACCTCAAGAGCACGTTCAATGACCACATGCATGTCGTAGTATTTATAGTCTGCCAGGCGGCCACAGAAGATAACCTTGTCATTTTTGGTTGCTTCTTCTTGATACTTGGCAAACATAGCGTTGTTCTTTTCATCGTTGATTGGGTAATATGGTTCGTCTCCACGTTTCCAATCAGCAGGGTACTCACGAGTGATAACCGTCTTCGGTTGAGTACCATACTCGAAATGCTTGTGCTCGATGATACGAGTATAAGGAATCTCACGTTCTGTATAGTTGACCACAGCATTCCCTTGATGGTTTTCCTCATCCAAGACTTCGTGCTCGAATCGAAGGCTGCGGTATTCTAACTCCCCATGTTTGTAATCAAAGTACTGGTCAATCATCCCTGTAAAGACAACTTTTTCCGCTGAGCTTTCTAGCTCTTCACGATTAGCAAAGAAATCAACCCCAAGTTCTACTTCTACATCGCCTAACATGTTTTCGATGATGACGTTGTAGCCACCGATTGGAATCCCTTGGTAACGGTCGTTAAAGTAGTTGTTATCAAAGGTCAAACGCACCGGAAGACGCTTGATGATAAATGGAGGAAGGTCTGTTGCAGAACGTCCCCATTGCTTTTCTGTATAGCCCTTGATCAATTTTTCATAGATATCCGGACCAATCAACTTGATGGCTTGTTCTTCAAGGTTTTTAGGCTCAACATCTTTCATATCAGCTGTTTGCTCTGCAATCTTATCCTTGACTTCTTGTGGTGTCTTAGTTCCCCACATAGCGTAGAAGGTATTCATGTTGAAAGGAAGATTGTAGAGGCTGCCCTTGTAGTTAGCCACTGGTGAGTTGATATAGTTATTGAATTCAGCAAACTGGTTCACATAGTCCCACACTTTTTTGTTAGAAGTATGGAAAATGTGGGCACCATACTTGTGGACATTGATGTCTTCAACATTTTCACAGTAGATATTTCCACCGATGTGATCACGTTTGTCAATCACTTTTACTTTTTTTCCACGTTTTGTAGCTTCATGTGCAAAGATTGCCCCAGACAAACCTGCACCAACGATAAGATAGTCGTACATTTTATTCTCCTTTTTATAATTTGACGATTCGATTGAAATAAGGAATTTTCATTAATAAACTAACAACAATTAAACTTACACACAAAGTGAGTATTGGAAAAAGCAAATATGCACCTGTATAACTAAAACCAAGTAACTTTTCTAACACTTTGATAACGTAAGTATGTACTATAAAAACTCCCATTGTTTGATTGGAAAGTGTAACAATCCATTTACTTTTGTTTTCTTCCAAAGAGAGTGTTAATACCGTCAGGAAAATTCCTAAACTGACAATTTTTACAAATAAAATATCATAAAAATATTCAGCAAAAAGATTATGGTAAACGGTCTTTGCTAAGAAAAATAGAATTAATGGGGAAATTAACATCAACAGTACTGAAGCTATTTTCATCCATCTCTTAAAGCATTTTTTTATAAACTCTTTATCAAATTGTGCTATCAAACCTCCCAAAATGTAGTAGAAAAACCACGTCCATAACCTAAAGGTTTGTATAACATAGGACTGCAACGGCATTTGAAGTATAATATTTACTAACTCAAAAATTAAACCCGTAGCGACAAAGAAAGATAGAATATATAAATAGCTTCTTTTTGAATTTAGAAATTTTCTTAAAATTGGCAAACACAAATAGATAAGTATTAGTGCACCAAAAAACCAAAACTGGGAGAAATACCCTTTTTGTAACAGAGAACCTATAATTTTTTTAATTGGATTAACTGTAAAGTCTCTTTTAAAAAGCCAAACGATAATGGTCCATAATGATACTATTGTTAAAATCCATTTGACTTTCTGAAGTATGTAGGGATAAGTTATCTCCTTCTTTCCTAACAATAAATAACCATTGACCATAAAAAATAGGGGAATAGAGTAGGTACCTAAATAATATAAATATGCCAAAAGATTCCAAGAACCTGTTTCTTTAAATCCAACCATCGTTGTATGAAGTAGAACAACTCCAATACATGCAAGCACTTTTATTAAATCTAAATTAATATTCCGAGTTTTATGCATTCTATTTTATCCCAATGATTTGTTTTAATTCTTTTACATCTACCACTTTCAGAGATAGAATTGCAAAAAGATAAATGATTCCGCCAAGCACTGCAAAAACTAGAACATTTAGGGTTGGCGAAAAATGTATTACTGTTTTTGAACCTAGCAAAATGCCATACATGATAGCTGATGCTAGAATAATTTTTGTCATAGAACCAATAATAGGAACTTCTTTTAGGTATCTGCGGGTAAAGTACAATTGAATCGCCCACACTAGCGCCTCTGTTAAGACAGAAACAATGGCTGCTCCGATATAACCAAGTTTAGGAAGGAATAATAAGTTTAATCCTACACTGATAATTGCAGGAGCCGTAGTCGAAATCATGAATTCTTTATTTCGGTTATGAGGAATCAATATCTGAATTCCCATAATATTGGTCCAACCGATGAAGAACATACGGAAGATCATAATGGCAATTGCATAGCGTGCATCCTGAAAATCTTGACCAAGGAAAAACTGAACAAAATCATCATTGACAATCAAGATCCCTGCCATCATTGGAAAAATGACTAAATTATAAATGAGGAAGGACATTTCATGCATCTTATTGACCGCCTTATGATCACCTGTCGCTAACAAATGAGCGACACGTGGCAACATAACACTCCCCAAGGAAGTTACCAGGGTCAGAAGGATATTTACCAACTTTAGAGCCTGGTCATAAATCCCTACATCCTTTGTAGAGGCTAAGGCTCCAAGCATGGTACGATCTAGCGTTACATACAAGGAAATCGCCACTTGTGGAAGGAACAATAAGATGACGGGTTTCAAATGATGCCTAGCATATTCTATGTCAAAATGAGGACTACCGATAAACTCTCGAGCAGGCAACCACATACTTAGTTGCCCCAAAAGCTCAAATATGGTTAGTAAAAAAACATAGAGATATAGGTCGTTTGCAGATTTGACAAAGAGAAAGATAGAGGTAACCCCAACGATTTTAACCGTGATGTTTCGAACAGTAATCTTTCGAAAATCCTCCAACCCTTGAAAGAGCCAAGAGATGTCTAAACCTTTAGAAACTAAACTCAAGCCTAGAATGTAGGCTACCGGATTTTGCATAAAGGGAAGAGCCATACAAAGAAGGCCATACAAGGTTAGAGAAAGAAGTGTTGCACCTAATTGCAGGGAGTAGATTCCCCAAAAGTTTTTTTCGATTTCCTTGCGATGCCCTGAAATGACCTTTGTTCCATAGTTAGCAACTCCTAGTGTCGCTAATAGAATAAAGTAGGTGACAATGGAATTAAAATAACCATAAGTTCCTAAATCATCCGAAGAAAAGACCCGTGTCACATAGGGAGTCGTAATAATCGGGAGTATAATCACCAACAATTGATAAGAAAGATTGTAGGCGTAGTTTTTTAATACTTTCATGTCAATCCGTCCTATTTATAATCAATCCGTGAAATTAGAAATTGTGACCGAACAGACTTATAATGGGCAATTATTCTAAAAGCTTCTATCATACTTCCTCTTTCCTACAATTTTTTGATATTTGTTGCAAATTAAATTGGTTTTATGCACGATACTATCGTAGCAACAAATACAATTTAGGGCTAAACATAAAAACAAGGTATTTTAGTTTTACTTTCCATGATAGCTTACTATTTTTTAGCAACTCACTCATTTCGACTTTCAACAACTCTTTATCTTTTGAAAAATCTTTTAAGCCTGAGTCAGCTTTTGCACCAATCACTACAAAGCCACCTAATAATTTTTTAGCTTGCAAAGCTTGCTTTAATTCTGGGCTCTGAATGTACTCTCTTTTAACAACTTCCTCATTTTTTGCAACAGCTTTAAAGAAATCATATCTTTTTTCAGTAAATGTTGAACGAACTATACTTCCTTCTCTACGATAGTAATTGTAGGTTTCAAGCGGGCTTATCACGATTCTTTCAGCCAAGGCAAGGTGTTCTCCTACAACATAAAAATCCTCATAGATTTTCCCAACTGGAAAAGGGACGCGTTCCAATATGCTTTTTTTATAAAGCTTAGCACAGGCAGAAACCGTTGCAACTTTGTCGTCCAACATTAGTTCCAAGGCCTTCTCCTTTGTAACCACACTCAAGCTTTCATAGTCTGACTGTTTAAGATGATAAGAACTATAATCATCATACTTTGAAGTTGCTTTGACCTTTGTTGAAATCAAGTCTGCTTGATGTATTTCTTGTATTTTTACTATTAATTCAAGCGTGTAGTCTTCAAGGTAATCATCTGGATCTAAAAAGAAAATCCAATCTGAGTTGGCTTTTGTAACTCCAAAGTTACGCGCATCAGATAAGCCTCCATTTTCCTTATGAAAAACATGGATATTTTCATATTCTCGGGCGTAATCTTCACACAATCGAGGAGAATCATCTGTTGAACCGTCATTGACGAGGATCACTTCAAAATTTTGATAGGTTTGTTTCAGCAGGCTATCTATCGCATAGTGCAAATAGTCGGCAATGTTATATACCGGAACAACGATGCTAATAAACATCCTAAACCCCTCTCTCTTTTTCTTTCTTTTTAGAGTATTTCTTCAAAATTGGATTAAGTATTAAGGCAATTGCAAACTTGGTCTTATAGTTCAAATAAGACAATCTGTCAAACTTTTTCCTAGGAATATAGTCATATGCACTTTTCTCAATTTTGCTATATAGTTCTTTCAAGAGTGCTTCGGAATCATTAACCATCCAAGACAAATCAACCTGCAAACTGATGAGATAAACTAAGGTTTCAGAAACTACTCGGTTTAAAACGGGGTCACTTTCAATTTTTGTAAAATAATCTAGAACTGAATTTGTAACAGTCAAATGGTGACGAACATTACGCTTCATACTCTCGATATTCATACTTTGCTCTGGTCTACCTATGTAGTATTGATAAATATCATAATTCCAATAACTGAAACTATGAACATACTCCAAAGGAAAAAGTGTGTATTGAATATCAACATAAAATGTTTTTTCACTTAAACGAATCTTGTTTTCCGACAAGATTGATGTCTTATAAGTAACCGAGTGCATCGGGATGCGAACATCCGGAATTCCCATGTATTTTTTGCCAATTTCATACTTGTCTACGAAGTCATTTCGTACTGTAGTATTATTGTAGACATGTTGCTCTGTAAAGTCTGTAATCACCATATCCACATCAACAGTTTCAAGAGTATCTAAAAACTTTTCAAATTCTGATGGAATAACCCAGTCATCCCCATCAATTACTTTAAAAAATTTTCCCTTTGCTTCTTGAATACCGCGATTGATAGTTGAACCATGACCACCGTTTTCTTTTGTAATTACACGGCCATCCAGCAACGAATCTTGGGCTAATATTTCTTCTGCTACTTTAGCAGTATCGTCTGTACTTCCATCGTTAACAACCAGTACTTCAAATTTATTTTTATAATCTGATTGCACTTGTTGGAAAGACTCCAGCCCTTTTGAAACGTAGTCCTGAATATTATAACTAGGCATTACAATTGTTAACAAACAATCCTTCATCTTATCTCCTAAATCGTCTCAATTAGTTCAATCCACTGCTTGAGAATTTTATCTTTATCGAATTTATCCATATTTTCTTTTGCGTGTTCTGAGAAAGACTGTCTCAAAACTTCATCTCCCATCAGTTCAAGCAATTTTTGGCTCAACTTGTCCGTATCATAGCACTCAACCAGATAGCCATTAACTCCATCTTCAACAATTTCGTTCGGTCCTGTCGGACAACTAAAGCTAACTATAGGAAGATTGTATTGTTGTGCTTCCAGCAGAACTAGAGGTAGACCTTCATAGCGAGAAGTCATGACATAAATCCCTTTATCTCCATAAATCAAATCCTGATTTTTTTCGAGTCCTTTTATGACTAACTTATCCTGTAAATCATTTTCGTTGATTAAATTTCTGATTTTGTCCACTTCATCTTGATTGCCGGAACCGTAGATTTCCCAAATCCAGTCAGACCTTTTCGCTAACACTTTTTTCGCGACTTGAACAAGATAATCATATCCTTTTTGATAGTCAAAACGGCCAACCGTCACGATTTTAGTTGATTTTTTATTATAGGACACTTCTGAAAGAGCAGCCTCTTTCCAATTATAGATGTAGCAAATTCTTTCATCAGAAACACCGTATTTTTTTATATAATTTTTACGGTCTTCTTGAGTAAGTGTCACGAGTTTATCAGCAAATTTCGCTCCAATATACCTTTGTATCTTCTTAACTTTAGTATCAATATCTACTATAGAATTTGTATGGTCGCAGGAAACAAATTTTGTTCTCAAACCAATTGTGCTTGCTACACCAACTGTATTCATACTCATTCCGATTCCAAAAACAATATCAATGTTCTCTTCTTTCAGATAGTTTCTCAATAACTTGACCGCTTCGAGAAAATTTTTACTCATTGATATTTTCTTTGATGATAAATTTTGATATCGAACCGATTGTTTCAGCGAGAAGAAATTGTTTTCTGTAGAAATCATCGAGAGAAGATGAACTTCATACATAGTTGATAACTCATTTGCAAGGCTGGTTGCTACTTTCAGTCCTCCATCTGTTCTATCAATACTCCATTTCACTAAAGCGATTTTTTTCATCTTTAAACTACACTTCCCCTTCATTTTCACCAAGTGATATAATCTCGTAGTGGTGAAGAGCCCTTTTATCTTCTGGTGGCAATTGCATATAATCCGCTCCGTAAATGGCTGTTAGATATTCTTTGTATTTGCAAGGACAACAAAGTTTAAGATCTTCAAACTGTAATAGGACTGGTTCTCCAAAGTAATCACTCGGTACTATCTCTCTTAATTTGTAAGCTCCCGTAAAATTTCCTGCGTAAGCTTCATCAAACGAATATTTTTTTATCGTTTGTAAATATTTTTTCTGTGCCCAGGTAAAGGAAATAATCTTCTCAATATTAACAGCATTCGCAAAAGCAATAATTATCTTTTCAATGAATGGTCGATTTTCTTTTTTCTGATTCACCAAACTATTGAATTGCGAGAGTTGAACCATCATCCTTGCGTACAAGTATCTCAAAGAATGAATTTTTTTCTTTAAAGCATTAGAGGGCATACCATCTAGCGGGAAAATGTCTATCCACAAACTTTCTACCAATTCTTCTTTACTATAATTCATGATGATTTTTGTAGAATCATCTCGAATCACAGAGAAAGCCTTTTTATAGTTTAATGTATCTTCGCTTAAAAACTTGTAGTTTTCTGGCAAGACATTTGAAGCTATTTTTTTAAACTTTTCGTAATCCTCTCTCGGCATACCGATATCGATGTCATCATCCCAAGGTATGAAACCATTATGACGTACCGCTCCTAGCAAGGTTCCACCTAGAGCATAGTAGGTTAGGTTATTTTCTTCGCAAATATTAATAAACTCTTTCAAAATAGATAAAATCTTATCTTGAATGATTTTGATATTCGACATACTTTCCTCCTATATAAATCGAAATAAAACCGTCTTCCCAGTCTATGCTCTTTTAAGTTCTTGTTAAATACTTCTTACCATTTCACTATACGTTTTTTCAAATGAATGTTATTTCAACTGTTCATCGCCTTCATCAGAAAACTGATAATCCGGGTAGATTAAAGCGCCTACCAAAATCCAAAAAATATTGTAATGAAGATAGAAATTCAAATCATCAATCATGGAATGAAAACTCATCATTATCAAAATAAAAGCAAGAACCCATTGACGACTTTTAATAACTTTAGACAAAGTCAAAGTTAGGACTGAGAGCATCAATCCCAGGATGAGTAAGCCAAATTTTTGTAAAACTTGGACATACAAATTGTCCACATACAGATAGGTCTGATAGTTTCTGATTCCCTCAATAGTCAGACCGTTACCGTACCATTCAACCGGTCGTCCAAGGAATCCAAAACCATACAGATTTAAAGATTTGTTTGCCAAGTATATGCGACCACCTAACATACGGTTTACTTTAAAAAGAAGGTCATTGATAAGAGAATGACTTGAATTGAGATAGATAACAGAGACCCAAAAACTAATAATTGCATTTACGATAAAGGTCAGTTTAAAAACCTTAAACACATGTCCTAGTTTAGAGAATAGTTCTGGAAACCACTTTATTAGCAAACTGCATGCCAAAAGTACACAGGAACTATAAAATGTTAAACGAGAATCCGTTTGATCATATACCCAATAAACTGATAGAGCTAACAGCAGCCATTGCCAATATTGGATTTTATTTTGCTTTAAATAAAACACAATAGCGACTATATTCATCAGCAAAATAGATGGGAATAATGCGTAACGAAACCCTAGATAAGTTCGTACTCGAGAGCCAGAAACTTCTATATAATTCGTTATGATTCCTAATTTTGCGCTGATGATAACAAACAACAACAAGAACATACTAACGACTAAAGAAGTTTGCGCTACCTTCTTGAAGGGGACATCTCGTAAAGCATAAATAAATAATATAGTTACAGAAAGTTCTGAACTGAGAGCTGTCATTTTCCCTACGATAAGATAAATTAAAATTGTTGCAAATAATCCAATGAGTGCTCTATAATCATATTTTCTCTTAAAAGACTCTTTTAGGAGCAAAAGAAAGATTGAAAAAGCTATCGCTAATTTATAAACTGTTCCAGGCAGATATCGAGCATAAAAAGTTACATTTAATATCGAAACCGTTAAAAATATTCCTAAAGCAACAAGAGCCAAGAGCTCTGGCAAAGATTTTATTTTTACTACTAATTTCATCCTTATTCTTTTATCCCTATCTAAAAACTCTGTCCATATTTTTTCCCGAAGAATTTTGCTTGTAAGAAGGATTTTCCTTTTTGAATCAAGTCAATTTTCTCCATATAGATAAACGGTATCTCTTTTACCCGCAAATCTTGTTTTGCCAACCAAACATTGAACAAGCGTTCACTGATACGACCAAACAATCTAGCATCAAAAGCAGAATAGTCTGTAATATCCAATCTCTTATAGAGCTCATCAATAATCGGGAACAACCATTCACAATAGGCTGCTACATTTTCTTTGGACATGATAAACATATTGAACATATAGCCACTGCGTTGTTTCATGACCTGATCAAAAGCATCGATATAGTCCGGTCTCAACTCGCTAACAATCTGGCATGTTACGTCTAAATGATTAGCATCGTGCGTATGTGCATAGTGTGAGTATAGCGTTTCAATGTAGTATTTCCGTTTTTTTGGAACGATTACATCACTTTCCGCCAACAAATCTTGCAGTTCTGCTTTAGACAGGATAATATCATTCATATCAATCGTTTCACTATATGAGTGACGTTTCGCCGTGAAATAGCGACGATAGTGTACCAAACCAAGATAGTCACATTCTAAATTTTTCCACGCCCAATAAAGTCCAGTTAATTCGCAATAATAGGGGTTCAAACTTGAAATATTGTCTCCTTCATTATCACATTGGTATCCTAACTTTTCTTTTCCTTCACTACCAACATGGATAGGTAGGTAAAGATCAGTATCAGCAGGCATGGTAAATTGCTTGTGTGTTGCCACGATAATTTTATAATTCTTTGTCATTTTAACCCCCCTCATTTAGATTGAACTGTTTGCGCTAAAAAAGAAACCAAACACTAGCATCCTAGTTTCACAGAGTTCACCTAAGAAACTAGTTGACTCTTTTGCCATGCCTCTATTAGACTACTCAGATCATATAACTCTGGAAGCATATTTCACCATTTTAAAATGGTAAAACACCCTTTCCAAATTCTAAAACATGACTACCAGTATTTGATTTCGTATCATTTTCATTTCGAACTCATCAACAGATTATAAAATCCTAAAAAACATATCTGTTCTTTAATGAGCCCCTTTTCCTAGCAAAACTTGCTTAATGGTTAATAAAAATATCTTTACATCCAATTTGAAAGATTGATTTCTAGGATAGTATAATTCCATCTCACAACGTTCAGGATAATAGACTTCACTTCTCCCAGAAACTTGCCACATACCTGTTATCCCTGGCTTTACTGAAAGCAAAAGTTTCTGTTCCTCTTCGGAATATTCTTCTAACTCCTTTTCAAGGATCGGCCTAGGTCCTATAAAGCTCATCTCCCCTCGCAAAACATTTATAAACTGAGGAAATTCATCAATACTCGTTTTTCTAATGAAATTCCCAATAATCGTTAAGCGTGGATCTTCGTTAGGAGGCAATTTGTAGCTATTGTCAATATATTTTTGATGTAGCTCTTTATTGGCCAAGAGAATTTCTTCAGCATTTTCAACCATTGAACGAAACTTAATAATTTTAAATTTTTTCCCATTCAAACCTACTCGATACTGAGTAAAGAAAATGCTACCCTTATATCCTTTTGCTTTATATATGATGAAAATAATCAAGGAAGCTGGAAAGGCTAATACAACAGTTCCAACCAATCCAATAAAAAAGTCTGCAAGTTGCTTAAAACTTTTGTATAAGACTTCACTAATCTCCACTTAAACTTCACCTACTTTTCATATAATCTTCTTTTTAATATTTACTTTTTCTTATTTTTTCCCATAGGAACCATAGTTCCCATATGATCCGTAAGAACCATATTTTTCAAGCTGAATATTAAATTTATTCAGAATAACTCCTAAGAATGGTGTTCCTGTTTGTTCTAACTGGTCTTTAGCTTTTTGAACTTCTCTCCGTTTTGTTGCAGAAGCTTCAGTCACCAGGATAGAGGCATCACATTTTTGTACGATAATAGCCGCATCAATGACAACACCGATAGGGGCTGTATCCACAATGATATAGTCAAAGTATTTGCGTAAGGTCTCAATCATTGCTTCAAATTTGTCACTTTGAAGAAGAGCAGTCGGGTTTGGTGAAACAGCTCCTGATTGAATGACAAACAAGTTTTCTACGTTTGTTTCACACAAACCATGAGATAAATCTTTGGTTCCTGATAAGTAGTCTGTCAAACCTGTAATTTTTTCTCTAGATTTAAAGACACCTGACATGACCGAATTACGAATATCGGCATCGATAAGGAGTGTCTTATAGCCTGCACGTGCGAATGCCCAAGCTATGTTGGTTGAAGTAGTCGACTTCCCTTCTCCAGGTCTAACTGAAGAAAGAGCAATCACTTTGAGACCATCTCCACTCAACTGGATATTGGTCCGTAGTGCGTTATAATACTCCTCAGCTTTTTTTACAGAGTGTAATCGTTGTTCTGATAATTCTAACTTTGCCATATTTCCCTCTTTACTTTAATTTCTCAAGATTTGGAATAACACCTAAAAGTGAGATGTGCATCACTTCTTCGATATCTTCTGGACGCTTCACTCGATCATCCAACAATTCAACTAAAAGCACGATAACCGTGACGAATCCTACACCTGCTATAGTGGCCATCATTGTATTTCGACGAATGTTTGGTGAAGATGGCGATGTCGCTGGTCTTGCTTCCTCAAGTGTGGTTACATCCGACACTCTTGTTACAGAAATGATTTTCTGAGCAGCTACTTCTCTAAGTGCATTGGCGATACGACTCGCTTCCTCAGGTTTCCCATCTCGAACTGAGATTGATACGATACGCGTATCTGCAGGTACTGTTACTGAAACTTTTCTTCCAAGAGTTTTGGCATCCATAGTCAAGTTTTGATCAGCCACCACTTTTTCAAGAACATCCTGAGAAAGAATGATCTCACGGTAGTCTTTTACCAAGTATGAACCTGCCTGCAAGTCTTGGTTGGTCAAACCAGGCTTATCTGCTTGGTTACGATTGACTACGTAGATACGAGTGGTACTAGTATACTGTGGCTGGATCACAAATGAGCTATATGCAAAAGCTGCTAGACCTGCTACTAGTGCAGCTAAGACAATGAGGAATTTTCGTTTCCATAGCACTTTTACCAATTGAAATACATCAATTTCAAATTTTTCTTGTTCTTTCATCATTTCTCCTAAATTATTTGGTCATTTATAATGTTTGACGGGTTTGTTTCAAAAAGTTCACGAGCTTTTCCTGCTCCGTATTTTTTAGCGATGAGTTCATAAGCTTCTCTCATATACGGTGGGCGATTATCCAAATTGTGCATATCGCTAGCTACTACATGGACTAAGTCCTTGTCCAAGAAATACTTAGCACGCTTTTTCATAAACTTGTAGGTATCTCCGAAAAGCCGTGGCTTTAAGACGCTCGAACTATTAATCTGCATATAGCAGCCCATATTGATGAGTTCTCTTACTTTTTTCTCATCGTTTTCCAAGGTGTGATAGCGCTCAATATGAGCAACCACAGGTGTAATCCCTAACATGAGAACTTTGGTCAAGGCGCTATGAATATCTCTGTAGGGTGTATTCATGCTAAACTCAATCAAGGCATAACGAGTGCCATTGAGTTTTGGGATGATGTTTTGTTCAAGTTTCTCTAAAACATCACTTGAAAAATAAATCTCAGCTCCGTACACGATCTTCAAATCCGGTGCGATTTCTTGAGCCAACTGTTTAACTTCGCTAAAATTAGCTGCAATTTTGTCTTCTGGTGTTTCAAACATTCCTTTTCTGCGATGAGAGGTGGAAACAATGGTTCGAACACCTTGTGCGTAAGCTTCCTCTAAGAGAGCCTTGCTCTCAGCTCTATTTTTAGGTCCATCGTCAACATCGAAAACAATATGTGAATGAATATCAATCATCTTATTTTCCTTCCATGGTATCTTTAATAGCCGTTTTAACAGCTTCCAAGCTAGTTGGGTCGATTTCTAACATGTACAGATTGCTATCTGGCATAGCGTAAGACGGAAGACCCATACGACCAGTTCCTTTCAGATCTTGATTGGTTACTGTATATTTCCCTCCGCTTGCCAACTGAGTATTGACAAGACTTACCATTGTTTCTGGTGGCATATTGGTCTGAACTGAATCCTGCAAACCTTGAATGATGGCATCGTAATTTTTCAAGGCTTCTGCCGAAGTCATCTTCTGAATAATGGCTGTAATGACTTTTTGTTGGTTACGACCGCGATCTCCATCACCATTTGTCAAAGAGTAACGTTCACGGACAAAACCTAAAGCCATTTCTGAATCAAGGTGAATATTTCCAACCGGGTAGTGCTTGCCGTTTGTATGAGCAGTAAACTCTTGGTCATTATATACGTCAACGCCTCCAAGAAGGTCAATCAACTTCAAGAAAGAGGTGAAATTAAGTCGAGCATAATAGTTCAAGTCGATACCATAAAGATTTTCTAAGGTATGGATAGAAGCATCTACGCCATAGATACCAGCATGCGTCAACTTATCGTTTTGGTTGTTTCCACCATCTGCAATAGGGACATAGGCATCTCGAGGAGTTGTCGTCAAGAGAATCTTCTTAGTATCTTGATTCACTGTCATGATGATATTGACATCTGAGCGCGAAACAGAACTGATAGGACCATAGGTATCAATCCCGCTGATGTAGACGTTGAAAGAATTTCCTGTGGCTACCTTAGGCGCCTCCACTTTCTTAGTCAAGTCCTTGGTATAGATTTTCTTGATTTTCTTAGCGTGGTCGGGATATTCCTGCTCAATCAGATTTTCATAAACACCGTTTAAAACAATTGCTTTGGTTTCTCCATCTAACAAGCTCTTATAGGCCGCCAGGTAAGAAGAAGCTTCCTCAACTGTCAATTCCTTGCTTTGAGTTGTTTTAATGTCATCTATCAATTTTTGAATATTCTCAGCATCTGTTCCTGTTGGAGCAGTTACACTAGAAAGTTGAGAAACGTTATCGATCTCACTATCTGCAAGTACTGCAACACTCATAGAGTAGCTTGAATAATTTGAAGTTGCATTAAATTGATTGGCGAGTCCAACAAATCGATTTACAGCTACTAAAGCTACAGAGCTAAATAAAACCGAGAGCAATAGGACTATCAAGGTGAACACCTTGGCTTTGCGCTTAACGATCAACAAGAGGGATAATAATGCTATGAGCACTAAAACTACTGCCAAGATAATATTAAAATAGCTGACCGCTAAAATCTGATATTTAAAAATCAAAAACAATAAAAAAGAAGCTAGAACAGCATAGATTAGCAACAAACCTATGTTTAAACTCTGCTGAAATTTACTAGATTTACTTTTTTTTATGCGTCTACTTTTCATGGAACACCTCTTCAAAACATTTTAATTTAATTATATCACAAAGTACCTCTAAAGGCTATCTACATTAGTCAAGGAAACGTTTTATTTTGAAAATGTATTTAGTTAGTGTATATTTATTAGCGTTTTTACTACATTTTATGTTTTCAAAAAACAACTAAAATAAAAATAGAGCTCTTAAAAAGCTCTATTTTTTAATTATTTAACGTGATTTTCGAATTCTTTTTGACTCTTTTCGACTGAGTTTTTACGTTCTTGTTCCCATTTGGCTTTAGCTTCATCAAATTGAGCAGTTGTTACGACATCGGTTTGCAATTTCATGTACTTGTAGTTACTTCCAGTACCTTTGATTCCGACAAGTGAGTAAGCTCGTGTAAATGGTGTAACACGTGTTACTGAAGCTCCACCACCGTTTGAATTTACAGGGAGCAATAGCGAACTATCAATCAGCCAAGCTTGTGCGTCTGCATAATTTTCATAACGTTTGGCTACGTCTGTATTTTCTGCATCTGCCGCTTTCAATTTTTGAGTATATTGGTCCAATCCGATACTTCTAATCTTATCAGTATCCTTGCTTGGATCAAGTCCTAAAATCTTGAGATAGAATCCATCCTCAGCATTGAAAGGATTGAGATAAGTCGATGGATCTTGGTAGTCCGCAGACCAACCATCCAAGTTCAAGTCATAGTCATGATCAGCTGTGGTTGGCGCTTGGAATGTCGCATTAGCATAGTCTTCTGTTGAAATTTGAACGACATCAATCACTACATTTTCTGCCCCAAGAGTTGATTCGACCGATTGTTTAAGCGAATGAATCTTCGGAAGCAAGGTTTTGTTAACTTGGTCTACAGGCAAGTCCAAATGAATCGGGAATGTCACACCTTGTGCTTCTAGTTCTTTTTTAGCCTCTGCAAACTGAGCTTGTGCTTTTTCTTTATTGAAGTAGCCGTCTTGAGCGTCTTCGAGATTCATATTTGACCACTGCGTACCGTAGTTTACCAACTTAGATGAAACTGTCTCACCGAAAGTCTTGTCACCTACTTGCACGAAAGTTGGTGGCACAAGTGTGTTACGAAGAGTGTTTTTAGCTGCTTCTTCTCCATTGGACTGAGCCGAATAAGCTGTACGGTCAATGGCAAAGTTGATTGCTTGACGGAAATTTTTATTTAAAATAGCAGCTTGGGTAGCTTGTTTTTGCTCATCGCTAGTCTTAGCTGTATGATTGTATGTTTGGCGATTAACGTTAAAATTATAGTACCAAGAAGTCGCATCCTGCAAGCTATAGACGATGTTGTCCTTGTATTTTTCCTTTGTCTTAGCAAAGTTTGAACTATTTGGGTAAACACCAGCAGACGAGTAGGCTCCGCTTTCGAAATTACGGATCGTCATATCTTGGTCAGAACCATCAACATAAGCCAACTTAACTCTTTCAATCGTCACTTTTTCTTGGTCATAGTAATGAGGGTTCTTCATGTACTCAAGTGATGATTTTGATGTGAAATCTTTTAACAAATAAGGACCACTATAGAGAATGCCATCTGGTTTTAATTCTCCAAATTCTTTACCTTTAGAAGTCAAGAACTCTTCATTGACTGGAAAGAGGATACTATTGGTTGTTTTAGAGTTCCAGAATGGTTCTGGACGTGTCAAAGTGTATTGGACAGTATAATCATCTACAGCTTTCACACCAACATTTGAAAAGTCAGTATTTGCGCCTGTCACATAATCATCTAATCCCTTGATTGAGTTTTGAATCAAATCGAGAGCTTGACTCTTGTTATCAGCTGCATACTTGATACCTGTGACGAAATCTTGTGCTTTAATTGGGGCATACTCTTCCCCGTCAGCAGTGAACCATTTTGCATCTTGACGAAGTTTATAAGTGTAAGTCAAACCATCTTTTGAAACACTCCAATCTTCTGCAAGAGCAGGAATGAGATTTCCATAATTGTCATTTTCAAGCAAACCATCTACCAAGTTGGTAATAACATTAGTATTGTCACCAGAGTAGTCCAACAGGTAGTTGAAGGTTGTCGGGTCGGCACCAAATGTTGACGAGTAGGTTTTAACATCTGATGCTGACTTCCCACACGCTGTCAATAAGACCGCCGCGGCAAGCGTCAGCCCCGCTCCAATCAGTCGTTTTTTGAGTTTCATGATTCATTTTCTCCTTAAATGTTAGGTTTTATGACATAAGTCTATTTTATCAAATTTCACCCTAAAAGTAAAGTTATTTAATTATTTGCCCTCTCGTCATTATATGAAAAAAAGAAAGAAATCCCGCATAAAATCAGGATTTCTTTCATCATTGTTTAAGATTATTTAACGTGGTTGGCTAACTCTTTTTGATATTTAGCGTTTGTTTCAAGTTTCTCTTTTTGCCATTTCTTAAGAGCTTCTTCGTATTCTTTAGTGGTTACAATATCATTTTGCAACTCTAAACCTTTAAATACAAACGGATCTCCCTTGATACCAACTTGAGAGTAGGCTTTCGAGAATGGTACTGTACGACTCACGGTCGGAGAACCTCCTGAAGATGCTACAGGAATGAGAAGTGAACTATCAGATACCCAAGCCTGTGCTTTAGCATATTTTTCATAGCGTTTGTTAAGGTCGGTTGTTTCTGATGCTGCATCATCCAAGAGTTTCTTGTACTCATCAAGTCCAACTTGAGCCATGACTTCTGGATCTTTACCTTTTGTGATACCCAAGTGTTTAAGGGCAGAACCCTTCTTAGCATCCAAGATATTTAGATAGGTAGCTGGATCTTGATAGTCTGGTCCCCAACCAGTTCCGTTCAAGTCATAGTCTTTTTGAGAAGGAACCTTAGCTTGAGAAGTAATACTCATTTTCTCATTATCTGTCATTTGAAGCACATCGATGACAACATTTTCAGTTCCAAGCGCTGCTTCGACAGATTGTTTGAGGGAGTTGGTTTGTTGAACAGCAATGACATCTGTCTGTTCAACTGGAATATCCAAATGGATTGGGAAGGTTACACCTTTGGCTTGCAATTCTGATTTTGCTTTTTCAAAGGCAGCTTTTGCTTTTGTTGGATTATAAAGGGTATCTTTACCATCTGTCAAAGCTACATCTTTCCACTGGTCTCCGTATGTTACCAGTTGCTCTTGAGCCAATTCACCGAAGGTCTTTTCACCGACCTGAACATAGTCATACGGTACAAGACTGGTACGGATAATCTTGTCCGCTCCTTCTTCACCATTCATCTGAGCAGAATAAGAATGACGGTCAAGAGCAAAGTTGATGGCTTGGCGGAAGTTTTTATTAAGAAGCGCTTCTTTTGTAGAAGTCTTTTGTGCTTCATCTGTCTTTGCTGTTTTATTGTAAGACTGACGATTCACGTTGAAAGTAAAGTAATAGCTGGTCGCTTCTTGCGGACTATAGACAATCTTATCCCCGTATTCTTGCTTAGTTGAATCAAAGTTTGAACTTGTTGGGAAGAGACGAGCTGTTGTATAGGCTCCTGATGAGAAACTACGAATCAATGATTCTTGGTCAGATCCATCGTAGAAAGTAAGTTTAACGTGGTCAATCTTAACATTGTCTTTATCCCAATAATTTGGATTTTTTTCGTACTCGATCACTGATTTTGAAGTGAAGTTCTTCAAAATATATGGTCCATTATAGAGAATACCTGAAGGTGTTGCTGCACCATAATCTTTACCTTGAGAATTCAGAAATTCTTCATTAACAGGGAGCATAGTCGCTGTTGTTACCTTAGAATTCCAGAAGCTTTCTGGCTGGTTCAAGGTGTATTGAACAGTGTAGTCGTCAATTGCTTTAACTCCAACTGTTGAGAAGTCATTGCTTTCACCACTGACATATTCTGCTAAACCTTTGATAGAATCTTGGATCAGACTTAAGCCATCTGACTTACCATCAGCAGCATGTTTCAAACCAGTCACAAAGTCTTGAGCCTTGACCTCGGCATACTCTTCACCTTCAGAAGTATACCATTTGACACCTTTACGTAGTTTGTAAGTATAGGTCAAACCGTCTTGTGAAACCGACCAGTCTTCAGCAAGAGATGGAATCAAGTTTCCGTATTTGTCATTTTCCAAGAGTCCGTCGACCAAGTTAGCAATGACGTCCGATGTTGAACTTTTACTAGTAACGCTATAGTCCAATGTTGATGGATCGATGGCATATACGTATGAAAATGTTGTTGGATCGTCTGCTTTTTTCTCAGTCTTGCCACAAGCTGCCAAAAGAAGAGCTGCACTCATCGTTATCCCTACTACTGCAAGCCACTTTTTCGATTTCATCGGTATTCTCCTTTAAAATACTATTTTTCACCATTATACCCTATTTTTTTATAAAAGCAAGGGTTTTCATGCAATTTTTTAGAAAATTCAAAATAATATTTTTTTAAGAAATTTCTACACTTATTTTAGAAAAAACTCAAGCATCTTGGATACTTGAGTTTTTTAGGTTTAATTGGCCAATTCGATACAGAATGCATCCCAAGGAGCTAGTGTTAGTTGCTCGAGATTTTCTTGAATCTCGGTGTTAGCAACTAAGATTGATTTGAGAACCCCATTAAAGTGAAATTCTTGTTCTTGATTTGAGAGGTTAGCTACTACTAGGAAGCGACGTTCCCCGTCCTTGCGAATATAGGCAAAGACTTTCTCAGCCGTTTCTAATAATTCAAAGTCAGCTTGAACTAGCCAGCTGTTTTCTTTGCGAATCTGGACTAATTTTTGATAAGTATAGAAGATGGAATCTGGATTTGCTAAAGCCTCTTCTACATTAATCTTCGCATAGTTTGGATTGACTCCTAACCATGGTTTCGAGCTTGAAAAGCCAGCGTAGTCTGTAGTATCCCACTGCATTGGGGTACGCGCATTGTCACGCCCAATCACACGAATGCTATCCATGATTTGCTCTAGCGGTACACCTTGTTCTAGCGCTTCTTTGGCATAGTTGATAGATTCAATATCTTCTACTTGGTCCAGTGTTTCAAACGGGAAATTGGTCATGCCGATTTCTTCGCCTTGATAAATATAAGGTGTTCCTCTCATAAGATGAAGCAAGATTGCATACGCTTTAGCCGATTTTTCGCGGTATTCTCGGTCATTTCCCCAGATAGAGACGATTCGAGGGAGGTCATGGTTGTTCCAGAAGAGGGAATTCCAGCCATCCTCAACTCCTAATTCTGTCTGCCATTTGTTGAAAATCTCTTTTAATTTCCCTACATTTAGCTCTTTTTGGTAGTGCCACTTAGGTTGTCCTTCCTGATACTGAAGACAGATATGTTCAAATTGGAAGACCATAGACAGTTCTTGACCTTCTGGATTCGAATATTTCTTGGCTTCTTCTGGATTTGCTCCCCAAGTCTCCCCTACTGTCAAGAGCTCTTTGTCGCCGAAAGTAGCCTGATTCATTTCCTTGAGATAGGGATGGAGCATAGGACCATTGTTGACAATCTTCTGATCAGGAATTTTCCCAATCATGTCAATAACGTCCATACGGAATCCACCAATCCCTTTATCAATCCAGAAATTCATCATTTCATAGATTTTATGACGGAGCTCTTCGTTTTCCCAATTGAGGTCTGGTTGTTTCTTACTGAAAAAGTGTAGATAGTATTGACCAGATTTTTCATCATATTGCCAGGCAGAACCACTGAAAATTGATTCCAATTCGTTAGGTTCATCACGCCAGATATAGTAGTCACGCTCGGGACTTTGAGGATTTTCACGCGCTTCAATAAACCAAGCATGCTCATCGGATGTATGATTGACAACCAAGTCCATGATGATTCGAATATCTCTTTTTTTGGCTTCAGCAATCAGCTGGTCCATGTCTTCCATGGTTCCAAAGATAGAAGCGATGTCTTGGTAGTTGGCAATATCATAGCCATTATCATCCATTGGACTGTCATAAACTGGAGAAAGCCAAATTGCTGTAATCCCAAGCTTAGCTAGATAGTCTAACTTGCTAGTAATTCCAGGCAAATCACCAATCCCATCTCCATTACTATCCTTGAAGCTTTTAGGGTAGACTTGATAGACAACTGCATTATGCCACCATTTTTCTTGCATCTTTTCACCTCTTTTAAATTCACTTTACTCCATCATAGACTTTTTTAATCGTTTGTGCAAGCGTTTGCTTTATCTTTTTTCTTACTTTTATTACTCTGTAGTTTCTTATCTTCTATTTTTTTTATATAATAGAAAATAGAGGTAAAAAAATGAAAAAACAAGCTTTTAGTTCTGAAAAATATCTAAATTTACAACGCGACCATATTTTGGAGCGTATTAACCAGTTTGACGGCAAACTCTACTTGGAGTTTGGAGGCAAGATGTTGGAGGACTTCCACGCTGCCCGTGTCCTTCCTGGATATGAGCCGGATAACAAAATCAAACTCTTGCAAGAGTTGAAAGAACAAGTCGAGGTTGTTATTGCCATTAACGCTAGCAATATCGAGCACTCAAAGGCTCGTGGTGACTTGGGTATTTCTTACGACCAAGAAGTGCTTCGTTTGATTGACAAATTCAACGAACTTGGTATCTTTGTCGGCTCTGTCGTTATCACACAATACGCCGGCCAACCTGCTGCAGATACCTTCCGTAATCAATTGGCAAAAAATGGGATTGACTCTTATCTCCACTACCCAATCAAGGGTTATCCGACAGATATGGACCATATTATCTCACCTGAAGGTATGGGGAAAAACGACTATATCAAAACGAGTCGCAATTTAATTGTCGTGACTGCTCCTGGACCTGGTTCAGGTAAGTTGGCAACTTGTATGTCCAACATGTACCACGACCAACTGAATGGTATCAAATCTGGTTATGCTAAGTTTGAAACCTTCCCAGTTTGGAATATACCTCTCCATCATCCAGTTAACCTGGCTTATGAGGCTGCTACAGCAGACCTTGACGATGTCAATATGATTGACCCATTCCATCTCCAAACTTATGGAGAAACTACCGTTAACTACAATCGTGATATCGAAATTTTCCCTGTTCTCAAGCGTATGCTCGAACGTATCTTGGGTGAATCTCCTTATGCATCTCCAACTGACATGGGTGTAAATATGGTTGGTTTTGCAATCACTGATAACGACGCTGCAATCGAAGCATCGAAACAAGAGATTATCCGTCGCTACTACCAAACAGTTCTCGACTTCAAGGCTGAAAAAGTTGCTGAGTCTGCTGTCAAGAAAATCGAACTTCTCATGAATGATCTCGGCATCACGCCAGCTGACCGTAAGGTTGCTGTTGCCGCTCGACAAAAAGCTGAAGAAACAGATGGACCTGCTCTAGCACTTGAGTTACCTTCTGGTGAAATCGTCACTGGTAAGAATTCAGAACTCTTTGGTCCGACAGCCGCTGCCGTGATCAATGCTATCAAGAAGTCAGCGAACATCGATGCCGAAACAAAATTGATTGAACCAGAAGTGGTGAAACCAATCCAAGGTTTGAAAATCAATCACTTAGGTAGTCGTAATCCACGTCTTCATTCTAATGAGATTCTTATCGCTCTGGCAATCACAGCTATGCAGAATCCTGATGCAGACCGTGCTATGAAAGAACTCGGAAATCTCAAAGGTAGCGAAGCTCATTCTACGATTATCTTAACAGATGAAGACAAGAACGTTCTCCGTAAATTGGGAATTAACGTAACCTTTGATCCATACTACCAATACGATCGTTTATATCGTAAGTAGATTGAAGACTCGTAAGAACTTCATATCAAGCATCACCCCTCCTCGATAGATTTCGAATCTCTCTTAAGGGGTGGCTTTCTTTTATGCTAGAATTCTGATAATCTTCGGTTATCTTCTTTTCTAATTATTCTAACATTACTTCGGGAGTTTATTTATAATGAGAGAATTACTCAGCCAAAAAGAGCAAAGGCAATTAAAGGTTTTAGAATATTTGTTTGAAAATCCTGACTGGATTTACCTAGATGATTTATCTAAGATCATCGGCTACAATGCTCGCATCATCAAGAGTGATATCAAGGATTTACGCGAAGTCTTCCCAGACTTTGATATCAGACACTCAACTGCAGGAATTATGATGGTGAATGTACAAAATAATGGTATTGAGCGAATCTACCAATATTTTTTACAGACATCTGATTATTTCCAAATTTTAAAAGCTTTCTTCCTCTTGAACAGCCCCTTTACCTATGAACATCTTGCCGAATCTTTGGATATTTCCCTTCCTTCTTTGCGTAAGAAGGTTGCGGACATCAATAAGATTCTTGACGGAACCTACCGCTTCAAGCTCAAGGTAACCCCTATCTCTATTATTGGTGATGAAAAAGATATTCGATTTTTCTTCTCCCAATATTTCCATGAAGCATATAGCTTTTTAGAATGGCCCTTCACAGAAATCAAAGAAGCAGACATTGATAGCTTTGTTTCCTTCTTTATCAATTTGGCAAAATTCCCTGCAAAATATCAAAACCTCTACCAAATCAGAACTCAGGCTACAGTCGATTTGCACCGAATGAAGAGAGGTTATTTTGTTCGTTTCCCAAAACAAACCACTTCCTGGTTGAGCCCTATCTACGATCAACTCTCTGACTTTCAGAGTCAGTTACAAGACTTGGCCCAAGGGCTCAATGTTGAAATTACACCAGAGAACCTCAATCAGATTTTCAGTCCCTTTGCAGAACCTGCTCTCTTCTTTACAGTTGAAGATTTCCTAGCTGCCCGTCAGTCTTACGAACAAGTTGATCGTTCTTACCACGCTGCGCGAGACATTCTAGACAACTTAACTCGAAGATTTGGTGTTCAATTTTCAAATACTGATACCTTGATTTGGAACTTACACAATACTGCCTTGCTTGAGCGAAGAGAAATCAACTCCGAATCAATCATTTCACAAAATAAAGATTACACGCTTGGAAAGATTAAAAAATTCTTCCCCAAATTTTATGAGGCAACTGTCTTTGAAATGATGCGTTATAAGAGCATTATGGGACAAAAGGAGAAGACACCTGCCCTTTCTCACCTGATCTACACCCTCTTTACTCACGCCGAGGGTCTTACAGATCAATTATTTGAACATAAGAAGAAAGTCAAAGTCTTAGTCCTAAGTGAGTATGACTTTGCCCATCCACAGTTTTTGATATCTCTCTACGAATTCCATACTTCTAACAACATCCAGTATGAAACTTGGGATAAGGAAACTCTTAATATTGAAGAAATCTTAGATAGCGACTATGATGCTATCATCACTAATTTCGACATCAAAGGTCTCGAAGACATGCTTGTCATCAATATCAGTCGACTATCTATTCTGCAAGTTGTTAATGAACTCAATAAGATTTCTATGCAAGATTTATAAATTTAAAAACCTCCTAGAAAATATCTAGGAGGTTTTTGTAAATCTATGTTTTCTCTAAAGAATCATGAGCTAATCACATTATTCAAAATCAAGAGTCTTATTCTTAATCACAAGCTTGGTATGAGCTGTTATATATTGTCGGTCAAGGGTTGTTGTAACTTCCCCTTCACCATTTATAATATGCCAAGCTCCATCTTTATGAACAACCATAGCAACTTCTTGTTTGTTTTTATCTTCATTCTTAACAGCCAAGGCATAGGCGTCATCGACCCCTTCTAGCAAGAGTTCTTTGTTGCTACTGAGTGTCAGTAGATAATAGGCTCCGTCTCGAACACCAATATCGTATTGTTGATTCACAAATATGGTTTTGTCGTAGCTAGGTCTTGGTTCAGAAGTTCCTGATCCATTTCCAAGGATACCCTTAAAAGTATCCTTTTGCTTTTCTGCCTCAGCCTGTTCTTGAGATTTGATAAATTCCTGAACTGCAGCAATCTTTTCACTCTCTTGTTTCTTTGAAGCTCTCATTTGATGAATCACTACAGTCCGAATCAAAAACGAACTTGCAAACAAGAGTCCTATGATAGATGAAATTTTCCCCTTTTTCATTTCCGCTCCAATCTCCTTATACTTCACTATTAACTACTTTTCTATAGTATAACAAGATTTTGCTAGGTTGACAAGAAATGTTGGAATTCAGTAACAGGACTTCCTTATTCTACCGTTACAGACTTAGCAAGGTTACGTGGTTTGTCCACATCAAGTCCACGATGTAGGGTTGCAAAGTAAGCGACTAGTTGCGTTGGTACGACCATTGAGACTGGTGAGAGGTAAGGGTGTACGGTCGTAAGAACGATATCGTCTGTATCTTTGGCAACATTTTCTTCTGCAATTGTGAGGACCTTAGCGCCACGCGCTGCCACTTCTTGGATATTTCCACGAGTGTGGTTAGCAAGAACTGGGTCTGACAAGAGGGCTAAAACAGGTGTCCCCTCTTCAATCAAGGCAATGGTTCCATGCTTGAGTTCTCCAGCCGCAAAACCTTCACATTGGATGTAAGAAATCTCTTTGAGTTTGAGACTGGCTTCCATGGCTACATAGTAATCTTGACCACGTCCGATGTAAAAGGCATTGCGTGTTGTTTCAAGAAGCTCACGAACCTTACTATCAATCAATTCTTTTTCTGAAAGGGTTGATTCGATAGACTGAGCCACGATAGACAACTCATGAACCAAATCGAAAGCTTTGGCTTTTTCATTGCCATTTGCTTCACCAACTGCTTTTGCAAGGAAGGCAAGGGCTGCGATTTGCGCTGTATATGCCTTGGTTGAAGCTACGGCAATTTCAGGACCTGCATGAAGCAACATAGTATGGTTGGCTTCACGAGAAAGAGTTGACCCTGGCACGTTTGTCACTGTCAAGCTTGGAATACTCATTTCATTGGCCTTAACCAAAACCTGACGGCTATCAGCTGTTTCACCAGATTGACTGATAAAGATGAAGATTGGTTTCTTGCTGAGAAGTGGCATCCCATAACCCCACTCAGATGAAATACCGAGTTCAACTGGCGTATCTGTCAATTCTTCCAACATCTTCTTAGAAGCAAACCCTGCGTGGTAAGAAGTTCCAGCTGCAAGAATGTAAATGCGGTCAGCGTCTTGAACAGCCTTGATGATAGCTGGGTCTACCACTACTTGAGCAGCCTCATCTGTGTAAGCTTGGATCAACTTACGCATCACCGTTGGTTGCTCATCGATTTCCTTGAGCATGTAGTAAGGGTAAGTTCCTTTACCGATATCTGACAAGTCAAGTTCAGCAGTGTAGCTAGCACGCTCACGACGATTGCCATCGTAGTCTTGAACTTCAACGCTATCAGCTTTCACAATTACCAACTCTTGGTCATGGATTTCCATGTATTGGTTGGTCTCACGAATCATGGCCATGGCGTCTGAGCAGACCATGTTATAGCCTTCTCCAAGACCAATCAAGAGAGGTGATTTATTCTTAGCTACATAGATGACATCTGGATTTTCAGAGTCGATCAAGGCAAAGGCATATGAACCACGGATGATGTGAAGAGCTTTTTTGAAGGCTTCAAGTACTGACAAGCCGTCTTCTTCTACAAATTTCCCAATCAAGTGAACAGCGATTTCTGTATCCGTTTGTCCCTTAAAGTGGTGACCTGCAAGGTATTCTTCCTTGATTTCAAGATAGTTTTCGATCACCCCATTGTGGACCAAGACAAAACGTCCTGTCTCAGAGCGATGTGGGTGAGCGTTATCTTCTGTTGGTTTTCCGTGAGTGGCCCAACGAGTATGTCCGATACCAGTTGTTCCCTCAACCCCAGCTGTCTTGGCAGACAATTCTGCGATACGACCAACAGCCTTGACCAAATGGCTTTCAGCACCACCTAGAACAAAAATTCCAGCCGAATCATAACCACGGTATTCGAGCTTTTCAAGCCCTTGAATCAAAATATCAGTTGCATTTGTATTACCAACAACACCAACAATTCCACACATAGTATATACGACACAGACAAGCTGTGCTTTCTCCTTATCGAAATTGGTATAGTCTGATTTTCTGTTTTTAGAATCAGTGAAAACAGTATATACTTGTTTCTTTAACTTGTCAAGAATAAAAATTGGTATAGCTCAATTGCTTTTAAACTGCAAACAAAAAACCATTCAAGAAATAACTCTTGAACGGCTTAGAAATATAGCTAATCAACTGATATCCATACCCTATCTAACACTAGATATCATAGTTTATCTTTTCTCACTCCTCGTAGCCAATTATTTATTAGGGTGGATGGGATAGGCACTTTCAAAAGTATCCACTATCTCTACTAAACGATCATCCAGATAGGCCATAGCTTGATTTCTGATTGGAGCAGGAATTCCATAGTAGGCTTGCGCAAGACCTCCACAGATGGCAGCGATGGTGTCGCTATCTCCTCCGATGGAAATAGCATTTCTGATAGCATCTTCAAAATCTTGTGACTCGAAAAAGGCTTGAAAGGCCTGAGGAACCGAACCTTGACAAGTCACATCAAAGCTATAGTCCTCACGGATTTGGTCCAGAGTAAAGTCCATCGGATAGTAATTTTTATCGATGTAGTCTCTGATTTCATGGTGGCTAGAACCAGTTCTAGCTAAGAAGATAGCTACTGCAACTGCTTCTGCACCTTTTAGTCCCTCAGGATGGTCATGACTCACTTCTGTCACTGCTTGGGACAAAGCCTTTGCCTGCTCTATACTATCTGCCGCAAAACCGACAGGGCTAATTCTCATGGCAGATCCATTCCCATAACTCCCATAGGGTTGAGGATCATCTGAAAAGATCCAGTAGAAAAAATGACCGCCATAGCCACAATTTGGATATTGTCTCCCTATCTCTTGCATGTATTTCACTGCATTTTTCGAGAGTTGACTCCAGTCTTCCCTACTAGCCAATAAGGCTTTAGCAACCGCCAAAGTCATAACACTATCGTCCGTCGGACAAGAATCACGAGTGAACAAATCAAACTCTTTACTCTTATGATTATCCGCCTCAAATCGGGAACCAATAATATCTCCAATAACTGCACCTAGCATAAGCTACCTCCTAGAAGTTTTTCTAAAGATTTTTATCACGTTAAATAGAGTTACATATAACCTACACAATTTACACCAATTACTCCTCGTCTTAGGAATATCGTATGAAGTTTCTCATACTCAAATTGTTCATACTCAAATCGCTCGTATTCAAATTTCTCATATTCAAACGGTTCGTATTCAAACTTTTCATATTCAAAAACTTCAATTCCTATTTCTTTTAATACTTCTTCTGGCAACTCGTAATCTTGGTCTACTAAACCAAATAGAGTAAATCCTGAATCGACACAAAATGATAGTACTGGATTGTATATTGAAGAGTAAATTACAGATCCAGCTATCGATCCTACAAAACTACCAATCATGAATCCTAACACAGGAATTTAAATTAGTGATTGACTTGCAGCTCCCATAGATAAAGCACATGTTGTTACAAACATTTCTTTGATTAATTCATTAACCATCTCAGCTCTGCTCATGTTTCCAGTAGTGACTTGATACGAATTTTTCATGGAATTCATCACTAATACAGTTACTGCTCCAACAATTGACGGATCAATAGATTTCATTGCACTACCACATAATCCTGCCTTACAACTTGCTGTAATTGCTGCTGAAACTGTACCTCTTACAAATCCTTCACCTGCACCTGTAATCGCTGCAAATCCTATCTTTTTAAATTGACCTTCTTCGATTTCTCCATTTTTAATTAGATAAGCTATGGCATTCAATACTTCAGGAGCAACTCTTAACACCATTGATATTGTTGCTGCAGTTAAGCCAGCTTTGTACGCCTGCCTTAAGATATTGGTAAACTTAATCAACTCTTCGGTTGTAAAATTTAATCCCTCAGGATTTACTCCACCCTCCTTAGACAAACTTGCAAGTTCACGTGCTTCCTGTTCCGACAAAGCAATCGATTCATTCCCCTTATTATCTTTAACTTTATCACTCAGTAATTTTAGAGTTTCTTCATAGCGATGAACTTGCTCCGATCGCTTTACAGCTTCTTCTCTTATTTTTCGCTCTAAAAACATAGTCGCTTCTTTTAGCTGATCTGATGGAATTACTCTATACTGCCCTGTATAAACTGGATCACTCAAAATTGTGTCTGCTGAGTATCCTCTCTTCTCCAAATATAAATCTAAACTTTCTTTCCCACCTTGTGATTTATATTCGCTAAAACGTTGAAAAATACTCTTAGCTTGTTGTTCTGCACTGGATGCTCCGTTTTTATAATATTTTAAACCAAACTTAGCATCGAAGTTTACTCCCGTAATATCAGCAGAACCAAAATCATGGCTACGATCAACTTGTACTCTGTTTTTTGAAGAATTAATAGCTGCATTAATATTAAAAGTCCCAGCATGCCAAAACTCAGCAACATCTCCCTTTAGTGTATCTATACGTGCACCACTTGTTTCAAAGTCATTTAGATTATTCACCAGCTTCTTTATCTCTGATTCTACAGCGTTTACATAATGTATTCCGGTAGCATGTCCTGCAAAATTACCTGCGTTCTTCTCAAAGAATTCATATCCCTCTTTAAAGGCTTCCATTCTTTATGCCTCCAAGAATTCTGATAGTCCATCCATATATAATATTAAAGTCAAAGCTCGGAATTGTTGGTCAGTAATTTTTCTCTGATCCTCTGTTGTGGTAATCCATTTTGTAGCTTCTGCAACCGCATTGATTGCATCCGCTGCAATAGCTGGAGCCGAACCTACTAGGAAAGAAAATAGTGTATTCCCGACATTCGAAATAACATTAGGAATATCCCCCATAGCACCTACCGCAGCATCTATAGCTTGTTCTGGTAGAGATTTTTTAAATTCGATAAGTTCAAATTCTGTTTTATAATTTCGACAAAGCTCAATAAATTCATTATAGTCTTCCGGATTATCTATAGTTTTTGAAATAATCATCATCCCACGTTTTCCTAACCAACCATATTTCATTCCATATTTGTCAAATTTTACATGCATACTGGATATTTCATTCTTACTTGCCTGATTTTCACCAATAAAAAGTACATGTTCATTAGAAGAAATTGTAGACATATTATCTAAATAGTTTTGTTCTAACCAGACACTCACTTTAATCGCATCATCTTTAGTTCCCACAATTACATCATCTTCGTCGTCGTTAGCGCTTACAAGTTGGCGCAAATAATTAGCATAGCCAACTGTATTATCATCACAAACAATGATTAATTTTTTTATATTTTGTTCAAACATAATAATCCTCCATATTAACTGACATTTTTGTTAATTTATATAATTTTACAAACCTATTATATCATATATATTATTCAATATTATATAATATAAAAAATCTTCAGTAAAAGATGAAGATTTTTCGTTTTCTAGATACAAAAAGTATAGCTAAAACCTCTAACTGCTTTATTTTCGGACATCTTTACCCTAAAATAAAACCGATGTTCCCTACCGTCCTTGGCATTTTCCTTGTTCAATACAAAGTAGTCCTTTTGGTTGATAGCCATGGTTCGTAGAATGTCATCAATCAAGAAAGTCAGGGGTACATTCATGGCAGAGTATTTTTGGAAATCTTCCTCAAAACGAATGTAGTCATCTGAAAAATAATCCATCTGCAATTTGTTTTCATATAACTCTTTTCTAGTCATCAACTTCCTCCTGACAAAGTTGGATTGTAAGAATATCATCTACCCTTATTAATCGATAGCCTTCATCCGTTCTAACAGAGATTTCTTGAGGAGATAATTCTCTTACTTCACCCACTATCGTGCTTTTATGATTTTTCTCCTTGACCATAAAAGAGCCTTTTAGTCGTCCAACGTAGAGCTGAGAAAGTAGCAACAACTTCTCGACTGAATTCAAATCTGTCGATAAATCAACACGATTTTTTTCTGCACTGAGTGAACTGGTATGCTCCGATAGAAAAAAGCCCATCCACTTCTGCATGCCTGGATCCTGATAATCCCTCGCGGATTGGAAGGGCAAATAAGAGCGATCAATCATTTTAGTCCATCTAATCCTCCAGCAGAGTGCCCTCCGATCAGCTTACTTCTGGCAATACTTCTCGATGCATCCTCTAAGGCAGTCGCCTTCAAGAGAGAAGTAAAGCCGAATTGCTCTCGAATGGAATCAATGGCGGTCTGGAGCCTTTCTTCTTTTTCTACTTTATCAACATCATCAAAAAGGGAAATCAACCCAAAGGATTCGTCCACAAATCCTGAATAACTAACGGCTACACTCCTGACAGCTCCAGAAGTATATTTGCTATGGAATAATTTCAGTACATAACTGACTAAAAGACTGGTATTATTGGTCGGCTCCACCTTCATCTGGGTATGGATGGAGCGTTTTTGTTCCTGCTTAGAAAACCCAAGATGTATAGAAACGACCGTTGTCTTTTTCCCAGCCCGTCGAAGCCTGATAGCCACCTGCTCAGCCATCTCTCGAAGGATAATTTCGATGTCTCGCTGCTTGACATAATCTCTCGGTAAAATTTGCGAATTGCCTAAGCCGTGAGATTTGGCTTTATAGGGCTTGTGAACATTACTCTCATCAATTCCATTAGCATGAAACCACAAGCGAAGTCCAGCTTGCCCAAGTTCTTTCTTCAGGAAATCCGGATTGCTATTGGCTAATTCCTTAATCGAATAGATTTCCAAGCTATTCAAGCGCTTCTCCATCCGATGCCCAATCCCCCAAAAGTCGGTCATCTTTGAAATGGACCAGACCTTATCTTCCACGTCCTGGTAAGACCAATTGGCTCGCATGGTCGGTGTGTGCTTGGCTTCATTATCCAAGGCCAACTTAGCAAGCAGGGGATTGGCATTCGACATGCCGACCGTCGAATAAATCCCGGTCTGCCGCCAGATATCTCTCTGGATACGAGCCGAAAGCATATCTAGCTTATCTTTGCGAGAAATCTGCTGGTCCGGGACAAAATAATTAAGCGAACTGGTTAGGTCAATAAAGCCTTCATCAATTGAATAAGGATAAATATCATCTGGACTGCCATAATTCTGGAAAATGCGCTGAATTTCCATGTTGACTGCGATATACTTATCCATCCGAGGAGGGACAATGACGGTCACCCGAGCCCAATCCTCGATAAATTTCACATAGGCTGGGTCTGTCCGTAAGCCTTGTTTCTTGGCATTGTAGTAGGAAAATTTACGCGTCTTAATATCAAAGGGGAGGTCATAGGCACGTCCGACATTTGCTTTCCCAAAAACCTTTTTAAACATAGGCGAGGAGGCAAGAATAAGCCCAACAGAATTATCCGCCCGGCTCATGACACAAAGGGAGGTTTTGAGGGGATGGAGTCCTCTTTCCACACACTCAACACTGGCATAAAAGGACTTCATATCGACAAAGGCAATATCACTTTTGGGCTCTCTGGAATAATCAAAGTAGCCCATAGACTATCCCTCCATTGGCACAAAGTTACCCACGATAATGCCTACAATCCGCGGATCTTCTTCGTAAGAGATGTAAATATCCTTGTATTTAGGATTGATGGAAACCAGACGCAAGCCATCCTCTTCTCGATAGACTCGTTTGATATAGGTCTGGTTATTGCAAACCACTGCATAGACAGCACCGTCATAATCAAATCCGGTTTCTCGAATCAAAGCTACTGAACCATTTTGATATTTGGGTTCCATGGAATCTCCAGACACCCATGAAGCAAAATCGTGAGCTAGTTCTTCATTGAAATAAACCGTATCGAAGTTTCGATCATCATAAACCGAAGCACCGATACCAGCCGACATGCGTTCATAGACATGATACTCGTAGAGTTTTTCTGAAATAGCAGTCACCTTCTTGGCTTGTTCTTCTTGAGCCAAGTTGCGAGCATAGACTATCACCTTTTCTTTTCCTTTATTGGAAAGACTATTATAGAGACGGACAATTTCGATTTGAGTAAAATAGCCTTTTGGTACTTTTAAAATCTCTTCTAGCTGTTTAACTTTTTCTTCGGAAGGCTCCTTGACTCCACGCTCCCAAGCCGAATAAGCCTGAAAACTAATGCCAAGCTGCTCTGCAATCTCTTTTTGTGTTAGCTTTAACTCTTTTCTCCTAGCCTTGAGTTTTTCTGGTTGGTACATGTTTTACCTCCTAGCGTTATCTTTCATCCTAGGTTGATTCCATTTTTAAAATTCAACCATTTTGGTTTAGTTTTATTATATAAAAAAAGTAGACGAATGTCTAGTGGGAAAATCCAACTTTAAACCCTGTTTACTTCATCTTCATAAAATGATCATGACTTACAAATAAAGAAGAAAACCACCTCAAATTTGATGAGATGGTTAATCATTTAGTCTACTCTATAAAAGACTTGTTCTGATCTGGTTGGGGCAGCTTGACCAGCAATCAGCCTATTTTTAGTTAAATCAGTATCTAACCCATCCATAATAAGTCCAGCAGGATAAATACTCATTCCATAGCCTGAGATACCATCTCTAATGCTGAATTCAATCGTTCCATGGCTACCCATGCGCACTTTTTCAATATTTCCACTGTTTACTAGTCCATTTTTATCGAATGTAAACTCTTGCCCAAGGCCATTTCTCCAAGTTCCAACTAGAGTCGAGAAATCTCCATTTAGAATGGCTTGCTCATCTATTTTTTGTGATTTAGCATTCGTTTTCTCTTCTTGTGTCGAGATTTTTTCCTCAGTAGTCGCAACACTATCTTGAGTAGTCGTTGAACTAGTGGTTGTTGTACTAGTCGCTGTCGTACTAGTAGTAGAAACCTGTTCTTTTGTAGTACTTACTGCTTCTGTATCTTGCTTCTTATGATTAAAGAAGAACATAAAACTTATCAGTACTATAGCAATTAAGCAACTTAACAGAATCAAAATCCAATTGATGCCTTTTCCTATTTTCATTTATAACTCCTTTATATTATTTGTATTTAATTATATCATACTAAACTGATACTAGGAAGAAATTGTATAAGACAAAGACTAGTGGTGAGAATTTTGGGGTGAACTCTCTATTGAGGATTAAAAAAGAACACCCCAAAAAGGTGCTCTTTGTAAGTATAGTCATTCTTTCGAAGAACGTTTTGAGTGCAGTGGTTGCCATCCAATCAAACATCGCTTCGCTTGTTTTCTTGGGGCAACTGTGCATAGCATATCTCTATGCGACTAAAGTCGCTAGAGCTATCCTAATTGCGCACCGCCAGTTCTCATAGAAAAAAACACCTTGCAAGATGCAAAGTGTTTTCGTTTGTATTCTGCTGTCCAGCAACGAATTAACGTTTAGAGAACTGGCTAGCTTTACGAGCCTTTTTCAAGCCTGTTTTCTAGTATTTTTATATCTACTGGCAGATTATCCTACTTATCCCCATCAATATCTGACTCTAACTCAACCTCTGAAGAAATCCAAATATTGCGTGCTTTGATATATTCGATATTATTGTTACCTACTAGATCCCCTTTTTAATAAATCTGGGATAACCGATAATTTAGAAATGATGGATGAATCCTTTAAAATCAAGATATTTCCATATCCATCTGTATTTTCATCAAATAGTTTTTTGTCTGCATAGTAATTAGATAGAAGAACTAAGACCTGAGTAGATTCACCTTCATAATTGCCATTTTCGCTTTCAAAAGGTAATAATTGCTTATTCATAGCTTGGCGAATCAGTTGCACCAGCCAAATTAATTGTCTTGACCGACGAATAAAGCGACTTCTTTCAAGGATTCGACCATAAGGAAACAGTTGGCAGATTCTATAAAAGTGTCGTTGTGATTCGGCACGCTCATCAGACTCGCTACACAGAGCTGGTACATAATATCTGCTATAATTTTCTGGAAGATTTGGTCAAGCGGTCTTTTAGCCGTGTGACAGGCATACAGGAAAAACACTATTTATTTACTTTTTGCACGGGAGGCTTTAAGAATCTAATGGACATCTTTCTTGATAGTCACTCAGAGTCTCCAGAGTGTCTGGGCTGGGATATGGCAAAGATATACCGCTGCCTGAAACTGTTCTTTAACGCTGATAAACGCGACATATCAAATAAAATGTCGCACTAAAATGATTGAAAAGTAATTGAAACCGTGTTATAATGTATATGTAATTTTTAGAAAAGAGGTACTAACTATGGAAAACCTAGTAGTTTCAATCTTTAACACTGAAAGCGAAGCTTATCAGTCCTTTGCGGATTTGAAGGCTTTCCGCCAAACTCAGACGACCAAGGTTGCTCAAATCGCCTTGGTCAAAAATGAAAACGGTCATATCGTTGAAAAAGAACGCTATGACTTTGAAGATTCAACGACGGATGCAGCCCTAAAAGGTGGCTTGTTCGGTGCAGTTATCGGGCTTTTGGGTGGTCCTATCGGCGTCTTGTTTGGTTATGGTATGGGTAGCCTCTATGGTTTGGCTGCTGGTGATACCATTGATACGGCAGAAACTGGCCTGATTGACGTTGTTTCTCAGAAATTGACTAACGGTGAAACAGCCGTTGTTGCCTTGGTGCAAGAAGACAACGAAGCAGTCATCGATGCTTACTTCACCAAGTACGACACCCAAATCATGCGTTGGGATGTGGCAACCGTCGTAGCTGAAGTTGAAGCAGCCCTGCAAGTCCAAGAAGACCTCTACAACCAAGCGCGTGCGCAAATGAAGGCTGAACGTAAAGCAGATCGCAAGGCCAAACTTGAAGAGTTCAAGGCAAACATCAAATCAAAATTTGATAAATTGAAAGCCTAACGTCTAAGCGTCTCATAAATTTAAATGTGACTGAGACACCATTTAAAATTTATGTGCGTCGGATTCTCACAGTTAAATAATTGCGTTGACAAATCCGTTACAGCCGTTCTTCCATTCTTTGAAAAGAATGTTTAATAGACAAGAAATCTGGACTAGTATTGGTCTGGATTTTTTTGTGAATATAGAGGTCATAGCTTTTTGACTATGCTTTGTTATAATTAGAAAGATTTTAAGTTTTATCAAGATGAAATCAGTCAGACGCAGGCACCCTGAACTAGCACCAGCTTCCCCACACAAACTAAGACATACTGGTGCGACACTCGCAAAACAAGCTGGGGTTTCTCTTGAAGCCTTCTCAGAAGCTCTTACTCATAGTGATAAAGAGATTACAAAAACTTACGTTAATATCAAAGATAAAGTCAATCAGACTGTAGGTGATATTGCTTTTCGTAGTTTAAAAAATTGATGGGGTGAATATGGGGTGAATTTTGGGGTGAACTTTGATTTTTTGAAACAAAAAAGACATCCAAGAAATAATTCTTGAATGTCTGTAAACGTTGATATAATCGTATTGATTAACGTTTTGAGAATTGTGATGCTTTACGAGCTTTCTTAAGACCTGGTTTCTTACGCTCAACTTTACGTGAGTCACGTGTAAGAAGTCCTGCGCGTTTCAATGAATCGCGGAAGTCTGGGTCTACTTGAAGAAGGGCACGAGCGATACCGTGACGGATAGCTCCTGCTTGACCAGCGTATCCACCACCTACAACGTTAACGAAAACGTCGTATGAACCTGCAGTTGAAGTAACTGCAAATGGTTGGTTGATGACAAGACGAAGGTCAGCGTGTGGGATGTACTCTTCAACATCTTTTTTGTTAACAGTGATTTTACCAGTTCCTGGAACAAGGCGAACGCGTGCAACAGCGTTTTTACGACGTCCAGTACCTGCATATTGTGCTTGTGACATACTTTATTGTTCCTTTCCTTAGATAAGTCCTGAAATATCAAGAACTTCTGGTTGTTGTGCAGCGTGAGTGTGCTCAGATCCAACGAATACTTTCAATTTCATACCTTGAGCGCGGCCAAGAGTATTGTGTGGAAGCATACCTTTAACTGATTTCTCGATCAAACGTACTGCATTTTTAGAACGAAGTTCACCAGCAGAGATTGATTTCAATCCACCTGGGTGGTTTGAGTGAGTGTAGTAGATCTTATCAGTTGCTTTTTTACCAGTCAATTTAACTTTTTCAGCATTGATAACGATTACGAAGTCACCTGTATCAGTGTGAGGTGTGAATGTTGGTTTGTTTTTTCCGCGAAGCACGCTAGCAACAACTGCTGAAAGGCGTCCAAGAGGTACATCAGTTGCGTCAACAACGTACCATTTGCGTTCTACTTGGCCTGGTTTAGCCATGAATGTAGTTTTGTTCATGATTTCTCCTATATGAATGTCGTTTTTGTTTACAGGGCGGATGTTCCGGTCCGCAAGTTATTTGAAAGGTTCCGGGGCCTTACAAATGGGGTAAACAATACCGCCTACTATTGTATCAAAATTCTCAGATAAAAGTCAAGCGGTTGGGAAAATATTTTTTTATTTCTGCCAGATTCGTAATCTTCTTTCACCCTTCTCCTCAAGCATGGTCTGAAAAGCTTTAGAGACTATGTAAATGGCGAAAGTCAAGAATAGGGTAACGACTAAATAATTGATCAAAGGACCGTGGTCTCCAACCAATGGTGGTTTTGTCAAAAAGCCATAATCTCCACCCGTCACTAAATTGACTATAAAAATCAAACCATTGAGTAAAGAGGTCAGTATAAGAATACCTTTGAAATCCAACAGACGAGCATCGTAGTCCTTCAAGAGATAAATCAAGGAATTTCCAAGAAGGGCTAAGTGTCCGAAAATAAAGGACAAAATGGCAATATGTGGGAAGGGATAGGGATCTGGTACTGGATAAACAAAGGCTGCCAAAGTCCCAAAGGTTCCGAGAACAGCAAAATACTGTTTGACTCTAGAGACACCCGGGGTCAAAAGCACTACAAACATAGCTAATCGACAATGATAAAAGGGTAGGCTTTCTGTTAAAGGCATCTGATTGACCAAATACCAACCGTAGAGAAGGATTAACTGGGTCGCCTGTAAAATCTGGAAAAATCGCTGACAAATCTTATTATTACCATAGCGATAGGCAAGAAATACAGTCAATGCCAATAAACTAAATAGACTTCCATACCAAAGAAGATCAAATTGGGGTGGCTCTGTCGGCTTCGTGCTAAATAAAGCATCCCAAACATTCATGTAACTTTCCTCATTTTCATATAAGCAGACCTCTTACTCATTTCTATAGAGCCTAGCTTACATTTATTTCTTATATTTTTGTGTTCCAAAGTAGCTATCGGCCTTAAGATAAAGCCAAGCTTCTAATCAATATATTGTTCCCGCTCACCCTTATAGACCTGCCATAGAATATCCATTTGTTCCTTGGTTATTCTTTTTTCAGATAAGGGAGGGAGAGCCGAAATGTCAAAAAATCCTAATTCAGCAACTTCTTGATTTTCTTGAAATTGTCCATCTAATAACTGACAGTCAAAGACGAACTTTGCATACTGCTTGTTCTGAAGTTGAAAGCGGTTGGTATCAAAAACTGCCAATAAAGAGCCTACTTCTGCTGAAAATCCTGTTTCTTCCTGAACTTCTTTTCGGATATTTTCCTTGGGAGAATATCCTACCTCACCAAAGCCACCAGGTAATGCCCAAGTATCCTCTCCTTGTCCTCTAACCAAACAAATCTTCTGGTCTTGAACAATCCAAGCTCGCACATCCATCAAGGGAGTTGCATAGCTACCTGTTGGTTTTAAAATTGCAGTCAATTCCTCTTGTTTGAGCTCTGTTTGATCCTGCAAAACACTCCATAAAATCTGACGTAAATCCTCATAACGTTCACGGTCAAAAGGATCCCTTGTATAGGTCAAACCAGTATCGGTAATGGCTAACATTCTCTGCAGAGCCTTAGCAAAATCAGTTGTGCTCATTTTCTAGACTTTCTACTAGCTTAGCTAGATTCATAGAGTTCGAACCTTTAAGCAAGATTTGGTCATGTGCACCAAGACTTTCCTTGACCTGCTTAACCATGGCTTCAAACTGGTCTTCCTCAGCTGTTTTCTTGAAGTAGTAAACATGACCGATGGGGAACATTTGACTAGCTAACTGAGCCAAGTCAGCAATGTCTTCACCGTAGAAAATTACGGTATCAAGGACATCGGGTGTAATGCTTAAAATCATTTGATTATGAAGTTGGACAGACTGGTCTCCTAGTTCTTTCATATCTGCCAAAACTGCGAGTTTCTTGCCACCTTCATTGGCTGGAATGGCAGAGAAAGTTTCTAAAATCAATTTCATGGCAGTTGGATTGGCATTGTAGACATCTGACAAGATATCTGCACCGTTGGCAGCTTTTTTCCACTCGGTACGATTGCGGGTCAATTCAAGATTTTGAAAGGCTTGATGGATTTGCTCCTCAGTTACTCCTTCTTGCAAAGCAACATAAGATGCAATCATGGCATTGGTCGCATTGTACTTACCAGTTACTGGCAAGTCGAGAGCCTGTTCCAAGAAATTAGCCTTGAAGGTTAAGCTATCCTTACGCTCGATCAATTCTGTAATTTCAAGTTCTGCACCTGGACCAAAACGAACCACTTTTTGCTCAGTAGGTAGATAATCCTCTACAATAGGATCAGCTGGTGCTAAAAACAAGGCACCCTTTTCCATCCCATCAGCGATTTGCAATTTCCCTTTGGCAATTTCAGAACGGTCTTTAAAGAAGGCCAAATGAGCTTCTCCTATCAAGGTCACAATGGCTGTCTTTGGATGAGCTAGTTCAGACAAGAGATGGATATCTCCTAAGTGATCCTGCCCCATTTCCAAGACTAACTTCTCAGTGTCATCCGGCATATGAAGAACTGTATAGGGTAAGCCAATCTCGTTATTGTAATTTCCTTGCGTTTTGTAGGTTTTGTAGCTTGTAGAAAGTAAATGAGCCAACATATCCTTGGTCGTTGTCTTCCCATTTGAACCTGTAACAGCAAAGACATCTACTCCTGTCTTTTGAAGGTAATAAGCTGCAAGAGCTTGAAAGGCTGTCAAAACATCCTCTACTAAAATGTAAGGATGACCTTCTACTTCCTTTTCTGACAGGGTTACAACAGCGCCATTTTCAAAAGCCGTCTCGATAAAGTCATGACCATCACGCGCCCCCTTGAGTGGCACAAATAGATCACCAGGTCCAATCAAACGACTATCAAACTCTGCCTTGACTAGTGGACTGTCCGCATAGCTGGTCACATCATTTTTTGCACCGACAACACGCGCAACTTCGTGAATCGTAAGTTTCATGTTTACTCCTTTAAAAAGGGGCAGGGAGTCTTGCCCCGCCCTTATAGCTATCTTTACAATAGGTGCGCTTCACGCTTGTTAAAGCTTTCTTTAGCAAGGTCAACCAAACGCTCGATTAGTTCTGGATAAGGAAGGCCCATATTGTCCCAAAGCAAGGGATACATAGACCATTGGGTAAATCCTGGCATGGTGTTGAGCTCATTTAGGAAAACTTCTCCCTTATCTGTATAGAAAAAGTCACAACGTGAGAGACCAAGTCCACCAATAGCACGGAAGGCAGCTTCTGCATTTTTACGCATGACTGCTACCACATCATCGCTAATCTTAGCTGGGATGTCCATGGTAATCTTATTGTCAATATATTTGGCATCGTAGTCATAGAAGGCTACGTCTTTGACAACTTCACCAGGAAGAGTGCTCTTGACATCATAGTTCCCTAAGAGCCCAACTTCGATTTCACGCGCATTGACTCCTTGCTCCACCAAGACACGGCTATCATATTTAAAGGCGAGTTCGAGAGCTTGATGGAGTTCCTCTTTATTTTCAGACTTAGAAATACCAACACTAGAACCCATATTAGATGGTTTAGTAAAGACTGGATACCTTAATTTTTCTTCAACTTCTGCGATCTTAGAAGCTAAGTCATCCCCTTCAACAATGGCTACGTAAGGGACTTGGGCAATGCCAGCAGATTCCAAGACACGTTTGGTAGTGATCTTATCCATAGCAAGGCTTGAAGATAGGATATTACAACCGACATAAGGCATTTTCAAGACTTCTAGGAAACCTTGAACGGAACCGTCTTCTCCCATAGGTCCATGAAGAACTGGAAAAACAACTGCGCCTTCTTCGTAGATGACACTTGGAGCAATTTTCTTGTCCCAATCAATCGTTTCATTGGTCATGAGACGGTCATCCTGCCCAGGAGTTTGGGTAAATTCTTGGGTTTTGACGAAATCACCAGACTGGCTGATAAAGAAGGTTTTGACTGCGAAACGATCATAGTTAACCGCACGCATGACACTCTCAGCTGACAATACAGAGACTTCACGTTCTGCACTGCGTCCACCATATAATAGAATAATTGTTTGTTTCATATGATTGTCCTATTTCTACTAGAATACTCGCTTTTTAGTATATCACATTTGTCTATTTTTTGAAACTTGTATAACAAAAAAGAGACTGGATTAAAAATAAATCCAGTCTCTTGATTTCTTGTATATAGTATCTACTAGCTCATTGTCTGTTCCATATCCTTACAGACTAAAGTTCGGTACGATTTTCAATAGCTCTTAGGAGCGTTACTTCATCTGCATATTCGATATCTGCTCCTACTGCTAGACCTCTTGCTAGACGAGTGACCTTAATCCCTGCAGGTTTGAGTAGTCGAGAGATATACATGGAGGTCGCCTCACCATCTGCTGTTGCATTGGTGGCTACGATGACCTCAGAAACTTCACTATCCATGAGGCGAGTCATGAGACTTTTCAGGTTGATGTCATCTGGGCTAATCCCATTCATAGGGGAAATCAAACCGTGTAAAACATGGTAAAGTCCGTGGTATTCTTGGATGTTTTCCATAGCTGCGACATCGCGGCTATCCTCCAGAACCAGAATCGTAGACTGGTCACGGCTAGGATCGGTACAGATAGAACAAGGATCATCATCTGTCAAACGCCCACAAATAGAGCAATAGGTCAATTCTCGCTTGGCTGCAAGAAGATTTTTTGCAAATTCATTGACGTCATCATCCGACATCCCAATGGTATAAAAGGCCAGTCGGGTTGCTGTCTTAATCCCGATACCCGGAAGTTTTGAATAACTGTCAATCAGCTTAGCTATAGGTGTTGGGTAAAGCATGGCTTCCTTTCTAGTTCATTGGATGGTGTTGGTTGTATAGATTGATAATGTCGCGAGCAATCGAAGGTCCGACACCATTAGTTAGATTCGTATTATGCGGGAAAACAACTGCGACTGCAATCTGCGGATTATCGGTCGGCGCATAGGCTACGGCGTTGGTATTGTCGGCATTTTGGCCGCCGTTCACGTAACTTTCGGCTGTACCGGTTTTTCCGCTGATGGATACTGCTGCCCCATTTGAAAAGGCACGACCTGTCGTGAGAGCACTTGTCCCATGCGATACTTGGTAAAAGCCTTGTTGCAAGATAGACATGTCAGACTCAGAAATATTAATCTTATTCATTTCTGTGCTGTCCGTTTGCTTAATGAGTTCTCCCAAACCACCTTGTTCGTTGTTGTCGTAGACTCCTTCCACGATATGAGGAGCTAAGCGGACACCATTATTGGCAATAGTCGCCACATACTGAGCTAACTGCATTGGTGTGTAGTTATCGAACTGTCCAAAGGCATTATTTAGATAGTTAGCCAAATCATAGTCTTTAGGGATAAAGCCTGTTGACTCATCCGGTAAATCGATCCCTGTAGACACGCCCAAACCATATTCACCAAAGGTTGAACGAAGTTTTCCCATGGCAGATTCAAGATTGTTGGTTCCTACTGTCATATTCGGCTGATAAGTTTGCCCCATGATGCCAAGAGCTGTCTGGACCATGTAGGTATTGGATGAATACTCCAAGGCCTCAACGGCTGTAATCGGGAAAGAACCATAATAAGGGGTATACCAGGAATTGATAGGCGCAGAACCTTGGAAGACGATTGGTTGATCTGTCAGGGTTTGATTTCCTGACAAAACCCCATTTTCCCAACCTGAACTGATGGTAGCTGCCTTAACGACAGATCCTGGAACAAAGACATTGGTGACAGTTCCGAGTGAGTCTGTGGTCAGTTCTCCAGTCTCTACATTGTGCTTCATCCCTGACATGGCTAATACAGCACCTGTCTTAGGATTGAGGGCTACTGCATAGACACCTTCTGAATATCTAGCTCCCCCATTTGCAAGTTCTGAGTTGAAATAGTTCTTTAAGAGGTTGTCTACGCTATCTTGGAAGGCCAAATCAATGGTTAATTTGATATTTTTACCCTTGCTTCCTTCTTCGATATTCTCTACACTCTCCATGTCTCCGTGCTTGTCCAAATGGATTTCCTTGACGGTACGTTTTCCTTGCAAGACTTCTTCGTATTGCTTTTCAAGATAGGAAGTCCCAACACGGTCATTGAGTGAGTAACCTTTTTTCAAATAAGCGTCCACTTCTTCTGCTGGAAGACCAGATTTTTCACTAGAAACACTTCCAACTATTGATGAAAGAGAGGTTTCTAAGACTTTTCGGTCCCATGAAGTAGAGATGGAAATACCTGGTAATTCCTTAGATGCAGAAGCAATCACAGCTACCTGTGTATCGCTCAAAGGATCCGTTTGAATATTTCCTGTCGCAAAATTTTCTACTGCATTGAGCTGACTAAAGATATAGATTGCCTTCTTTTCATCCTCTGAGTAGTCTAATTGACTGGAAGTAATACTCTCAGCAGCGTTGTTATAGAGTTCAGATTCGGAAAGTTGATTGCCATCTGAATCATATCGTTTATCCTTTGGAAGAGCTTCAACTGTCTTCTTATAAACTTCAGCATCAGCCAAGTAGTAATCAGCCATTTGACGGTCCGTCAACTCTGGAGAGGTGACTGTGACATAGGTCAACAATTTTTTAGAAATATCCTTCAAATCAGCCGCAGTCATCTTGTTGCTTCGTGTAAAGGAAACAACTTGCTTAACCGTGTTTTGGACTAAAGGTTTTCCTGTTGCGTCATAAATTTCTCCACGAGCGGAACCCATGGTTACTCGAGTTTGGCTAGCAGAAGCGAGTTTGTTTTCATAAAAATCCTTATGAAGAACTTGCATATAAAGCAAACGACCAATAATTGCTAAAAAGAGCAAAATGACGATTGCAAATAACAAATTAAGCCGTATCGGTATCGAGTGGCTATTGAATTTTCTCATACACATCAATCTCATTTCTAATCAAAATCACACTCTTCATTGTACCATAATTTAGGTAGAAAATTATGGAAAAAGAAAAGACTTTTCCTTTTTGGTCCAAAAATTATTTTCTATGATATAATGGAGGTAAGCGCTATTTTATTTGTTAGATTTGTCAAAGTAATTTTGGCAAATAGCTATAAAAGGAGTTCCATGAATAAGCAAGATATCTCTACGATTATCGACCTTCACTTTGAAGAAATGACCGATTTAGAGCAAGAAATTGCCCGCTATTTTCTGCAGGCAGACACCATAAATGATGATTTATCCTCTCAACAAGTCACGCAAAAACTTCATATTTCCCAGGCGGCGCTCACTCGTTTTGCCAAGAAGTGTGGTTTTAAGGGCTATCGAGAATTCATCTTCAAATATCAACAACAAAAAGACACTCTTTCTGCTCCTCAACAGGATATGAATCCTTTGACTCAACGAGTTCTCAGAAGTTATGCAAATGTGCGAGAAATTTCTCAAGGATTGATTGACGATGAGCAGTTGGAACGTGTAGCTCAGATGATTGAGCGATCAGAACGCGTGTATTTTTTCGGAACTGGGAGTTCTGGTCTAGTCGCACGTGAGATGAAGCTACGTTTTATGAGATTGGGTGTCGTCTGTGAAGCCTTAACAGATCCAGACGGTTTTGCCTGGACGACTAGTATCATTGATGAAAAATGTTTGGTCTTTGGTTTTTCCCTCTCAGGAACAACACCGTCCATCATCGATAGTTTATTAGATGCCCAAGATATGGGAGCTAAGACAGTTCTATTTACAAGTGCACCGAATAAGGATACTCAAGCATTTACAGAAACTATTTTGGTCGCAAGCCAAAACCAAGCATCTTATATTCAACGAATTTCTGCTCAGATTCCAATGCTGATTATCATTGATTTACTCTACGCTTATTTCCTAGAGATCGATCGCGAAAGTAAAGAAAAAATCTTTAATAGCTATTGGGAGAATAATAGACTGAATGGTTATCGTAGAAATACAAGACATAGAAAGCCCTGAAATTGGAAACCATTCAGGGTTTTCTGTTTGGAATAACTTTATCAACAAAAGGGAGTCCACTATGGGACCCCCTTTTTAAGTGTTTTAAAACACTTTCTTTGATTTAGTCTCTGCTAATCCTTCATCTCTTTTTTGAAGAATAATAGCATCATTCCTGAAACTAGAGTGAGAGCAGGCAAGAGAGCTGAACTTACTTCTTCTCCTGTTGCCGGCAACTGTTTACTTGTAGAATCTGCTACAGTTCCTTTAGCCTCTGCTAATGGCTTATCTTCTCCCATAGGTTGTGGAGCAGGAGTTTCTACATTTGCTGGTGCACTTGGTTGAGCTGCATCCTTGTACACTACCGCATAGACACCTAGGTGTGGAGCTACAAATTCAAGTGCTGAACCTTTCTGTTCAAACTTCACTTCCTGCAATTCTCGATTTGCATTCATGGCATAGACATTGGCTACATCAGACGCCACAGCAACTTGAACAAGGGCTGCACCTTTCAATTGAACAAGTTCGCCTTTCTCATTCTTCAATTGAATTTGATAAGCATCGAAACGGCGACCTTCCAAGACTTGGTTAGCAACCTTATCGACCTCTAGAACAGAACCACCATTGAGGTCCCCTTCTCGAGCAATCAGTTTCAAGTTTGTTGATGAATCTTTCAAGACCTTCAATGTGCTATCAGTTGATGGACTTTCTTCCTTGGTTCCAACTTCGACGATGCGGTCTTGGGCTTCCTCACGTTCAACCTTAAGAACCTTACGGTTGTCACCATCGACTTCTACATAAGTCGTTACTTGTCCGTCTTTTCCTTCAGAGACGACTTGTTCCTTACCTTTAGCTAAATCAGCATTCTCACGGCGAACAGTCTTGAAGGCGATTGGTTCTTTCTCTACTTTTAGATTTGGTAGATTAAAGTCCAAATTCATAACGCCTTCTGTCGGCATAGCAGTTCCTTCTTGAGTACCGACTTCAACGATGCGGTCTTGAGCTTCCTCACGTTCAACCTTAACAACCTTACGATCGCTACCGTCAACTTCTACATAGGTCCTTATTTGTCCGTCTTTTCCTTCAGAAACGACTTGTTCCTTACCTTTAGGTAGAAGAGAATTTTCACGACGAATCGTATTGAAGGCAATCGGCTCTGTCGTTACTTCAAGGCTTGGTTGAGTTACACTCAATTCTTTAACACCTTCAGCTGGAAGATTTGAATGTTTCACTTCCTCTTCTGGCTTACTTGGCTCCTCTGGTATCGCAGGCTCTTCTGGCTTACTTGGCTCCTCTGGTCTTGCAGGCTCCTCTGGCTTACTTGGCTCTTCTGGAGCTGGTTCCTCTTTTGGTGTCGCCTGAAGATTGTTGATAGATGTCAAAGCATCTTGCAAGGCCTTATCTACTGCATCCTGAGTTTTGGCTTCTTCAATAGCAGCTAAGGCTTGTTCTGCTAGTTCAACTAGTTTCTTCTTAGCTTCCTTGTCATCACCCAACTCAGCTGTTTTACTTTTAATGGCTTCGGACAAGCTTGCCATAGCTTTATCGTAGTCAAGCTTAGGCTCTACTGGTTTGCTTGGTACCTCTGGCTGTGTTGGTTCTTCTGGTTTTGCTGGTTCTTCTGGCTTGCTTGGCTCCTCTGGTTTTGCTGGTTTTTCTGGAGCTGGCTCCTCTTTTGGAGTTGCTTGAAGCTTATTGATGGATACCAACGCGTCTTGCAAGACTCTTTCAACAGCATCCTGAGTCTTAGCTTCTTGGATAGCCGCAAGAGCTTGTTCTCCAAGTTCAACGAGTTTTTCCTGAGCAGCTACATCATCGGCAAGTTCTGTTGCTTTTTTCTCGATAGCTTCAGTCAAATCTGCAATCGCCTTATAGTAGTCAACTTTAGACTCTTCTGGTTTTGATGGTTCCTCTGGCTGTGCTGGTTCTTCCGGTGCTGGCTCCTCTTTTGGAGTCGCTTGAAGCTGATTGATAGATGCCAAAGCTGCTTGCAAGGCCTTATCTACTGCATCCTGAGTCTTAGCTTCTTGGATAGCTGTCAAGGCTTGCTCTGTTAATGCAACTAGCTTCTTCTTAGCTTCCTTGTCATCACCGAGCTCGGCTGTCTTTCTTTCAATTGCTTCGGTCAGACTTGCCATGGCCTTGTCGTAGTTAGGCTCTTCTGGCTGTTTTGGTTCTTCTGGAGCCGGCTCCTCTTTCGGAGTTGCTTGAAGCTGATTGATAGATGCCAAAGCTGCTTGCAAGGCCTTATCTACTGCATCCTGAGTCTTGGCTTCTTGGATGGCTGTCAAGGCTTGCTCTGTTAATGCAACTAGCTTCTTCTTAGCTTCCTTGTCATCACCGAGTTCAGCTGTTTTTCTTTCAATTGCTTCGGTCAGACTTGCCATAGCCTTGTCATAGTTTGGTTCTTCTGGCTGTTCTGGTGTTGGCGTATCATCTGTGCCATAATTTTCTTCCTTATCAAGGATCGTTTGCAAAGCGGCTACTGTCTTCAGAACTTCTTGTGCATTGGCATCACTTGCTGAAAGTTGCTCAGATAATTTATCCAAGTTTGACTTGAAGGCTTGACGTGCCTCTGGAGTATTCTTCAAGCTTGTCTGGTCAAACTTAACCAACTCATCCTTCCAGTTCTTCATGGCTTGGATTAACTCTGCTTTGGTATAAAGAGCACTACCTTCACCATGAGTGATGAACTGGTCAACTTGGATACCAATATTTCTCGTAGTATCATTACGTTTTGGATCCAATTGCAAGGTTACAGCATGCCAACCTTCTTCGAGTCCTGTCAAACGAACGAGAGTCTGACCACCTTGACGAGTAGTGGCTGTACCACTGAAGTACTTCTTACCGTTGTACTCAGAAGCATTACCTAGGCCATCTTGATACTCGACTTTTCTACCGTCTAACGTTACTTTGTAGATACCATGTCCTGGATCCACATATCCTTTGATCTCAAGACCTGTTCCGTAGAAGTAGGCTGTTACGCTGGCGTTTTTCTTCTGTTCTTCTGTCATACGTCCAAATGACGCCCATGATTCTGTATTTTGGTATTTATCAGCTGAGTTCGTTTCATGGTTCCAACCCGGACTATAGTCAAGCTGAGGTGCCTGATCGTCATAGCTTGTCTGGTCTTTTAGGAGCAATTCTGCCTTCATCACTCGAATAGTAGCTTCTGAAGCAAAACCAAGAAGGGCATTGTCAGAAACGCTAGTCATTTTCACTTTGAAGTCAAAGATTGAATCAGCTTGCTCTGTAAAGTCGATAGTTGGAATCGTGATTGTTTTCTCAGTTTCACCGTCTTGGAAGGTCAAGTCAGCAGTTGTGTCCTTGTACACTTTACCGTGAACCCCTGTTCCTGGTTCTGTTACAACGTGAACTGTTGCTGTTCCTTTGCTACCACCAACACGTTTAATGGTTACAGTAACCGGTTGACCTTTTTGAACTTCATAGGTCGTTTCTTTCATCTCAAACATACCTTTACCAGCATTGTTGAGCGTGTAGATACCTTCCGTTGCAATAGCTTTACCAGTTTTGTTAACGAGTTTGATGGTATGTTCACCTGGAGCCAAGTCTTCAGTTTCATAAACCATCTGGCTACGTTTACGAGCTGCATTATTGGTTTGTACGTCTGCAACCTTTTGACCATCCACGTAAACGGACATTTCACCGTGGTTTGGATCAACTGTAGACACTACATATGCTTTTGTTCCAGTGAAGCGGTAGGTTACGCTAGCATCTTTTTGGTTAGTCCACATAGATGTTCCGCGGACGCCTTCAGATTCGTCATACCAAGTTGTATTCTCTTTATCAGCAGTTGTATTTGAATGGTAATCTAGTCCTAGAGGGTAACCATCTGTCTTCTCGATACTGCTTGGAGTCTTATAAACAGAGAAGTTTGTCAAAATTGGAGTCGCTTGTGCACCAGTAATGGTTACACGAATCTTTTGCGCCTCTACTGGTTGACCTTGGATAAGACGACGATAGCCAACAGTCGAACCTTCACCGTATGGTACCCAACGTCCATTAAGTTCAACTTCAACCTTGAAGCCAGAGATACGTTGACCCTTAGCGATATCTTCTTTGAGTTCGACTACGTCAAAGCGTCTCTTTTGTCCAAGATCGACAGTAAATTCACCTGTCTTAGCATCATTTGCTAGGGCCCAGCTCGTATCATCCTTACCATCTGTCAAATGACTTGCTTGATACAAGTGATTCTTACGAGTAGAGCTTGCAGTTACAGTTGCACCCTTAGCGAAGTCAGTCGCATACATTTGATCCAAGGTTGCTCGGAATTCTTGCAAGCGAGCCACGTCTGCATCTGCGAATTTACCTTCTTTATTAGGTGGAATATTGAGGAGAAGTGGCGTTCCACGACCAACAGACTTGAAGTAGATATCCATCAAATCTTTGATTGATTTTGGCTGTTGATTGTCATGGTAGAACCAACCTGAACGGATAGAAACGTCTGCTTCACCAACTGAGTACATATCTCCTTCTGGATCTCCATGGTTGAGATATTCATTCTTCACATCATCAGTGATTTTAGCTTTCTTGACCTTATGCCAAACTGGATCTCCTGCGATACCACGTTCATTACCGATCCAACGGACACTTGTCGGTTGAGCAGAGAAGATAGCGATATCTCCTTCAGCTTCCTTGATGTACTTGAACCACTCATCAAAGGTATACGTTACTTTTTGAGCTCCGCTACCACGCGCACCGTCCATCCAAACTTCGATGAATTTACCTTTGTTTCCGTATTTAGGATTGCCAAGAATTTCCTTGAGTTGGTTGAGGTAGTATTCGTTGTACTCTTTCTCAGTTGCAACATGATATTTAGGATGGTTGGCATCCCATGGTGATAAGTAAACACCCATATTCATGTCATACTTAGTTGCTGATTTAGAGATCTCTTCGAGAAGGTCTCCCTTACCATCTTTCCACGGACTAGCAGCGACCGTATGGTCTGTATATTTAGATGGATAAATTACAAATCCGTCATGGTGTTTTACAACCATGATTGTTCGTTTGAATCCAGCATCCTTCAAAGTTTTAATCCACTGATCTGTATCAAGGTTTGTTGGATTGAAGTACTGAGGATTTTCTCTACCGTTCCCCCACTCAGAGTTGGTATAGGTGTTCATACCATAGTGGATGAAGGCAGCCAATTCTTCCTTGTGGTAGTCCAATTGAGCCTTGCTTGGAAGTGGACCGTAAGCAGCAATCTCTGTTTCTTCATCTTTTGGATCAACTACTGGAGTTACAGGAGTCGCTGATTTTGGATCTTCAATCTTTTCGTATTCAAAAATAACTTCATTCACCCCTTTATGCTTGATAGTTGCTTCTTGACTTGCATTTACTGCACGGTATCCTGCAATTTCTTTAGCTTGGAAATTATGAACAAAGGAAACATCGTATTCTTTACCTTCGTTATTATCCACAGTTGCAGTTGCCAATTCTTGGTCGGTACCTTTCAAACGATAATGAATGTCAAAGGAACCTTTATTGACCTTATAAACAACCTTGATAACACGAGTTCCTGCAGGAGCCTTGCTCACAACGCTATAATCATCTTCCCAAGCATCTTTTAGCTGTTTATTGACAGCTTTGCCATCAATCGATACAATCTCATATTTTTCTTTATTCTTCTTGAAGAAGTCAGTCTTTTCAATTTCTGTTTTATAGTTATAGTCGAACTGAGTTCCAACTTCCGTCTTTTCAACAAAAGTATCGTTTTCTTTGACCGGGTTATCATTTTGGTCTAGGTGTTCGACAACAACTCGTCCATAGTCAACACCTTCAAGAAGAGTCGCTACACCACTTTCATCGAATGAATATTTGTTTTCACCGATAACTGCTGTCTTATTTCTTAACATTTCTCCCTCTGGAGTGAAATAATAACGGCTACCGTTATCGCCTTGATACCAGCCTTTAACACCGTATTTATCAATAATTCCTTTAGCCCATGCTAATTGTTCTGGAGACAAGACTAGACCTCCACCGAAGCGGTCTTTTTCAGCAATATTCGCATTGTCAACCGTACCACGTTGGTGGATCCCAATGACCTTACCATCACCGTTGATAATTCCACCACCAGAAAGACCTGATACAGAAGTCAAACGATAGGTAACACCTACTGTTCCCTTATCGTCATACTTTTCAGTATCTCTAACGACACCGTCTGCCTTATACAATTGACCTGGCACAATTGGTTCCTTCAATTCTGGAGAAGTTGAATCTGTAGGATAACCAATCGTACTAACAGGTTCTCCAGCTTTGTATTCCCGATGCTCTGCTAAAGGAGTAAAGGTTGCAGCCTTATTGGGACTTGCAATCTGTACTGGAACTGGAGCCACAACCAAGGCTAGGTCATTTTTGTACCCTTCACCAAACTTTTCTTTATTCCAGAAATGAATATCCCTTTCTTGGAACAAAACAGTTTTTCCTGAAGTTGGCAATGATCTTTCTTTTGGAGTATTAGAACCGACATTGTAGTAGAACTTAGCAGTATCACCACCTAAGATATTACCAGCATTGGTTTCAGCATCCTTCTTCAAGAAATTGTGAGCGACTGTCAGCATGATATTTGGAGCCACAAAGATACCTGAACCTGAATTAAGGTAACGCTGAGTTCCACCGTCTGCTAGAGGTGAACTGTAGATTGTGTAAATCATGGTAGCCGATGTAGCTGGTTGCCCCTCATAATTGATATGCTTAAGGTCTTGGCCACCATTGATAATGGCTCTATTTTCTTTTTCGCCTTCAGACGGAGCCACTTCTGTAGGTTTCAAAATGCTCTTAGTCTCTACTTGTGGACTTTCTTTCTCTGAAACAATGGCTGAAGTATCCATTTTTTTCACTGGCGTATCAGGATAGGCACGGTCAGGAATTTCTACTGGAAGTAAATCTCCAGCCTCTTCAGTAGTTTTAGTTTCTTCTGTTACTTTTTCTGAAGCAGGAGCTGCTTGTTTAGCAACTTCTTCTTTAACAGGACTCACTACTTCTTTAGTTTCCTTAACTGCTTCCGCTTTTTCTTTATCGACATCGATTACTTCTTTGACTTGACCTTCTACTTCCAGTTTTGGCTCTGTCACAACTTCGTTAGCGGCAACATTTCCAGATGCAAAAAAAGCCAGTCCAACTGCCACAGAGGCTACACCAACCGTTAGTTTACGAATACTGAATATACGACTTCTTTCAAAAAAATACTGTTTCATCAAATTCTCCTAATGAACAAAAGCAGTCAGCTACTGCAAGAGCCCAGTTTCTGCTGGCGACAATTTTATTTCTCAGTACCTACTATAAAACTCTTCTTCCTCCCACTCTTATCTTCTGTTAAATTCATTTTTAGAAATCGCTTACATTTTTCTAAATAAAAAAATGACTTGATTTTACAAATGCTTTTTCGAGATTTCTCAGTATAATAAATATACTATATTATTCCAAGAAATGCAAGGGCTTCCAAAGTTTTATTAAAGTTTTACCTAACTTTTTTCCTGCCAAAAAAACCTAAATTGGCAAAGCCAATTTAGGACTGTTTGGTTCTGAAATGATAATATGCTCCGAGCATACCAGCAGTATTCTGATGGTGGGCAAATTCAAGTCGAGTCTTGTCTGCCAAGCTTGGAACAAGCGAATCTTTCAAAGCCTTACGGATTTTTGGTTTCAAAATTGCTTCTTGCCCCATGATACCACCACCAAGGATGACAACTTCTGGATTGGCAACATAACAAATATTTGCGAGACCCTTACCAAGGTAATCCACCATACGGTCAATCCCCTCCATACAGAGTTTATTGCCTTCGGTAGCTTCTTTGAAAATTCTGCGACCGTTCCACTGTTCCACTTCATCTCCATGTGCGTCTGCTACATACTTAACAAGAGCTGTCGTAGACGCTAAATCCTGGAAGGCTCCATCCTGCATGTGCAGATAACCAACTTCACAGGCAGAATTACTAAAGCCATGGAAAACTTGGCCATCAATGATTAAGCAACCACCGATACCTGTTCCAATTGTCAAACAAAGGGTAATACTTGCACCCTTTCCTGACCCAGAGACAGCTTCAGCAAGCCCTGCACAGTTAACATCATTTTCAATTTCACAAGGAATGTTAAAGCTTTCTTCAATTTCCTTTTTAAATTGGGTCCCAGCATAATTTGGAATCTGTGGACCAGCGTAGAAAATCTCACCCTTATCAGGATCAACCATTCCCGCTGAGGAAATGGCTACACCTGACACTGGTCCTTTTTCTAGATAGCTAGCTACGATATCTTTTGTTTTCTGTAAGATGTGTGGACCGCCCTTATGAGCCTCAGTCGCTACTTCGTGAGACTCAACAAGTTGTCCATCTTGGTCAATCAAACCGTATTTGATATTAGTTCCACCAATATCAATTGCAACGTAATTAGTCATAAAGCCTCCTATTGATTAGAGGAAACGCTCCTTAGTTTCACGAATCAATTGAGCAGCTGCTTCTACAACTGGACGATCTTCTTCGGTCACTGGTGTAAGTGGAGAACGAACTGATCCGATATTAAGCCCTTCATTGATTTTCAAGACTTCTTTGATAACACCGTACATGTTTCCATGTGCAGCAGTCAATTTACCAATGATAGCGTTGATAGCGTATTGCAATTCACGCGCTGTTTCTAGGTCTTTATCCGCAATCAATTGGTTGAGTTTCAAGAAGAGTTCTGGCATAGCACCATAAGTACCACCGATACCAGCTTTTGCACCCATGAGACGTCCACCTAGGAATTGTTCATCTGGACCATTAAAGACGATATGATCTTCGCCACCAAGGCTAACGAATATTTGAATATCTTGAACTGGCATTGAAGAGTTTTTAACACCGATAACACGTGGGTTCTTCAACATTTCTGTGTAAAGACTTGGAGTCAAAGCAACACCAGCCAATTGAGGAATGTTATAGATGACATAGTCTGTATTTGGTGCAGCAGCACTGATGTCGTTCCAGTATTTTGCAACTGAGTATTCAGGTAAGCGGAAGTAAATTGGTGGGATTGTTGCAATAGCATCTACTCCCAAGCTTTCAGCATGGCGAGCCAGTTCAATACTATCTTTGGTATTGTTGCAAGCCACGTGAGCAATGATCGTCAATTTACCTTTTGCAACTGCCATCACTTCTTCTAAGATCAATTTACGGTCTTCTACACTTTGGTAGATACACTCACCTGAAGAACCATTAACGTAAAGTCCTTGAACACCTTTATCAATAAAGTATTGTACCAAGGCACGAGTACGTTCTGGGCTAACTTCACCCGCATCATCATAACATGCGTAGAAGGCGGGAATGACACCTTCATATTTTTTTAAATCTGACATAGATTTCTCCTAAGATTTCTTTTTTCTGCTTTGAGCAGATGATTTTTTACTATTTTAGTATACACCTTGTGAAAAGCGCTTTCAATACATCTCAGCCACTTAGATTTTAATTTCTATTCATCTCCCATAGCTTTTCTTGTTTGAAAGTAGTTTCATGTCGTTTTCAATCTGCCTGATATTTAGCAAACAATTTTTCCATTAATCCAGCTTGGCAAAAGGCAAGAAGACCAAAGCCAAAGAGTAGAAATGCTGAACCACCAAGCACTAGAGTAAAGCCTGATAGATAGAGAAGCATAATGATTAACAAAATAATTGCAAGCATCAAGAAGAACCAAACGAAGTTAAAGCTGACCAAAAGTAAGCCCTTTTGAAGCACTTCTTTCCAAGTTAATTCATAGCGTGCAGCAATTGGATAGCTAGCCAACATAACTAGGGTTAAAAATATCAGAATTCCCAAGCAAATAGCTTTAATAAGCTGAAAGGCAACACCAGTTTGACTCCAAAATAGTGATAAGTCAATCACACTGATCAAAAAGATTCCTAATTCCAGCAAACCTAACTGAAAACCTAATTTCAAATTTTGCTTGAAGGCTCTAATATAGATTTTGAAAACAGGAATACGACGGCTGTGCTTCACTTCAAAGATTGTCTGATAAAGACTGATTTTAGCTACTCCAATAGTCACAATAGGCAAACAAGACACAACAAAGAGTAGGTTAACCGTCACGATATCTAACACTTTCTCACAAAAACGCATCAGAAAGTTATCCGTATCAAATGCCGCTTTTATCAATCCAGATCCTTTATGTGCCATTGTTTGCTCCTCCTAACTGACTAATCGATTAAAATTTTAAATAAATATTTGCGAACTTTATCTTCCATACCTGCATAACCGTTAGGCTGATGAGGTTCTCCTGGGAAGAAAACTGCAAAATTGTGATATCCCAACAAAAGTGGGTATTGTTCGTGACAATGAACAAAGCCAATATCGCTGGCTTCATCAAAGGCTACAGCCTCATCTTTGATGCGAGAACCGTAGCTAGAATACTCATGTCCTTCAACTAACAAATGCAAGTCTGCATAGTTTTTATGATGCTCAAAGCGATCATTTTCTTCTTTGTTGAGGACATTTTCTTGTACAACTAGGAAAACTTTATCCCCATCAATCTCGTATTTCCCTAATTCAAAGTTATCTTTACGATGCTCATAGAGATAATCAATAGCCTTATCGAGATTGGGATGAATTCCTTTGTAAAAAGTGATATTTTTTAAATCATCAAAAATCATAGTAATTTCCTTTACCTGATTGTTACCTTCAGACCTAAGATGTCTAGCCAGTAAGTTTATAAGTGTCTAACAAAACTTCGTGAAGCAAGCAACTCCTCTCCATTTTGTAGACACTTATAATACTATATCGTTTTCAATAAATAGATTTTCCTATTCTCAATTAAAATTGAAGTGCAAACTAGGAAGCAATCCGCAGGCTGTACTTGAGTACGGCAAGGAGTCGCTGACGCGGTTTGAATTCAATTTTCGCAGAGTATTAACCTTTGACCGCTCCCATAGTAATCCCTTGAGTGAAGGATTTTTGGAAGACAAGGAAGACTGTTACGATTGGCACAGCTGCAAGAGCAGCCCCTGCCATGATCAAACCATAGTTGGTTGCCATCTCGGCCTGCATAGTCGCAACCCCGAGTGAGATAGTCAAGTTTTGACGTGAAGTCAACATTACCAATTGCATGAAGTAGTCATTCCATGTATTGATGAAGGTAAAGATTGCAAGAGCTGCAAATCCTGGTTTCACAATAGGGAAGGCTACGCTCCAGAAGGTACGAATCTCACCACATCCATCGATTTTAGCAGATTCCAGCAATTCTGTAGGAATGTTCTCACTAAATTGTTTCATGAGGAAGACCCCAAATGGCCATCCAATCAAAGGCAAGATAACTGCCCAAAGAGTGTCATGGATTCCCATGAAGTTGACAATACGTACCAATGGCACAAGAACAACTTGTTTTGGAAGAGCCATGGCAGCGATAAAAATTGCAAAGAGAATGCGTTGTCCATAGAAACGTTTCTTAGCCAATACATAACCTGCTAGTGAAGAGGTTGCACAAACCAAGAACATAGTTACCAATGAAATGAAGACTGAGTTCCACATCCATTGCAAGGCTGGGTTTTGCACCATCAATTGTTGGAAGTTCTCCATAGTTGGAGCTTTAGGGAACCATTGTGGTGGAATCATAATGGTATCTGGCTGTGATTTGAATGCACCTGTCAAAATCCAGTAGAATGGAAAGATAAACAGTACAGTCAATAAAAGCAAGAAGATGGTTGAAATAACAGTGAAGGCTGTTAAAGGTTTCTTTTGTGTAGATTGCATAGCTGTCTCCTTTCTATTAATATTCTACGTCGTTTCCAAGTACTTTAAATTGAACAAAGCTGACAATTGCGATCATAACTGCCAAGAATACACCAATAGTATTGGCATAACCATACTCAGTCAATTGGAAGGCTTTTTCGTAAAGGTAGTACATAAGTGTACTTGTTGAGTAGTTGGGACCACCGGAAGTCAAAAGCTGAATCAAAGCGAAACACTGGAATGAGTTGATTGTTGTAATGATTGCGATATAAAGAGTTGTTGGAAGAAGGCTTGGCCATTTAATCTTCCAGAAAACTTGTAACTCAGTTGCTCCGTCGACACGTGCCGCTTCAACAAGAGAGTTGTCAATATTACCCATTGCAGCGATGTAGAGGATGATTGGTTGACCAACTGATGTTGTCAAAAGAATAATCATAATCGCCATCAAAGCCCAGTTTTTGTCACCCAACCAAGAAATGTTTTGGCTAATGATATGGCTTGACTTAAGCACGAAGTTCAAAATACCTGATAGAGGATCGTAGATCCATTTCCATACTACTGTTACGGCAACACTACCTGTTACTACAGGAAGGAAGAAGACGAAACGATAGAAAGATCTAGCAACAGCATTTTGTTGATAAGTTTGTGATGCTACAAAGAGCGAGAAGAGTACAACTACTGGTACAGATCCGATAACTAAGATTACGGTATTAATCAAAGATTTTGTAAAGACAGGGTCTTTAAACATGCGGATGTAGTTGTCAAGTCCCACAAACTCAAAGCTAGTCATCGAGTAGTTAAAGAAACTAGTGATGAATCCCATGATCATTGGAGCTAGGACAAAGACGGTAAAGAAGATTAATACTGGTGCTAAGAAAGCATAAGAAACAATTGTTTCTCTCATGCGAATTTTATTGACTTTCACAGTCGGCACCTCACTTTCAAATAGTTTTTGTTTTTTTGATTGTTGTCTGACATTGATGTAAAATCAAAATGAAATTTTTTCCAAGAAAAACCTATGTAAGAACTTCATTTTAATTTTGACCTGTCAGTTCCTTACTTTTTTTAAACAAAACTCCCCCTTTTCGTACACAAATGTGCACAGGGAAAAGGGGGGATTTTACTTTTTATTTAGGGCTTATTGTTTAGCTGCTTTTTTGATTGTTTCATTCGCTTTTTCAGTGAATGTCTTCAAAGCTGCAGCAGGTTGTTCGTCACCGTTAGACACTGATTGCAACATTGGGAACCATAGAGTTCTCATTTCAGCAAATCCGTCGATTGTGTTGTAGTATGGAGAGTAGTATTGAGTCCAACCACTGATAGTTTCCATACGTTTATCATCATAAAGTTTTCCAAATGAAGTACGAACTGGGAAGGCACCTGTACGAACTACGTCTTTAGGACCCCACTCTTTATCATCAGCGATGAATTGGATGAATTTCTTAGCAGCAGCAACTTTCTTTTCATCTTTGTTGTTAAATACTGCAAATCCGTTTACAAGGTACTCAAGAGCTGGTTTGCCTGAATCAGATGGGAATGGAACTTCTACCACTTCAACTTTACTTGCTTCCAACAATTTAGCTTGGATACCGTTTTGAGCTGGTGCCCAAAGGATTGTGTATGATGTTTGACCGTTTGCAAAGTTTTGGATGTCTGCTCCACCGTCAAATTGTGAACCGTTGTTCAACAAACCATCTTTAATCCAGCTAGTTGCTTTTTCAAGACCTTTGACGAACTTAGGATCGTCAGTTGTGTATTTAGTAACTTCTTTATCTGTTACAGAACCGCCGTAAAGGTTAGCGATGAAGGCACGTGTTCCTTGGTCTCCCCCTTGACCAGAACTGAACAATGAACCTGGAGTGTATCCTTTGTCTTTAAGTGCTTTCAAGACTTTTTCAAAATCATCTGTTGTCCAACCTTCTTTAACAAGGTTAGCTACACCAGCATCTTCCAACATTTTCTTGTTCATAGCCATGTAGAATGGTGCAGAACTGATTGGATACATGTAAGCTTTATCACCAGCTTTACTTGCTTGAATGATGTTTTCATTGTTAACATCTTTAACAAATTCATCTGTAAAGAGGTCATTCAACTCAGCCAATTTACCATTTTTACCGTAATTGATGATACGACCTGGTGCATCGAAAAGTACATCTGGAGCAGTTCCAGCTTCAATAGCTGTCGTGATTTTTTCTGGACCAGATTTGAAGTCGATTGTTTCTAGTTTAACTTTGATATCTGGGTTTGCTTTTTCGAAAGCTTCGATGATAGATTTTTCATAAGTTCCTACACCGTCACCAGATTTTTCTTGAGTGAAGACTGGGAAAGCCCACCAAGTGATTTCAGTTTTTCCTGCATCACTTGCAGCCTCTTTTTTAGCGTCTGATTTGCCACAAGCAGCAAGAGAAAGAACAGCAGCACCCGCAAGTACTGTACAAGCTAGTTTTCTAAATTTCATTAGTATTCTCCTAAATGATGATATGCGTATCCGAAACGGATAATGAGTATTGACAACCTTGTATACGTTTACATTTTGTTTTACGAATCAACCACTCTCCTCGTGTTTTAATTATCTTATTTGAGACCTGCAACAAATCGTTCCGTGATCTCTTTTGGTCTAGTAATAGCGCCACCAACTACGATGCCTCGCACTCCGTAACCTAGGATTTGCTTAGCCTGTTCTGGTGTATGAATTTTTCCTTCTGCGATGACGTCTACACCTGCATCGCATAGTTTCTTAATCAATTCAAAGTCTGGACCGTCTACTTTCGGGCTATAAGATGTGTAGCCTGACAAGGTTGTTCCAACAAAGTCGATTCCCGCCTCAACTGCTGTTAGCCCTTCTTCAAAGGTACTTGTATCAGCCATCAAGAGTTGATTTGGATATTTTTCTTTGATTTGACGGATGAATTCTTGAATCTCTAAGCCATCATGGCGTTCTCTCTTGGTACAATCTAGAGCGATTACCTCAATGTCTAGAGCCGCTAGTTCATCTACTTCTTTCATAGTAGCTGTGATGAATGGTTCCTGTGGTGGATAATCACGTTTGATAATTCCGATAATCGGAAGATTTGTGACCTCTTTGATTTCCTTAATATCCCGAACACTATTTGCTCGGATACCGACTGCTCCACCTTGCTCAGCCGCTTTGACTAGCAAGGGCATTACACCTCCCGCTTCTGTATAAAGCGGTTCGTGAGGAAGTGCCTGACAAGAAACGATGATTCCATCTTTAATCTGCTCAATCAAAGCTTCTTTACTGATCTGTGGCATCTACTTTCCTCCTTTTCTTTTTTCTTATGAGCCTATTATATATCATTTTTAAAGCGCTTTCAATAACTTGTACTAGAATAGATTGAAGTTTCAAAACAATTTTATGAAACAGTATCTCCTGAAAGTAGTTTCAGGGAGAAATACCCGAGTTTGAATCGCCTTCCATCCACTTATTCCCACTAGAATCTGCGCTTTCTGCAAATAAAGAGCCTGTAACGAATGAACGTTACAGACCCTTCTAATATAAGTCTAAACCTTTTTATAGAGACTTTTTAGATTCCATGTTGCTATTAATCTTCTTTTTTCTTAGCCATTCCAAACAAGCCGAGAAGCATTCCAACCATTCCTACAGATACTAGAGGAGTAGAAACCTCACTTCCTGTTGCTGGGAGGGTTGGTTGTTGTGGTTGAGCTGCTGGAGCTTGATATGTCTTGTCTTGCTGTGCTACTAAAGTGATAAGCGGTTTTTCTTCAACCTTATATTCCGGAAGTTCATTATTGGCTGCTTCGACTGCATTTACTCCGCCTGTGAATTCTGGAAGTTCATGCTTAAGGGCTTGAACTGCATTTGCTCCACCTGCAAATTCTGGAAGCTCATTTTTGAGCGCTTCAACTGCGTTTACTCCGCCTGTGAAGTCTGGAAGTTCATGCTTAACGGCTTGAACTGCATTTGCTCCACCTCCAAATTCTGGAAGCTCAGTTTTGAGCGCTTCAACTGCGATTACTCCGCCTGTGAATTCTGGAATCTCATTTTTGAGCGCTTCAACTGCGTTTACTCCGCCTGTGAATTCTGGAATCTCATTTTTGAGCGCTTCAACTGCGTTTACTCCACCTGTGAATTCTGGAAACTCATGAACTGCAGCTTCGACTGCATTGACACCACCTTCGAATTCTGGGACTTCTACTGTTGGTGCTGCTTCATCACCGACTGTTGCACTAGGTTCAGTATACTCAGGGAGCTCAGCCACAGCCGCTTCGTCACCATTTACGCCGCCTGTGAATTCTGGGACTTCTACTGTCGGTGCTGCGTCATCACCTGCAGTTCCAATAGCGTCAGTGTACTAAGGAAGTTCTCTTACAGCTGCTTCGTCGCCATTGACGCCTCCTGTGAAGTCTGGGACTTCTACTGTCGGTGCTGCTTCATCACCTGCAGTTCCAATAGCTTCAGTGTACTCAGGAAGTTCTGTTACAGCTGCTTCGTCGCCATTGACACCACCTGTAAATTCTGGGACTTCATGAGTAGTAGAGTCACCTTTTGAACTTTCTTCACTAGCAGATTCTGGAACTTCATGGATTGCTGGTTCGTCGCCATTGACGCCTCCTGTGAAATCTGGCACTTCTACAGTAGCTGCTGCTTCATCACCTACAGTTCCATTAGCTTCAGCGTAATCAGGAAGTTCTGTTACAGCTGCTTCGTCGCCATTGACGCCTCCTGTGTACTCTGGAACTTCATGAATAGCAGGTTCTTTACCATTAATTCCACCAGGGATTCCTGCATCTTCAAGGCTAACTGGCAAATTATGCATGCTCTCAATCGCACCATCAACTAATTCTGTAACTTCTTGGCCAATATCTTCTTTTTTGACAACAAACAACAGAGTTTTTGTATCGTACTGAGTTAAGAAGGTTGCTAGGTTCCCATTTGCTAATTTAAGAACAGGAGCTTGGTTGACCAAGACTTCTGAGTCAAATTCTAGTGCAATAATGTTGTTACCCATATCTACTGCACTTTTAACTTTTGCTTTTGTTGGCGCAACCATATCTTTGCTCAAGAAATCCCAGTTGAATTTCTTATAAGACAAAGTATATTCATTTTGATTGGCATCTGCATGTTCATAAAGCAAGCCAAATTCACCATTCCCAAGATCTTGCAATGAGTTATAGGCAAATTTACCGCTTTGAATTGGATTGTGTTTAAGCCAAGTTAATTCTCCGTTAGCTTCCACACGTGCCAAGTGTACCAAACCATTGTAGCGTCCTGGTCCACCTGCGTTACTGAGGATGATATATTCCTTACCGTCTTGTACAGTATGAATAGCTGACATTTGAACATAGACATCTTTGACATCAGCATAACGCTTGATTGTTTTTTCCCAAGTTGCTCCACCATCTTTACTTGTTGCAACCTGCAGATCTCCTGTCAATCCACGCATGAAGAGTTTTAGGTCTCCGTTGTTCAACTGAACAACAGTGGATTCAGTATTTTGAGCACCTGGATTATTCATAGTTGAAGAGTGAATTGTTTGGTTACCTACTGGACGGTTATCATTGACTGCTTCACCTGCTTGCCAAGTTTCACCATGGTCATCAGAGTAAATGACGCGTGAAGACTGAGAACCACTCAAGTAAGATACGTTATTTGTAGTATAGACTGGGATAACAAGGCGACCTTTGTGTGGTCCTGAATACAAGGCAATACCTGTACCAGGCCCTGTTCCTAAGAAGTGCATCCAGTCCTTACGAATACCGTATGTAATATCTTTTGGTGCAGACCAAGTTTTTCCATCGTCATCACTGTAAGACATCCAGAGATAGTTGGTATTTGAAACTCTAAAGATATTCTTGTCACTGTATTCGAAATAGACATTACCAATCAGTTCTTCACCCTTGTATAGATCACCCTTATCGCTATAAGCTGGTTGTTTAGGATCAACTACAACACGGTATTCTGTTTTTCTATTTTCAGGGTCAAAAACTTCACCATTTTCACGGATAGTATAACGTCCCGCATCACCTTGTTTGTACAAGACTTGATAAACCTTATCTCCAATTTGCTCATAGGCTTGTGGAGCTTTCCCAGGAAGAGAGAACACTGCTTTTCCTTCAAGGAACATATCATAAATTGAGAAAATTCTCTTGGTTTTCGGATCTTGGACTAAAGCCATGTCAATATTAACTGGAGATGGCCATTCTGGATTTTTAGCTTTTTCATTGTCACGAGGATTAGAGATGGTAATTCTATCTCCCCATGTCTTCCCATTGTCATCACTACGACGAACAACCATACCAATATCACCCCAGTCAGAGTGATGCAAGCGTCTTTCATCCGTTCCAGCAATCAAGGTTCCTTTATCAGTTTTAAGAAGGGCTGGAATACGGTAACTTGCAATACCATCTTTATTTGGTTTGCGGTTCACACCACCTTCGAATACATCTAACTTTTCAGTAACTTTTGCACCTTCAGGAAGTTTCTTCTCCAATTCACCTCTTTCAAAGAATTGACTACGTTTTTTTACTTCTTCTGGAGAAAGAGTACGATCATAAATTGTTAGATTTCGGACTTTAAGATTTGAACCCCAGAAATTTTTTCCTGCACGTTTTGTTGTACCAATTTGCACGTTATTAACATCTGGCATATCTTGGATAAAACGGCCAGACTTAGGACTTGTACGAGATAGCACACCATTTACGTAGAGACGAACCTGACCTTTTGGTTGGTCTGCATTTGGTCGTTCAACTGTAAATGTTACAGAGTTCCACTGGCCTGGTTTAATTTTCAAAGGAGCATCTGTATATTTATCATAGAATTGTGCACCATTTGCGTCACGACCTTCAATAAGGGCTGTATTATCAAGAACCGCCATTGTGAAGTACTCGTTTTCTTTGGTGTCACTTGATACTGAAAAGAGATTGTAAAAACGTGGAGCCGATGCATCTGGTTTGAACTCCATATGAACAGTAGCATTCTGAAGTTTTTTCAGTTTATCAAGTTCATCATTCAAATCAACTCGTTGACCATTTGTTGAGTTGGTCTCTACATCTTCTTTTTCAACAACAGCATTAGCATTTTCTAATTCTCTTGCGTAGAAATCACGTGGGACACTACCGACTTCCTCATTCTTAGTTTCAGCCGCTGGAGTCTCTACTGGAGTTTCAGTTTCTGTTGGTTTTTCAGAACCTGGGTTTGCTTTCAACTCTTCACGGTTTACTTCAGTTCCTTTATCTGTCGCTGCTGCCAACTTATCCGCAAGTTCCTTATCTATGTTAGCTAGATTTCCTGATTCTACTTCTTTTGGCAATTCTGGCAAAGCTTGTCCAGTTGTTTCACCACTGGTTGCTGGAGCTTCTTGAGCTAAAACTGGTGAAGCACCAAAAACAACTGCTCCAATGACAACTGATGCAGCTCCTACTGTAAATTTTCTAATTCCAAAACGTTGTTTCCGTTCAAAATCTCTCTGTGTCATATATTTCCTTCCATTTTTCACAAAAATAAAGCGCTTTCTTTTTTGCTTAAAAATTTTAGCCCTTAGGGCTTTGAGCAAGAAAGAATCTGTATTGTTGATGGGTTTCTCCCATTCTTTTCATCTGAATTTCTGTTGCGTTTTTCTACTTTATATCTTAAAGCAAGCAACAATTTTACTCCTTTCAAATTGATACTACACTTATTATATAATATTTATTCCAAATTTTAGCCTTAGTAATCTATAATAGAATTTACTTTCAGATATATTTCTATGATTCAAACTTTTTGAAACTACTTTCTTTAATCTCCCAAAAATAAAGTCCTGATTTTGACAGGACTCTTTTTACATATTTCTAACGACTAAGATAGGTAAAGGGAATCTCACTGCCACACAACCAGTTGTAAACCTGGTCATTGACATGGACATTCATAGCTTCGTGGGCATATTCTGGCATGAGACGATAGCTCTTTTCACAAGTCAAACGATTGTAAATAGCAAACTGGGTGATTGGGTAACAGACATCATCATCAAGTCCTGTAATCATTCTCACCTCACCTTTGATGCGATGGGCAAGATTTTTCACATCGATATAGCTAAGCGTCTCTATGATTTGTTCTTCTGTTTCATGGAATGGATCATGAAACTTAAAATAGCGGAAGAGTTCATCATAGGCTTCACTGGTATTCCCAATTTCTAGCACTCGTCTAAAGTCTGACAAGAATGGATAGATAGCCACTGTTCGCTTGATACGGGGATTAAGACCTGCAGCTACTAAAGCCAGCGCCCCTCCTTGCGAAGCTCCATAACTAGCCAACTGCTCTTCATCTACTTGCGGGAAGCTAGCGACAATTTCAACCAATTGATAAATATCTAGATAGACATCTTTATAGAAGAGCTGCTCTTTTCCTTCTACTGCACCGCGGATGATTTGGCCCTTTACTGTATTTCCGAGAGGCGAACGTAAACCATCTTGTGAGTAACCAGATTGCCCACGAACATCCATCGATACAACCCCATAACCAGCTACGGTAAAGGCTAGCATATCTGTCCAATCCCAGCAACGTCCCATATAACCATGGAAGTGGAAAATGACTGGTACTTTCTCTTCTGATTTTGGTAAGACTACACGTGCATAAACAAGGCCATCACGTGTACCTTTAAAGGTTAACTCATAGCACTTCACATTTGGAATATGAAAGTCACGTTCCTCTAGTTGGTAGTCTGGCAAGACCGAAACCTTTTCAATCTCACCATCCCAAAAAGCATCAAAATCCTGAGGAACTTCATCTCGCCCTCTATAAGTTTTCATTTCTTCTACTAATGCTGGATTTCTCATAGAATTCTCCTTTGTTTTGTAAACGTTATCATAACTGTAGCACATATGAGAAAGCAATGCAAGAAAGAAAGGGAAACGGAAAGTGGATTTAATGTCTGACCCCTGCAAGAATCCCTCTGAAAGTAGTTTTAAAAAAATAAAAAAGAGCGATTTCGCTCTTTTCTTAGTATTTAGGAGAAGGTTGAGTTTCCTTTTGAAATGTCTTTTGGTAATTTACTTTAATAGTCATGAGAGAGTCCTCGTTTCTTTTTGATGACTCTAGTATAGATACTCACCCTAAAAGCAAACTTAACATTTTCTTAGAAAAAGCTTAATCCAGATATTCTTTCTTCTCTAGATTTAAGGCAATCATGTACCACTCTGGATCCTCTCTCCAATTTGGGAGGGAGCTGATATAGCTGGCTACCTTTCTAGCTTCCTCAAGGATTGGAAAGTCTTCGATGATATCAGCTACATGGAACTCTGGTAGACCCGACTGTTTGGTCCCAAAAATCTCACCCGAACCGCGCATTTTCAAATCTTCTTCTGCAAGAACAAAACCATTGGTCGTTTCCGTCATGATGCGCATGCGGTCTTTGCCAGAGTCAGTTTTTGGATTGGCCACTAGAACTGCATAGGACTGCTTATCTCCACGACCAACACGACCTCTGAGCTGGTGAAGTTGACTAAGACCAAAGCGATCAGCATCCATGATAATCATGACTGTCGCATTTGGAACATTGACTCCAACTTCGATAACCGTTGTAGAGACCAGGATATCTGTCTTTCTCTCTTTGAAATCCTGCATAATCTGATCTTTTTCATCACTCTTCATCTTCCCATGTAAGAGGGCAACTTTTGCTTTTCCAGCAAAATGAGTTGTTAACTCTTCTGACAGTGCAATGGCATTTTTAAGGTCCAAGGCTTCAGATTCTTCAATCAATGGAGAGATAACATAGGCTTGAGAACCTTTCTGAATTTCTCCCTCGAGCCAAGTCAAGACCTGGGGCAGTTGCTCATGTTTAATCCAGCGTGTTACGATTGGTTTGCGCCCTGCTGGCATCTGGTCAATAATAGAAACATCCATATCTCCAAAGGCGGTGATGGCTAAGGTTCGTGGAATCGGAGTCGCCGTCATCATGAGGACATCTGGATTTTCTCCTTTTTCCCGTAAAATACGCCTTTGCCCTACACCAAAGCGGTGTTGCTCATCGATGATAATCAAGCCGAGTTTAGCATAGTCCACGCCGTCTTGTATAAGAGCATGGGTTCCGATAATCACATCGGCTTCCCCCTTAGCAATGGTTTCCAAGACCTTGCGTTTTTCTGCAGCTTTCAATGAACCTGTCAAGAGAGCTAATTTCAAATCAGGAAAGAGACTCTCTAGACTTTCAAAATGCTGCTCTGCAAGAATCTCTGTTGGAACCATAAGGGCAGCCTGATACCCTGCCGTTACAGCTGCATACATAGCAAGACCTGCAACCACTGTCTTCCCGCTACCGACATCCCCTTGTAAGAGTCGATTCATGTGATGGTCCGACTTCATATCTGTTAGGATTTCTTGCAGGCTTTTTTCTTGGGCTTGGGTCAGAGCAAAGGGTAACTTTTCTTTTACTGCAGTTAATTTTTTCTGAGACCAGTTCAAGACCAGACCACTTCCATCAACCTTATTTTCAGACTTGAGGGTCTGTAATTGCATTTGGAAATAAAAGAGTTCCTCAAACTTGATTCGACGAAGGGCCTGTTTGTATTCTGCCAAATCCTTGGGAAAATGCATGGCACGCACAGCCTGACTTCGGGGCATGAGTTTGTATTTGTCCAGCAAGGACTGAGGGAGATTTTCCTCTATCAAGAGGTCCAGTCCTTGATCAAAGGCGGTCTTGATGACTTTAACAAGTCCTGCTTGACTGATACCTTGTGCGAGACGATAGACAGGTTGGAGGTCATCCTCTACTTGGGCTAAAACCTTCATTCCTGTGAGACTAGCCTTGGCACGATCCCACTTGCCAAAGACAGCCAAGGTTGCTCCTAGTTCAATCTTGTCTGCCAGGTAGGGTTGGTTAAAGAAGTTCACCGCAAAAACAACCTCCCCCTGCTTGAGGCTAAAACGTAGACGATTACGCTTAAAACCATAATACTGAACACTGGCTGGTGTCACTACCTGACCAGATAAAACAGCCTTTTCACCGTCTTCTAGCTCTAGCACCTGCTTAGTCTTAAAATCTTCATAACGGAAAGGGAAGTAGAGCAAGAGATCTTGCAAGTTTTCAATTCCTAGTTTGGCATATTTCTCTGCTGATTTAGGTCCTACTCCTGGTAAGACATGCAAGGGTTGATGTAAATTCATGCTCTTCTCCTTTCCTTCTATTTCTTAATAATATTCTCTTGGAATTCGATCACTGAGGAGACAAACCACCTCATAATTGATAGTTCCTCGGTAAACTGCTACGTCTGTTGCAGTAATTTCTTTATCACCGTCTGAACCAATCAAGATAACTTTTGTTCCCAATGAATAAAGCTTAGGCAAACGAATGGTGATTTGGTCCATGGATACACGCCCTACGATGGGACACAATTGGCCATCCACCAGAACTGAGAAATTCTGCATGTCTCGTGTCCAACCATCTGCATAACCGATTGGCAAAGTGGCAATGACTTGCTCACTGTCTGCCTGATAGGTCGCTCCGTAGCCCATACAAGCTCCAGCCTCTACTGTTTTGACATGAACGATGGCTGACTCTAAAGTTAAGGCTGGTTTTAATTCATAAGGCAATTCCAAAACTTGTCCACTTGGATTGAGACCATACATGGAATCCCCCATACGAACCGCTTTGAAAATAGTTTCCGCATGCCAAAGGGTTGTAGCCGAGTTGCTTGCATGAACCAGTTCTGGCAAATCTTTAAATTCTGCTAGAATGTCTTTGAAACGCTGCAATTGTTGTTCAAAGTAGACCTCTGACTCTTCATCTGCAGTAGCAAAGTGCGTAAAGATTCCCTCGACAGAAGCACCATGGTTTTTGAGCATAGCTTGGGCTTGTTCGGCCTCACTGGCACTTCTAAATCCAATTCGTCCCATCCCTGAGTCAATCTTAAGGTGAACGGTTAAACCTGATAAGTCTGACTCAGTATCAAGGAAATTCTCAATCCATTCCAATCCTGCCACTGTCAAGGTAATATCAAAATCCTTAGCCAATGAAAAAGATTCAACCTCAGATACTCCCAAAATAAGAATTTTCTTAGCGATACCTGCCTGACGGAGTTCAATGGCTTCATCAATATTTGACACACAAAAGCCATCTACATCATCCTGGATAGCTCTTGCAACAGCTATCGCTCCATGTCCATAGGCATTGGCTTTCACAACCGCCCATTTGAGGGTTTCTTTAGGAATGTGTGCTCCCATTTGTTGAATATTGTAGCGGATTGCTTCTAGATTAATAAGGGCCTTGGTTGGTCTATGTGGACTAGTTTTCATGATTTTCCTCCAAAATAACACTAGCTGTCACAAACTGTTCTGTATGGCTTATCGATAACCAAACATTTCCTGAAAATGGGGATTTGCTGAAGTAGGGAGCTCCCTTTTCATCGTTCAATACTTCCAAATCCTGAAAGCCTAGCTTCCCAATTCCCGTTCCCATAGCCTTTGAGAAAGCTTCTTTAGCTGACCAACGACCAGCCAAATACTCAATCTGTCTGCGACCTTTGAGACTGGCAAAGCGCTCCATTTCCTTGTCTGTCAAGACACGCTGCGCAAAGCCTTCTCTTTTTTCAACTGCATTTTGTATAGAAGCTAATTCTTCAATATCGATTCCGTGTCCAACTATCATTTTCATCAAAAGGAGTTGAGATTCCCCCAACTCCATCCTTTTCACTTATTTTGTTAAGGTAGAATAGATTTCTTCTACTAAAGCTACTGTATTTTCCCAGCCCAAACATGGGTCTGTAATGGAACGTCCAAAGATTTCTGGCTGGTTTTGGCGCCCATCTGCTAAGTAAGACTCGATCATGAAGCCTCGAGCCGCCTTCTTAATCTTCTCATTCCAGTCACGGTTGAGAAGAGTTTGGCGAACAATGCGAACTTGCTCCATATACTGTTTCCCTGAATTATCATGGTTGGTATCAATCATGATAAAGGGATTTTCGAGCCCCATAGACTCGTAACGCCCAATAGCATCTAGAAGAGTTTCATAGTAGAAGTTAGGTTCATTTTTCCCGTATTCATTCATAGCTCCACGAAGGATGACGTGAGCCAAGGGATTTCCTGAAGTTTCAACTTCTTGACCATGAAAGAGAAAGGTTTGTTTGTTTTGTGCAGCATAGATGGCATTAAACATCACAGATAGGTTTCCAGATGTTGGGTTCTTCATTCCCACTGGTGCATCAATTCCTGAAGCTACAAAACGGTGTTCTTGGTCTTCGACTGAACGCGCACCCACTGCATGATAGCTCACCAAGTCATCAACCAAGACGAGATTGGCTGGATAAAGCATTTCATCTGCTGTAGTCAATCCAGTTTCTGTAATGACTCGATAATGAAGCTGACGAACAGCCTGTAAACCATTGATTAAGCTTGGAGCTTTAGAAGTATCTGGCTGATGAACCAAACCCTTATATCCATCACCATTGGTACGTGGTTTGGCCGTGTAAACACGCATAACCATGAAAATCTTATCTGCCACTTTTTTCTGCAAGTCTGCTAAACGACGGGCATACTCTAGGACTGCTTCTTCATTATCAGACGAACAAGGCCCAATGACCAAAAGGATACGATCATCCTTACCTGAAAGGATATCTGCTAATTCTTGATCACGATTTTCCTTATGTTGCAAGGTTTCTGCAGATAGCCGTGTTTCCGCCTTAATCGCTTCAATATCGATTTCTTGACCTTTCTCGATAAATGCCATATTATTCTCCTAGTCTTTGGTAGATTTCGCGAACAAGAGCTTCCGTATTTTCCCATCCTAGACATGGATCCGTGATAGATTTGCCAAAGACCTCTGGTTCATTTTGACGACCGTCTTCTAGATAAGACTCAATCATGAAACCACGAACATATTTTTTAATCTTTTCATTCCAATCACGGTTAATTAAAGTCTGGCGAACGATACGAATCTGCTCCATATACTGTTTACCTGAGTTATCATGGTTGGTATCAATAATGATGAATGGATTTTCAAGTCCCATCTTTTCATACTGAGCAATAGTATCCATCAAATTATCGTAGTAGTAGTTAGGAATGTTTTTCCCGTACTCGTTAAGAGCTCCACGGAGAATAGCATGCGATAGAGGATTTCCAGTAGTTTCGACTTCTTTCCCTAGGAAAAGGAAACTTTGCTTGTTTTGAGCTGCATAAATACCGTTGAACATGACATTGAGATTTCCTGAGGTTGGATTTTTAAAACCTGTCGCAAAATCTGCTCCGCTGGCTACAAAACGGTGTTGTTGGTCTTCTACCGAACGGGCTCCAACTGCCATATAAGAAATCAAATCATCTACCAAGGGAAGGTTCTCTGGGTACAACATTTCATCTGCTGTTGTCATTCCTGTTTCAGAAATAACACGGTAGTGCAGATGGCGAACCGCCTTGATTCCATTGATGAGGCTAGGCGCTTCTTTGGCATTTGGTTGGTGAATCAATCCCTTATATCCATCACCATTAGTACGTGGTTTAGCAGTATAGACACGCATGACCATAAAGACGCGGTCTTTGACTTCTTCCTGAAGTTTTGACAAACGCTTAGCGTACTCTAGGACTGCTTCTTCATTGTCAGACGAGCAAGGACCAATCACTAACAAGATGCGTTGGTCTTCCCCACGAATAATTGCTTCAAGCTCTTGATCACGTTGGAGTTTGTTCGCAAGTACTTGTCCTTCTAGTTTAGACAAACTACGAACTTCATCAATATTAATTTTAGGGCTTTTTGCTGTAAATACCATTATCCATCTCCTTATAAAGCAAACGGACGCCAAGCGAAAATTCACTTTTCACTAGGCATCCGCCTGAAAATTAATCATTCTTAACGTCGTTTACCGTGACAGTTTTTAAATTTCTTACCAGATCCACATGGACATAAGTCATTACGTTTTACTTGACTGAGATCCAAATCAGCTGGAAGATCTTTCTGTTGCGCAGCAATATTTCGAGTTGCTGTCGTACTGATATGATGTTCGGTCTGTGGTCGTTCTTGTTCATGAATTTGTGCTTTCATCATCAAGCGAGTCACATCAAACTCAATCGAACCAATCATATCATTAAACATACGGAAGCCTTCCGCTTGATATTCCACGACAGGGTTGTTTTGGGCATAACCACGAAGACCAACAGCATTTCTCAACTGATCAAGGGCATCGATATGGTCAGTCCACTTGTTATCTACAACACGTAGAATCAAGACTTTCTGGAATTCTTTCACTGCTTCTTCGTCACGAAGTTTAGCAACTTGGCTATCGTAGACTTTCAATGCACGTTGGTATAATTCATCCTTGATAGCTTGGTCTGATAAACCTTCTAGGTCTGAAAGTGAAATTGAATCTTCTGGAAGCAAATTGTACTTCGCAAAGTTCAAGATTGCTTCAAGCTTTTCATCTTGTTTAGAACGAGCATGGCCATCGACAATTCGTCCAATCGTACGGCGAATCATAGCATGAATTTCAGGAGCCAAGTCACGTTCTGCAGTGATAACTTCATAACGTTGTGCGTAGATAATCTCACGTTGTTCACGCATAACGTCATCATATTGGAGGACTTGTTTACGAGTATCGTAGTTATTTCCTTCAACACGTTTTTGCGCTGCTTCGACCTGACGTGTCAACATACGAGATTCGATGGCTTCGTCAGACATATTAAGACGTTCAAAGACACCTTTCAAACGTTCTGAACCAAAACGTTTCATCAAATCATCTTCGAGCGACAAGTAGAATTGTGACTCACCTGGGTCACCTTGACGGCCTGAACGTCCACGAAGCTGGTTATCTATACGACGGCTCTCATGACGCTCTGTACCGATAACACAAAGTCCACCAAGCTCACGAACACCTTCACCAAGCTTAATATCGGTACCACGACCGGCCATGTTTGTTGCGATAGTCACCGCACCACGTTGACCAGCATTCATAATGATTTGTGCTTCTCTGTAGTGGTTTTTAGCATTCAATACTTCGTGAGGCACGCCTGCTTCAACCAATTTCTTAGAAAGAAAATCACTGGTTTCAACGGCAACAGTACCTACCAAGACTGGTTGACCTTTTTGGTAACGAGCCTTAACATCTTCAACGACAGCCTTGAATTTTGCATCGAGGCTAGCGTAAAGAAGGTCTGAATGGTCGATACGTTGGATCGGACGGTTTGTAGGAATTGGAATAACACGGATGTTGTAGATTTCGCGGAATTCTTCTTCTTCTGTTTTACCAGTACCTGTCATACCTGCCAATTTTTTATACATACGGAAAAGGTTTTGGTAGGTAATCGATGCTGATGTCTTAGTTTCATCTTGGATTGGCACACCTTCTTTAGCTTCAATCGCTTGGTGCAATCCGTCAGAGTATCGACGACCTTCCATAGTACGACCTGTAAATTGGTCGACAATCAAAATTTCTTGTTCTTCGCTGACCACATAGTCAATATCAAGAATCATGATGTAGTTGGCACGAAGGGCGTTGTCGATAAAGTGAGTCAAAGCCACATTTTCGATATCATAAAGGTTTTCTAGTTTGAAGTAGCTTTCAGCCTTGTCAATACCTGAGTCAGACAAACCGATTGTCTTAGACTGAATATCAATGATGTAGTCATCTTTATCCAAAGACTTCACAAAATGGTCAGCCATGTGGTAGAGTTGACTTGTTTCAACTGCATTAGCTCCTGAAACGATCAATGGTGTACGAGCTTCGTCGATCAAGATAGAGTCAACCTCATCGACCAAGGCATAGTTAAGTGGGCGTTGAACCATGTTCTCCGCACGAACCACCATGTTATCACGAAGATAGTCGAAACCAATTTCTGAGTTTGTTGAGTAAGTAATATCACAGAGATAAGCTTCTTTTTTCTCCATTGGAGATTTCGCAGCCAAGTTGATCCCTACTGACAAACCAAGCCATGAGTACAACTCACCCATCTCAGTCGCGTCACGTTCTGTAAGGTATTCGTTGACGGTAACTACGTGTACACCTTTACCTGAAAGAGCGTTTAGGTAAACAGGCATTGTCGCTGTCAAGGTTTTCCCTTCCCCTGTACGCATTTCTGGAACGTCACCGTGGTGAAGAACGATACCACCCATAACCTGAACCTTGTATGGGAAAAGTCCAAGAACACGCTTAGCTCCCTCACGTACAACCGCAAAGGCTTCGTACAAGAGTTGATCAAGCGTTTCACCATTTTGATAACGTTGCTTAAATTCTTCTGTCTTAGCTTGCAACTGCTCGTCTGTCAAAGCAGCCATTTCATCTTCGTATTTGAGGACTTTATCAGCCATCTTTTCTAAGCGGCGAAGTTCCCCTTTATCATTTTCGATGATTGTTTTTAATAAATTTGCCATTTTTTTCCTTACTTTAAATTCTGAATATTTTAGAATGTTCTTTTTATTGTAGCATATTTGCCCAGCTTTTTCAAGAAAGAATCCGTGTTTATACAAGCTAAAAAAGGCTCATTTAGAGCCTTTTTTTGTAAATGTTCAAACTATTGCTAATCATTGATTTTCTTTTAGAAATTTCAAGCCTATTCTTTAGTTGTAGAAGTACTAAAATCAACCTTTGGAGCTGTCTTGGCTTCTTCGCTTTCTTTAAAGGTTTCTGCCTCTTTAAAGTTCATCATGTTAGCAAAAAGAACTGTTGGGAAGCTTCTTAATTTTTGATTGTATTCTGTTGCAGCTTGGTTATAATCCTTACGGGCTACAAAAATACGGTTTTCACTTCCAGCCAACTCCGTCATGAGTTGTTCCACATTTTGATTGCTCTTGAGCTCTGGATAATTTTCTGTTAGCGAGATCAATCGTGAAATAGCGGAACTCAACTCTCCTTGAGCCTCTTGATTTTCTTTTGAAGTTACGGAGCCATTCCCAATTTTAGCACGAGCTTCTGCAATTTGGGTAAAGACTTCTGTCTCATGGTTCATCTGACCTTTTACAGACTCTACCAAATTTCCAATCAAGTCAGAACGACGTTGAAGAGCTGTTGCTACATCTGCTTGCGCTTGTTCGACCTTGGTTTGTTCGGAGACAAGTCCGTTATAAGTGCCTACTACTGAGCAACCGCCAAGCAAGATAATAGCCAGCAAAATGCTCAACACATAAATAATTCCTTTATTTTTCATATCTAAACCTACTTAATTCCTTAATTTTTACACGATCATTACCAATCATCGGATGAACCACCGCCATCGAAGCCGCCACCGTCCCAGCTACTAGAGGAGTCTGATCCTGAGTCGGACCAAGATGAACCTGAGTCAGATGAGTCACTAAACCACCATCCTCCGTCAGAGGAATCTCCTCCTCGGCCACCGCCGCCTCCTCTAATAATGGCTATAAATACGACAATGAAATAAATGATTATCCCGACTCCGAACACATTGTCCATAGGGTCACTGTTCTTACGATGACTAGACGAGCTACTATTGCGACTCGATTTCTTCCCACTGATGCTATCAGAATAACGTTTTATTTCAGAGGAATCATCAGATGGAAATGTTCCACTTCCTCTATAAAACTGATTGTCCAAGCCTTTGGCAATCGCTAGAATTCCTTTACTATAGTCACCAGTTTTAAAATCTGTACGACTGGCTGCCAAGATCTGCTTGGTTTGATAGTCCGTTATTCTAATGGCGGTGTTATTACTGGTTTCAATTCTTGATTTACGGTCTTGAACGGCTACTACAATGAGACTTCCAAAATTATCTCCTGAATAGCCAATCTTCCAAGCCCTGGCAGTTTCATTAGCCACCGTTTCAATGCTTTCTCCTTCCAGACTGTCTACGATATAGACCCCTATTTGAAGCTTTTCTGCCTTTTGACTATTGGCTTCATTCAAATCACGAATCTGAGTAACTACTTCCTCTGTCAAATAATGATTTGGATCATAGATACCATAGTCTGGTTTTTCAGGTGCTGTGAATGCTGACAAGAAGAGAAATACCATCAGCAATCCAAGTAAATGCACCACGAATCGATTCTTTAACAATCTATCTTTTTTCATAATAACCTCCTTATGCAAGGAAAATTGTTTAGAGCATTATAGCATTTTGAACCTTACAAAGAAAGTACGTTTTCATTACAAATCCATGACAAGGACCAGGAAAATGATGTTAATTTGATGACAAATTTAGTTCTAGTCTCTTGATGTTGTTCCCAAAAAAGAAGGTCCGAGAACCTTCTTCTTTTTATTTTTTTATTTCCGTTTTCTTGCGATCAAATGGATTGGTGTCCCTTCAAAGACAAAGGCTTTGCGGATTTGATTTTCCAAGAAACGCAAGTAAGAGAAGTGCATAAGTTCTTCTTCGTTGACAAAGATCACAAAGGTCGGTGGTTTGGTTGCCACTTGTGTCGCATAGAAGATCTTGAGGCGTTTCCCTTTATCAGTCGGTGTTGGATTGATGGCAATAGCGTCCATAATGACATCATTCAAGACAGCCGATGGGATACGAGTGTTTTGACTTTCACTAATTTGTTTGATCATCTCTGGCAGTTTATGGAGACGTTGCTTGGTCAAAGCTGATACAAAGATAATCGGTGCGTAAGGCAAGTATTGGAACTGCTCACGGATATCCTCTTCCCAGTTTTTCATGGTGTGGTTATCTTTTTCAAGGGTATCCCACTTATTGACCACGATAATCATCCCTTTACCAGCTTCGTGGGCAAATCCAGCGATACGCTTGTCGTACTCACGGATACCTTCTTCAGCATTGAGGACCATCAAGACTACATCTGAACGGTCAATAGCACGCATGGCACGCATGACTGAGTATTTCTCTGTGTTTTCATAGACTTTACCAGACTTACGCATACCAGCCGTATCAATCATGGTAAACTCTTGGCCATCCGCATCTGTAAAATGTGTATCAATGGCATCACGAGTTGTACCAGCAACAGGACTGGCAATCACGCGGTCTTCTCCCAAAATGGCATTGATCAAGCTAGATTTTCCGACATTCGGGCGACCAATCAAGCTGAATTTAATGACATCTGGATTTTCATCTTCGACTTCATGTGGAAGATTTTCGACGATGGCATCTAGTACATCCCCTGTACCAATCCCGTGCACAGATGAAATTGGCAATGGTTCTCCCAATCCAAGAGCATAGAAATCATAGATATCATTTCGCATCTCTGGATTATCAACCTTGTTGACCGCGAGGATAACAGGTTTATGAGTTTTATAGAGTTTACGGGCTACGTATTCATCTGCATCCGTAATTCCTTCTTTACCGGAAACCACAAAAACGATGACATCAGCTTCTTCCATAGCAATCTCTGCCTGGTGCTTGATTTGTTCCATAAATGGAGCATCAACATCATCAATCCCTCCAGTATCAATCATACTGAAAGAACGGTTAAGCCATTCACCAGTAGCATAGATACGGTCCCGTGTCACTCCTTCGACATCTTCTACGATTGAGATGCGTTCCCCTGCAATACGATTAAACAGGGTTGATTTCCCAACATTGGGACGTCCTACGATGGCAACAGTTGGTAAGGCCATGTTTTCTCACTTTCTATAATAAGTTCTTTTGTTCAAGATTTTCTCTAGTTGAGCTTGGTTCAGGCTGACCGAATTGCTCTGCAAGACGTTGACTCCAAGTGGTAGTCGCACGAGCTCCGGCATATTCAGTCTGCACACGGTCATAGGCTTCAATAGCCTCAGTTGTTTGTTCTTGATATTCTTCCTCAAAAACAACATTCTCTAGTGGCAATCTTGGTTTTACATCATGTTTTTGGTTCGGCACACCAAGTGCAATCCCAAAAACTGGGTAGGTATAGTCAGGAAGCTTGAACAATTCTGCTAATTCAACAGATTTGTAACGCACCAAACCGATGATTACTCCACCATAGCCAAGGCTTTCTGCCGCAAGCAAGGTATTCTGTCCAGCCAAGGCTGCGTCTACAGAAGTAATGAGGAGTCCTTCCACCCCTTGAGGTTGGAAAGTATCGGTATGGAGACGAGCCCCTTTTTCTGCACGGTTTAAATCTCCTACAAAGAGGAGGAAGGCGGCAGACTGACGAATCGCTTCCTGAGGAACCAGCTCAAAAAGAGCATCTTTCTTTTCTTGACTTCTGACTAGAATCACAGAATAAGATTGGAAATTTTTCCAAGAAGAAGCCATTTGGGCAGCTGATAAAATCTCATTCAAGTCCTCTTGAGGGATCGCTTCTTCTTTAAATCTGCGAACCGAGGTATGAGATTTCATTAAGGTGATTGTTTCACTCATCGGCGATTCTCTCCTTCTAGTCGTGTTTCTTCTGCTAAATAACGGATACGCTCCATAACGCGTCTAGCTTCCCATGTTTCATCGTTTCCGTTCTTGCCTTTAGCAAAATGTTTTTCCAAATCTTCAAAATTGAAATTTGAGGTAAAGAAGGTTGGCAAATCTTCCTGCATACGATATTGGAGAATGACTTGCAAGACTTCATCACGCACCCAAGGCGTTGATTGCTCTGCACCAATATCATCCAAAATCAAGACTTCAGCTTGCTTGATTTCATCCACCAAATTCTTAACATTCCCATCACCGATAGCATTTTTGACATCAATGACAAAGCTAGGATAGTGAAGAAGAGTTGATGAAACCCCACGTTTTTCTGACAAATCATGGGCTAGGGCAGCCACCATAAAGCTCTTTCCAACTCCAAAGTCTCCATAGAGATAGAGACCTTTACGGACTTCTGGATATTGCTCAACAAAGGTAAAGAGCTTTTCAAAAACTGGCAAACGTCCCAAATCATCCAAATCAACTTGAGCCAAACTAGCTTTTTTAAGACTGGCTGGAAGATTAATCAGTTTGAGACGGTTCTTGATAGCTGCTTCTTTCTCAGCCGCAATCAGTTCCGGAGTTTCCTCATAGGATACATCTGCGTAACCATGATTCATAACTAGAATTGGCTTATAGCCACGCGCGATATAGTCGGTATCTCCACGAAGGAACTTATCTCGCTCGGTGATGTATTGGTTAAACTTAGAGATACTACGATTCAATTCCTCTTGACTGAGAGATTCCTTCTGGATAAAAGCCGCAACATCCGGATCTTTTACAATCTGCTGGACCAGGTCCTGGTATTGAAAACGGCTGGGATGATCTTTAAGCACATCTCCTACACTTTCCATCTAGTCTCCTCCTTTTCCTAATCGGTCTAACATTTCTTTTTTCTTACGTTCTAACTCCAAGCGAGTTTCTTTGCTGGTTTCATTTTTATATTCTGGATTACTCCATTTTGGGACATTGCTTTTGGCTTGGCTTGGCTTCGCTGATTTTTGTTCTTGCCCCTTTTGATTCTTCTCTCTGATTCTAAGCACAGCTTCTTCAGCAGAACGAATCTTGTTATAAGAGTAATCATTAGCCACTTTCATGGCATATTTTTCATTGAGATTGGCCGAATCAACCTTATTGAAGGTCAAGAGTATAACGACATTGATGACTTCATCAAGCAGTCCCAAATCCGCCATCTGTTTTAGCAAATCGCGTTCGGCTTGGATAATTCCAGCATTTCGGGTTTGTTTGATACCCGCTAAAAATTGCAGGGCCGTTTTACTTTTAGCTTCTCGGATAATGGTCGCTTCCTTAGGACTAAAATCCGATGAAACAGACTCTTGCGCTAATTTTTCACGCATACGCTTGATAGAAATGACTTGAGAAACTGCTGTTCCTTTTGCTAGCTGATAGGTCTCAAACCAGGTCCATTTTTTCTCATCAGCGATTTTAAATAACTCTAAAACATCTGACTGTTCATCTTGGAAACGGAGATTATCTCTCGCCATGAGCTGACGAAAATGCTCCAAATCAAAATCATTTTTAAAATCAGCTTTTACTGATGTCTCATCATGACTAGCCAATTCTTCTATCTCTGGAAAGGCCTGACTCAAAGGAACAGTCAAAGGCTCTCCGCCTGCCTGCTCTTGGCGCAAATCAGAAACTGCTGGCTCACCGATTTTTTTCTCCAATAAGGTACGATAAACCGTATGACGCAAGAAATCTGAGCTAGAAAGCGTTGGATGAATAGCAAGTTCATAGCTGTCACCCTTTTGATAGAGGGTAAGCAAATTGAAGGCTGATAAGATTTTAAAAGCCTTTAACAGCCTGTCCATCCCAAAATTGAGATGATTGAGGATAGCTGCAAACAGGTGTTCTTTTTGTCCATCATCCCAAAAAGCTAAAGTATAAAGGTAAAGACTCAGCGCATCCTGACCGATAATCGGGAGGTAACACTGCACCAAAGTTGTGGGATCTTGCGACACCCGATTATTCTTTAGAAAAGAAAAACGATCATTAGGCTTCATTTATTTTTCCTTTTTCTTCTTTGAAGATTGCGTAATTTGTTTGAGAAGATTTTCTAGCTCACTCACGTCTTTAAAGCTACGATAGACGCTGGCGAAACGAACGTAAGTGATTTCATCCAGTTCAGCCAATTCTTCCATGACCAGAGAACCAATATCTTCACTTTGAATTTCATTATCATTGCGACTGAGGAGTTTTTGTTCGATACGATTGACCACCATGCCAATCTCATCACTAGACACCGGACGTTTTTGAGCCGAACGAATAATCCCGTTAAAGATTTTATCTCTGGAGAACTGCTCCCGTGTGCCATCCTTCTTGACCACAACTAGCGTTCTCTCTTCTACACGTTCATAGGTCGTAAAACGATGCTGACATTCTTCACACTCACGTCTTCTTCTAATCGTATTTCCTTCTTCAGCCTGACGGCTATCGATAACACTTGATTTAGTAGCGCCACATTTTGGACAACGCATGCCTTCCCCTCCTTGTCGTTTTCTTTTCATTATAACATTTTTTAAGCAATTCCCAAAATAATTCTCCTTTTGGCTTGACAAGTTTCTTGTTTAGTTGTATTATTTAAGTGATACAAAAAGAAATTGTAGAAAGGAGACCGTGATGTCCTGGACATTTGATAACAACAAACCCATTTATTTGCAGATCATGGATAAGATCAAACTGCAAATCGTTTCTCATAAACTAGAACCCAACCAACAACTTCCAACTGTCAGAGAACTGGCTAGTGAGGCTGGGGTCAATCCTAATACCATCCAACGTGCCCTATCAGACCTAGAAAGAGAAGGCTTCGTATACACCAAGCGGACTGCTGGACGTTTTGTCACAGAGGACTTGGACTTAATTCTCCAATCCCGGAAACAACTATCTGAAGAACAACTGCAGCAGTTTGTAACAGGCATGGTAGAATTTGGCTATGAAAAAGAAGAACTACCAACTGTTTTGAGAGATTATATTGAAGGAGTTTAGACTATGACCTTGTTAACGTTTGAAAATGTTTCAAAATTCTATGGAGCAAGCCCTGCTCTTCAAAATGTTTCCCTTGAAATTCCAGCAGGGAAGATTGTGGGACTCCTTGGCCCAAACGGTTCCGGAAAAACAACCCTGATTAAACTAATCAACGGTTTACTCCAACCAGAGCAAGGGCGTATCCTCATCAATGGCATGGAACCAAGCCCAGCAACTAAGGCCATTGTTTCTTATCTGCCTGATACAACCTATCTAAACGAGCAAATGAAAGTCAAGGAAGCTCTTACCTTTTTCAAGACCTTCTATAAAGATTTTAATCTGGAACGTGCTCAAGGTCTTCTTCGTGACCTTGGTATCGACGAGAATAGCCGTTTCAAGAAACTCTCAAAAGGGAACAAAGAAAAAGTTCAGTTGATCCTTGTCATGAGTCGTGATGCTCGTTTGTATGTCCTTGACGAACCTATCGGTGGTGTCGATCCCGCAGCTCGTGACTACATCTTGAACACCATCATCAACAATTACTCTCCAACTTCGACTGTCTTGATTTCAACTCACTTGATTTCCGACATCGAACCAATCTTGGATGAGATTATTTTCCTCAAGGACGGAAAAGTCGTCCGTCAAGGAAATGTGGATGATATTCGTTATGAGTCAGGTGAGTCAATCGACCAGCTCTTCCGTCATGAATTCAAAGCCTAGATAAAGGAGATTATTATGTTTTGGAATTTAGTTCGTTATGAATTTAAAAATGTTAACAAGTGGTATTTAGCCCTCTATGGTGCTGTGATCATCCTTTCTGCCCTTATCGGGGTACAGACACAATCCTTAATCAAACTACCTGAAAAAAATCTATCTGTTCTACTTGTTTTTCTATCTACTGTCTTTGGTAGTTTGATGGTTACACTTGTGATTTCAACTATCTTCTTGATTATTAAACGATTCAAAGGAAGTGTCTATGACCGACAAGGCTATCTGACTTTAACCTTGCCAGTTTCTGAACACCATATCATCACAGCCAAACTAATCGGTGCTTTTATCTGGTCGATGTTTAGCACTGCTGTCTTACTCCTATGTATCTATATTATCCTACTGTCAACAAATTATTATGAAGTTCAACTTTCTACTCTTCTATCATTTGTTGGAGAACATTTTACAGGCTTTGGTCTTACTGTCTTATCCTTCCTGCTTAGTACAATTTCAGGGATCCTCTGCATTTACTTGGCCATATCCATCGGACAACTTTTCAATGAATATCGTACTGCACTCGCTGTTGCAGCCTACATTGGTATCCGAATCGTCATTGGAGTTATAGAAGTCTTCTTCAATACCAGTGCTAACTTCTATGTCAATTCACTTGTAGGATTTAATGATAATTTCTATATGGGAGCAAGCGTAAGCATTGTTGAAGAACTCATTTTCATAGCTATCTTTTATCTCGGAACCTACTATATATTAAAGAACAAAGTAAACTTACAATAATGAATGAAGCCCCTAGCAAATAAAGCTAGAGGCTTCTTTTTACACAAAGAAATATAACATTCTTATTTTTTAACTTAATATCAAACCTGCTACGATGGGACTTACAAATACATAGAGAATACCGGTGACACCGATAGCCAGGCCACCCATAGCCCCCGCAACAGCTCCATAGCGAAAAGCTGTTCCAGTCCCAACTGCGTGACCAGTTCCTCCAAGAGCAAGACCAACAGCTACTGGATCGTCAATTTTTAGCCATTTTAGAAGCGTTGGTCCTATAACGCTGGTCAAAATGCCAGTTGCTACCACAACTACCAAGGTGATCGTCGCTATCCCTTGTAGCTTATCCGTAATTCCAACTGCCATGGCCGTCGTTACAGACTTTGGGAAAAGCGAAATCGCCAAGAAAAAATCCATACCGAAAATTTTTGCAACTAAAGCTGTAAAAACTGTATTTACAACAACAGCAAGGAAACTACTGAGCAGAATACTTCTAACATGGTGCTTCATGAGGTGAAAACTCTTATAGAGTGGAATACCGAGTGCTACTGTTGAGGGTACAATCAGGTTATTCAGATAAACCCCACCTTGATAATAGGCAGCGTAAGAAATACCAGTCAATTTCAGAAACGCTATGATAAACAAGGTCGCTAGTAGCAAAGGAGTTGTCAGAGGATGAGGGTAGTGTCTAAAGATAATCATGCCTCCGAGATAGGCTAGGATAGACAGAGCTATCCCAAAAAGTGGATTGGATACAAATTCGCTCATTTGGCACCTCTTTCTTCGTAATCACCTTCATAACGCTTTTTGATAAACTGAACGACCAACGCAATCAAAATGATATTGATGACTGCCGCAAAAAAGACAATCAAGATAATTGGTAATAAATAAGGAGCAATCACATCAAATTTCTCCATAATCCCAACTGCAGGAGGTAGAAAGAGAATGGTCATATTAGCTAGGAGAAAATTCCCAACCATGTTGACATGACGTACCCGCAACCACTTGAACTGTAGGGCTAAAAATAAAATAATCAAACCGATAATGCTTCCAGGAATAGGCAAATGGAAAAAGCTAGAGATTCCCTCACCAATCAGTGAAATGACAAAGAGAATCATTAACTGGACATATAATTTCATCGTTTACTCCACAAATAGACTTTCTGCATACCAGTTTACTCTTTTTTCAGAAAATTTCAAGGAAATACACAAGAAACATCCTTCTTGCTATCTATTCCAAAAAGTTGTATACTAATTGCGTGCGCAAGCATCTCAGATAGGCAAATCTGTTTATAACTACCATATAGAAAGGAGATTGATATGACTTACTTAGAAAAATGGTTTGACTTCAACCGCCGACAAGTAGAGCTAGAAGCTCTTTTAGAGCAAACGATCGCTGAGCAGAGTGACCAAAGCCTAACGCTCAAAGAATTCTATCTCTTGCACTTTTTAAATCAGGCTCAAGAAAAATCTTTGAGACAGATTGACCTGCCGGACAAACTCCATCTGAGTCCAAGTGCTGTATCACGAATGGTGGCACGCCTAGAAGCCAAAAACTGCGGTTTACTTAGTCGGAGATGTTGTGACCAGGATAAGCGAGCTAGTTTTATCTGCCTCACTAAGGAGGGTCAGACAACTCTTGCCTATCTACAAAAAGCTGTAGAAGAAAGCCTGTCTACAAATACAGACTGGTAATTTTAATTTTTTACAAAAAACTTGCGTGCGCAAGCAATTTTCTTGACATTCCTTTTTCCAAGGAGTAAAATGAAGACATGATTTAGCAAAGGAGAATCCTATGATTGAAATCACTTATTTAGATGCCAGCAAGCAAGAGAGAACAATGACCTTCGATTCATACGAAGAATTTGAACGTTCTCAACATGCCTGCCTGATTGGTGTCGCCGACTATTACCCTGTCCAAAAAGTAACCTACAATGGTCATGTTCTGGACTACCATGGGACTTATGGAGATGTTTTCTTCTATCTCATGAAACAAGATTTAAGCCAATATAATTAAAAAGGAGAAATACTATGGCAAAAGCAATTACAGATGCAACATTCGAACAAGAAACTAAAGACGGATTGGTCTTGGTAGACTTCTGGGCTACTTGGTGTGGTCCATGTCGTATGCAAGGTCCAATCTTGGACAAATTGTCTGAAGAACTTTCAGAAGATGTCTTGAAGATCGTTAAAATGGACGTTGATGAAAATCCAAACACAGCTCGTGCATTTGGTATCATGTCTATCCCTACTCTTCTCTTCAAGAAAGATGGACAAGTTGTTAAACAAGTGGCTGGTGTTCACACCGCAGAACAAATCAAAGCCATCGTTGCTGAATTAAGCTAATCAAAGGAGAGACCAAGTGCATTCATTTGGTCTCTTTTTTCTTGCCCTTTGCCATTTTTCAAAAAATATGCTAGACTGTAACTAGAATATTACGATGTTTGGGACATGCCATCGCTAAAAAAAACCTCTACTTGGTATTTTTTAGCTCCCTCTGGGGAGCTTTTTGCGTGCTCTGAACATTTCCCATTTTGGAAGGAGTACTATGAAACGTCAATCAGCCTTGGTCGTCTTTAGTGGCGGTCAAGATTCAACAACCTGCCTTTTCTGGGCCAAGCAACACTATGAAAGGGTCGAAGCCGTTACCTTTGCCTACGGTCAACGCCACCATTTAGAAATTCAAGTGGCCAAAGAAATCGCTGAGGAACAAGGAATTCGTCATCATATCCTAGATATGTCTCTGCTAGGACAAATTACTGAAAATGCCTTGACTTCAGATTTAGAAATTGAGCAAAAAGAAGGAGAGGTTCCTAATACTTTCGTTGACGGTCGCAATCATCTCTTTCTGTCCTTTGCGGCAGTCCTTGCCAAGCAGCGTGGAATTACGGATATCGTGACAGGAGTGTGCGAAACAGACTTCTCAGGTTATCCTGACTGTCGGGATGTCTTTGTCAAATCACTCAATGTCACGCTCAACCTTGCTATGGATTACGACTTTGTGATCCAAACGCCTCTCATGTGGCTAGACAAGGCTGAAACTTGGGAATTAGCTGACCAACTTGGTGCCTTTGACTACGTTCGTGAGAAGACCTTGACCTGCTACAATGGGATTATCGGTACTGGTTGTGGAGATTGTCCTGCCTGCCATCTACGCCAACATGGTTTAGAGGTTTATCTCTCTCAGAAAGGAGAGGCCTGATGTTTTTTGCCCCCAAAGAAATCAAACAAGAAACTGGGGAATCTCTTGTCTACAATCCTCACAGAACCTTAGTCTCAAAAGAATTTACCTTCGATGCTGCCCACCACCTCTTTCACTATGAAGGAAAGTGCAAATCCCTACACGGTCACACCTATCATCTGCAAATCGCTGTCAGTGGATTTTTAGATGATAGAGGTATGACCTACGATTTCGGAGACATCAAAGCTATCTACAAGGATTACTTAGAGCCCCACTTGGATCATCGCTATCTCAATGAAACCCTGCCCTACATGAATACGACTGCTGAAAATATGGTTTACTGGATTTTCCAAACCATGAGCCAAGAGTTGCCAGACGAGCGCGGTCTCCGTTTGGAATATGTTCGCCTCTATGAAACTCCGACTGCCTTTGCAGAGTTTAGACGGGAGTGGTTAGATGACTAAGGAACGTGTCCTCAAACTACCAGTTCTAGAAATTTTTGGGCCTACCTTTCAAGGTGAAGGTCGAGCTATTGGCCAGAAAACCATGTTTGTCCGCACTGCTGGTTGCGACTACCACTGCGACTGGTGCGACTCCGCCTTTACTTGGGATGGTTCTGAAAAACCAACTCGCATGACAGCTGATGAAGTAATCGCTGAATTAGATAAACTAGGAAGCTACGACTATGTCACCCTATCTGGGGGAAATCCTGCTATCCTAGCAGCCAACATGGCTGAGCTAGTAACCAAACTCAAGGAACGTGGGGTCACTCTGGCTGTTGAGACCCAGGGATCTCGCTGGCAAAATTGGTTAAAAGATATCGACCAAGTCACTCTGAGTCCTAAGCCTCCTTCCTCCAAGATGGAAGTCAACTTTGAGACCTTGGACTTTATCGTTTCCCAACTAGACCCAGACAAAGTCACCTTTAAAATCCCTGTCTTTGATGATGCAGATCTAGCCTTTGCCAAAAGTATTCAAGAACGCTACCAACCAGATGTCATCTTCTTATCAGCGGGAAATCCTGAGCCCAAGGCTACAGGCAATATTGTCCAAGACCAACTGGACCGCCTCAAAGAACTCTGGGAACGTGTCGCTGCCGACGATAGCTGGGGCAATGTCCGCGTCCTTCCTCAACTCCATACCCTCCTCTACGACAACCAACGTGGTGTTTAAGATTAGAAAGAAAAAATCATGTCACAACAAGAAGAAATGAAAAACCTCAGCCTCCTCGGCAACAAAGAAACCAACTACATTTTCGAATATCAACCAGAAGTCCTCGAATCCTTTGACAATCGTCATGTGAAAAATGACTATTTCATCAAGTTCAACTGTCCTGAATTCACCTCACTTTGTCCCATCACTGCTCAACCAGACTTTGCAACTATTTATATTTCCTACATTCCTGACAAGCTCTGTGTCGAGTCAAAATCCCTCAAACTCTACCTCTTTAGCTACCGAAACCATGGAGATTTTCATGAAAACTGTATCAACACTATCGGGAAAGACTTGGTCAACTTGCTAGACCCTCGCTATTTAGAAGTCTGGGGAAAATTTACACCTCGCGGTGGCATTTCAATCGATCCCTACTACAACTACGGTAGACCTGGAACCAAGTATGAAGGATTGGCAGAACAACGCCTCTTTCAACACGACCTCTATCCAGAAAAAATTGACAACCGCTAAACTCATACTCAAAAAAAATCAAAGAGCAAACTAGGAAGCTAGCCGAAGGTTGCTCAAAACACTGTTTTAAGGTTGTGGATAGAACTGACGAAGTCAGCTCAAAACACTGTTTTGAGGTTGCAGATGGAAGCTGAGGTGGTTTGAAGAGATTTTCGAAGAGTATAATACGAAAAAACCCTACCCTCCAAAATGGAGAGTAGGGTTTTTAAGTTTCAATTATTCTTCAGTTCCAAGGAAGTTTTTAGCAACAAGGGCTGCAAGAACTCCACCAACGATTGGTGCAAGGATGAAAATCCAAACTTGTTGAAGAGCTGCGCCACCTACCAATACAGCAGGAGCCAAGCTACGAGCTGGGTTTACTGAAAGTCCAGTGATGTTCAAGCCAGCTAGAATCAAAGCTGTCAATGACAAACCGATCACCAAACCAGCGATTGCGCCATTTCCTTTGCTTGCTGAAGTTACAGTCATGATGACCAAAACAAACAAGAAAGTTGCGATGACTTCAAACAAGAAACCACCAAAGACAGTTACACCGTTTGCCAAGGCATTTTCACCAAGACTTGCAGTTGACATACCTGAATTTGCCAAGAGGAAGAACACAGATCCTGATGCAAGGAAAGCACCGACTACTTGACCAAGGATGTAGTTTACAAGTTCTGAAGATGACAAACGTTTGTTAACAAACATCGCGATAGAAACAGCTGGGTTCAAGTGAGCACCTGAAACAGTTCCGATTGAGAAAGCTGCAACTACGATTGCCAAACCAAAGGCAAGAGCAATTCCAAGGTGTCCAAGACCTTCAACACCATTTCCAAAAACAACAGCTCCTGTTCCGATGAACACAAGCATAAAAGTACCGATCAATTCAGCAACAAATTTTTTCATGTTAAGTCTCCTTTTTTCAAACTATGTATTAGTCTATCAGAAGGAGGAAAGGGTTTCAAGAAATGTGCTTGGAAAATAATGTGTGCTTTTCCCCTTTACGCGATAGTTTTATTTTTCTAACTCTAAATCTCATAAAGGAAAATTTTGGATCATTTTGGTTTTGAAAAAATAATCATTTTTCTAAAAAACAAGTCTTTGTTTGACACAAATTTCACAAAGGTATATACTAAAAAGCGATAGGACTTCTTTTAGAAGTCTATCACAACTCACTTATAACCCTTTTGCTGTTCTTTTATGAACGTTTGAGTGGTATCACGGATACCAAAGGAGGAATCATATGTCTAAAGTAGCTATTGTTACAGGTGCAGGTCAAGGGATCGGTTTTGCGATTGCAAAACGATTGGTACAAGATGGCTTCAAGGTCGGAGTCTTAGACTACAATGCTGAGACAGCAGAAAAAGCAGTAGCTGAGTTATCAGCAGAGAATGCTTTTGCGGTCGTTGCTGATGTCTCCAAACAAGCTGAAGTGGCTGCAGCTTTCCAAAAAGTTGTGGATCATTTCGGAGATTTAAATGTTGTCGTTAACAACGCTGGTGTTGCTCCAACTACACCACTTGATACGATTACAGAAGAACAATTTGAACGCACTTTTGCCATCAACGTTGGTGGTGTCATCTGGGGTGCTCAAGTTGCACAAGCTCAATTCAAGGCGCTTGGCCATGGCGGAAAAATCATCAATGCAACTTCACAAGCAGGTGTTGTAGGTAACCCTAACTTGACTGTCTATGGTGGTACTAAGTTTGCAGTTCGTGGTATCACTCAAACTTTGGCACGTGACTTGGCTGATTCAGGTATTACTGTCAATGCGTATGCACCTGGTATCGTTAAGACTCCAATGATGTATGATATCGCTCATGAAGTTGGTAAGAACGCTGGTAAAGATGACGAATGGGGTATGCAAACTTTCGCTAAAGATATTACCCTTAAACGTTTGTCCGAACCCGAAGATGTCGCTGCAGCGGTTAGCTTCCTTGCTGGACCAGATTCAAACTACATTACAGGTCAAACCATTATCGTCGATGGTGGTATGCAATTCCATTAAGATAAAAAATAAGAGGTTGGATTAAATCTAACCTCTTTTATCATCTATACGACTCCAATTTCCAGAGTCATTTTTTTATTAGTGAAAATAATCTTTCTTCAAGACTAGAAATACTCTCCTGCTCTATATAGTATGATTTTCCCTGTTTTAATAGAACACAAGATTAGGAACAGTTTGGATATCCATTTTTTCTGCGAAATCATCAAAAAATTAAAGATTCCCATTGCCATTATGGATTCGCTTATTGACTCTTTCACGCACCCTTTCAAGCGCATAAAAAATCACCTTTTCTAGGTGATTTTTTCATAGTCTCTTATTTTTTCAATTCAAGCAAAACACTTATGGCAGACAAGGCGTAAAGCGGCGCTGTTTCGGCTCGTAGGATGCGAGGCCCAAGTCCTGCTAGAACTGCTCCTTTAGCTTCAAAAGATTCAATTTCTGCAGGTGAGAGACCTCCTTCTGGACCAAAGATAAAGAGCAGTTTGGCTCCCTTTTCAAGCTCAGCAACTGCTTGTATAAGTGCAGCTGATTCTCCTTCTTTAGCTGACTCTTCATAAGCCACCACAATAGAATCAAACTGATCCAGTTGGGCTAGAAAGTCTGCCTTTTTCTCAAAAAGGGTAATACTTGGGACTAGATTCCGCTTGCTTTGCTCGGCAGCACCAAGGGCGATTTTTTCTAGTTTTTCGACCTTTTTACCCAGTTTCTTGCCATCCCACTTGGCAACTGACCAGTCTGCGGGAAAGGCCCATATCTGGCTAGCACCCAGTTCCGTCACCTTTTGAGTGATAAACTCTAGCTTATCTCCTTTGGGAAAGCCTGATGCGATGGTCACTTGAATTGGCAATTCTACATTGTCAGCCAATTCTTCAATCAGCTCCAACTGACGCGCCTCTACATTTATCACGCGCGCCAAGCGCTTAATACCATCATCAAAAACTAAGGTAACCTGGTCCTCTTCTTTCAAACGCATGACCTGAAACATGTGCTTGCTGGTTTCCTTGTCCTCGATAGTGACAGGAGAGATTGCACTCCCCTTGACAAAATACTGCTGCATGCTAGCCTCCAATCACACCTGAAATATCCTTGGTTTTCTTGAAGACACAGGCATTCCATTCCCCTTGAATCATATGAGTTTCAAGGAAAAATCCAGCTGCTTCTGCTGACTCACGGACCATGTCCCACTTGTCCCTGATAATGCCACTCATGATCAGGTAACCTTCATCCTTGACCAAGCGATAAGCATCGTCTGTCAGATGAATGAGGATATCCGCCAAGATGTTGGCCACGATGACGTCTGCCTCAATCTCCACGCCTTTAAGCAAATCGCCTGGCGCCACATGGATATTTTCCATACCAGGATTGAGCTCAATATTTTCCTGAGCGACTCGAACCGCTACATCATCTAGGTCATAGGCAAAGATCTCCTTGGCACCTAGAAGTGAGCTAGCAATAGAAAGGACGCCTGAACCTGTCCCCACATCCAGCACTGTTTCGCCACCACGAAGAACCTGCTCCAAGGCAAAGAGACTCATCTTGGTCGTCGGGTGGGTTCCTGTTCCAAAGGCCATGCCAGGGTCCAGCTTGATAATCTTTTCTCCCGCTGTTGCTTCATAGTCCGTCCATGATGGCACAATGGTCAAGTCATGAGTGATGCGAGCTGGTTCATAGTATTTCTTCCAGTTGTCCGCCCAGTCTTCCTCAGCCAAGGCAGTCGTCCCCATCTTGACTTCTCCCAAATCCATAAAGTCTGTCAATTCTGCTAAACGAGCCTGCAAATCCGCTTCAACCGCTACCACATCCACCGTTTCAGGATAGTAGGCTGTCACCACGATTTCTTCCTGTTGCTCCACCTCAGGAAAAATCTCACCAAAGCGGTCCACATTACCCACATAGTCCATGCTGTCTTCGATTGCAACCCCTTGGGCGCCTAGCTCAATCAGGAGGTTAGAGACTAGCTCCTCCCCCTCACGCTTAACCGTTACTTTTAACTCTTGCCATGTTTCCATAATTAAGATACCAAGCCCATAAAACACAAAGCCAAAATAGGAAACTCTCTTAAGACACTTATGTTTAAGAGAAGTTTATCTTTTTGGCACAGTGTTTAGGGCGGGTTCAGTTTAGAAATTTAACCGAACCGTCCTTTCTAATCACTTACTTTTAAATAATCTTTTAATCTCTCTTGCAACTGAGGTACAACCTTATCTGAGCCAAGAAATTCATCAATGCTCATCAATTTATAGCCCTGTCCTTCATCTCCGAAGATGATATTGTCAAATTGTTCTTGTCTTAGCTGACCAACCATAAAGACCGATTGCTTGTCTTTAAAGATTACGCTAGGATAAATCTTGCTCCAAAGCAGACAGTCTTCATCTAAATGAATTCCCAGTTCCTCATAAACTTCACGCGCTGCGCACTCGAAAGGACTTTCGTTTCCTTCACGACCACCACCTGGCAACTCCCACATGTTGGGACAAGGGATATCGTCCTTGTCATCACGTAAGATAGTCAAGACCTTATCCCCACAAATCAAGGCAATCTTGCAACCTTGGAAATCCATTCTGCTATCCAATAATTCCATGATATTTACTCTTTTCTATGATGACAATTACTCTCTAGGAAAATACAAGCTAGCTTTCTTCGATTACCTTTTGGCAATCTGCATCCCAGTATGCCTGCCATCTACCATGTTTTTTAGCAAAATAAACGGTAAACTCATCATTTACATAATCTGCAACATAGCGAAGATTAGGCGGATTTTCCTCAAAACTTAATACCCAAGGATGGAAGTAAAAAGTTTTCTCCCACCTCTTCTGAGTATAGCCCAAATCCTTGGCAAACTGAGGGATGGGTTGTTGCAACTCGCTTTCCAAATGGGACTGAATGGCATTATCAATACTATTTAAACGAGCTAATAGTTGCTGAAACTGCTCTTCCTCTTCCGTCTTAAAACCAACTAGAAATTCAAATTCCGCAAAATCTTCAGGAAATTCAAGTTCTGTGATTTTCCCATCCTCAGCATAGCGTCCTTCCTCATTAACAAGGCGACGAGTTCCTGACTTCAATACTCTCTCGAAATCTAGATCCGCAAAGCGATTGCGGGGAAGAGAAGAGGAAGAAAACTCAGATTTATCTGACTTTCTCATAAAAATTTGTTTGATTTTCTCTAACATCCTCTCTCCTCTTTGAATTCCTTATTTTTAAAGTTTCCTAGTATCTCGGATAAGGGTAAAACTCTCCTTCTTCCAAACCGACTTTCCCTTCTTCAAAGACTTCTTGGTTCCATTCCATGACGAATTCTTCTGCTTCTGGGTCTTCCAAAAAGTCCATGAGGGCATCTAGCCCAACCTCTGCAGTATCTTTAAGGAATAGCGCAAAATAAGCTAAAAATTCACGAGAAAAACCTTTCTTCGGTAGGTAAGGGATGACCGTGAGATAGTCTTCTGCATTAACTGTTGACTTGGCAGGGTTGTAAAAAAGTACCGCTTCTTCAAAAAGGATATCATCTGACGAAACCTCTCCGTCTTCATCTAACATCTCCACCCCTGCAGCATTTTGTGCCTCTAATAGAAAACTCACTTCAACCGCATGATTGCGCTTGTCCCAGTTAATCTCATAATCAAAAGGAAAGTTCTTGTCCAACTCTTCTTGTAAAACATCTAAAAATCCATATGTTGCCATTTTGTCCTCTTTCTATACGACTCTTAAATCGCCCCGAATACTCGGAAATATGCTAAAATAGATACTACCATATTACCACATTAGTATCAGAAAATCCATGTTAGAAAGGACTGCTATGCCAGACAATCTCGCGCTTCGTATGCGCCCCAAAACCATCGACCAGGTCATTGGTCAGGAGCATCTAGTTGGACCAGGCAAGATTATCCGCCGTATGGTGGAAGCCAATCGCCTATCCTCTATGATCCTCTACGGACCTCCAGGCATCGGAAAAACCAGTATCGCTTCAGCCATCGCTGGAACAACCAAGTATGCCTTTCGGACCTTCAATGCCACAGTTGATAGTAAAAAACGCCTCCAAGAAATCGCTGAGGAAGCTAAATTCTCAGGTGGCCTTGTACTGCTACTAGACGAGATTCATCGTCTTGACAAGACGAAACAAGACTTCCTCCTTCCTCTCTTAGAAAGTGGTCTAGTCATCATGATCGGGGCGACAACTGAAAATCCTTTCTTTTCTGTCACTCCAGCCATCCGAAGTCGTGTTCAGATTTTTGAGTTGGAACCCTTGTCTAACCAAGATGTCAAAGAGGCCATTCAAATCGCCCTGACTGACCCTGAACGAGGCTTTGATTTCCCTGTCGAGTTAGATGATGATGCCCTTGATTTTATCGCAACATCTACCAACGGAGACCTCCGTTCTGCCTTTAACTCACTGGACTTGGCAGTTCTCTCCACTCCAGAAAATAATGACGGTATCCGTCATATCACGCTGAATATCATGGAAAATAGTCTCCAGAGAAGCTATATCACTATGGACAAGGATGGAGATGGACACTATGATGTTCTATCTGCCCTTCAAAAGTCCATCCGTGGCTCGGATGTGGATGCCAGTCTTCACTATGCTGCTCGCTTGATAGAGGCCGGTGACCTTCCTAGCCTAGCTCGTCGTTTGACTGTGATTGCTTATGAAGATATTGGCTTAGCCAATCCTGAAGCCCAGATTCATACTGTAACTGCTTTGGATGCAGCACAGAGGATTGGATTCCCCGAAGCCCGCATCCTCATCGCCAATGTCGTCATTGATCTGGCACTTTCACCTAAGTCTAACTCAGCCTACGTGGCTATGGATAAGGCCCTGGCTGACCTTAAAACATCCGGTCACCTACCAATTCCACGTCACTTGCGAGATGGTCACTATAGCGGTAGCAAGGAACTAGGGAACGCCCAAAATTATCTCTATCCACATAATTATCCTGGCCACTGGGTCAAGCAAGAGTACTTGCCTGAAAAAATCCGCAACCATAGCTACTTCTCACCAGAAGATAGTGGAAAATACGAACGGGCTCTGGCTCAACGTAAGGAAACCATTGATAAATTACGAAACTCGTGAAATCCTTTTCAAAATTTTTAATTTTCCCTTGATTTTTTTTGAAAAAGTGGTATCATATAATCATAGAAACGCTGTGGTGTACGACTTTACATTTAAGTGTTGACCGACTATTTTGTGTATTATTAGGGAAACAAAAGTCTTCTAACAGCATGTAGGCCGTCTCACACGGAAACAGCTTCAGTTAGAGCGAGTTGCCCACCTGCTTAATTGCGCGGGTTCAATACAAACCGTGAAGTTTCGGCACCAATACAGCTTTTTATTTGCCTCCTTAGCTCAGTTGGTAGAGCAGTAGACTCTTAATCTATGGGTCACAGGTTCGAGCCCTGTAGGGGGCATCTAAATCAACAGGAAAAAGCCTTTATTTATAAGGCTTTTTTGCTTGTCTATAACTGATTTGCCCCATCATTTGCCCCACATTTTTTTTATGAGCAATCTTTCCAGACATCTCTGATTATGAAAAACAAAAAAGCTATCCTACCTTTGCAAATTTGGATAAGATAGCGGAATATTTTAATGCAACTCCAACCCAACTCTTTGGAACGAGTAAAGAGATTGAGTTAGAAAAGAGTGTTCTTGAATCTAATGAATACTCTGATAAAGTAAGTGAGATTTTAAAAGCTGTCAAATATATCGAAGATTTTCTAGAAACTGATGGACAGTACTTAGAGGATTTACTTTACTTAACAAGAGGCAACCAACTATACACAGAAGATGGAGATGAGTTGTATATTGATCCAACTTCTCAGAAAAGAACACTTCATAACCAATATGAACCTGGTTTTATTGAAGCAAGGGATAAATCTCCACTAGAGCTCTTAATTGAAAATAAGGAGCTATTAGATTAAATAAAAAAAGCGAGGATATCCTCGCTTCAGATTGAAGTTAAAATCTTTAGAAGACACTTTTATAAGGACTTTGTCTTCAATCTGTGAAAAGGAGTGAAAACTCCTTTTCTTTTTGTAAGTCAGACTGAAACTTCCAAATTGTTTATTTATTTTATTGACATTTTCTATAAAAATAAGTATAATAGTTTTATTAGAAAACTATACTATATAGGATAGGGGGTATTGAAATGAAATTTTCTAATCGTTTACTGCTATTCCTTGCAGGAGTTGTTTTTGTCCTTTTAGGACTTTTCCTATTTACAAACCCAGTAGCTAATCTTGTTGCTTACAGCTGGTGGATTTCATTTGGTTTACTGGTTTCTTCTATAGCAGCTATTTTAGGCTATTTCTCTGCACCAAAAGAGCTTCGCTCACCTGTTTATCTTTTCCAAGGATTTGTTAGTCTTCTCTTAGCTCTTTACCTCGTTGCTTATGGCTTTGTGACCCTGCCGGTCGTCATTCCGACCATTGTAGGAATTTGGTTAATTGTAGAAGCCATTATTGCTTTCTTTAAAGGCAATCGTCTAAGATTGATTTTCCCTATTATTGGTAGCAATATCACGTGGGTAGCCTTGCTTGAATTTTTACTAGGTCTAGTGATTCTGTTCAATCCAGTGGCTACAGGTGTCTTTGTCGTTTATGTCATTGCCTTTTCAGTTTTAGTTACTGGCTTCACCTACATTATTGAGGCCTTTCGTAAATAGTCTAGTTGCTATTTCTATCGCATTCAAAAAAGCTGGGAAATCATATTCTCAGCTTTTTTGTCTCTTTAATTATCACTTTTTCGCATTCCATTCTGCGTAGAAATTTGTTTTTCCATTTTATTCTCCAATTTGATCTCGCACTGACATTTATTTATAACAAAACTATATATCTAGAATAGCATAATCATTAGGTATTATAGGTTTTCAAACAAAATACGAGTCATTCGTTTTTGCCCCACTTTTGCCCCATTTTTAAATCCTGACATTGAAAATACCTAAAAGTATTTCCCTAAAATCAGCTATATTTCAACATTTTTGTTTATTTTCAATATGAAAAGTTCTTACAAATCCATGTAGGGGGCCTCTAAACAACAGGAAAAAGCCTTGATTTATAAGGCTTTTTTGCTTGTCATTTTGTTTTTTGTACCAAAAAGTTTATATTCACAAAATAAGCGACTCTCATCAAAGACTCGCTATTTATCTAACACCTCGATTTAATAGAAAAAAACACCTCACGGTGATTACTTATTATCAATCGTCCATTACTCCGCCTGTAAGTTGGTACATGAGATAAATGTGCTCCAAGGTTTTTAGCTTATCCATATGTTCCACATCTTTAAAGGCACCTAATGCTAGTAAAGGAACAAAACCGAAACATTGGTTATAAGACAAGGGACCATCTTTTAACACAGCCTGTCTATATAAATCCAGTTCAAAGTTATCAGTCACATATGAGTTATCTAAATACTGAAGAAAATATTTCAAGCTCTTGATAATAATGTCGCAGTTTTGAAGATTGTATTTTACAATACCAACAAATTCATTCTCTTCCCAAGTAATAATATCTCCAAAGGCTGTTACGAACATCGGAAAAAGAAGTAAGGAACTATTCATAATAATAGCCGTAGCAAATCTTTGCATTTTTGCCTTATCTTATTTAAGATAGTACTATTAAAAAAAGAAAAGGTGAAAATCATGGAAACATATACACTTGCAAATGGGGTTGCTATTCCTAAAATTGGTTTTGGAACTTGGCAAATTGCTGAAGGCGAAGAAGCCTATAACAGCGTTAGCTTCGCACTTAAGGCGGGTTACACACATATTGATACCGCACAAATTTACGGTAACGAGGTTTCTGTAGGTAAGGCGATTGCTGATAGTGATTTGGCACGTGAGGATATTTTCCTAACTACCAAACTTTGGAATGATAAGCACGATTACGAGTTGGCTAAGACTTCTATCGATGAGTCTCTCGAAAGACTTGGTGTGGATTATTTGGATCTTTTGCTTATCCATTGGCCTAATCCAAAGGCGCTTCGTGAGAATGATGCTTGGAAGTCTGGTAATGCAGGCGCTTGGAAGGCAATGGAAGAAGCCTACAAAGAAGGTAAGGTGCGTGCTATCGGTGTGTCTAACTTTATGCAACATCACCTAGAAGCTCTTCTTGAAACAGCTGAAATTGTGCCACATGTCAATCAAATCCTCTTGGCTCCAGGTTGTGACCAAAAAGACTTAGTTGCCTATTGCCAAGAGCGCGATATCCTTCTTGAAGCCTATAGTCCACTAGGTACAGGTGGTATTTTTGGAAATGAAGATGTTGAAGCAGTGGCTGAACGTAACGGTAAATCTGTGGCACAAGTTGCTCTGCGTTGGAGCCTTCAAAAAGGTTTCTTGCCACTACCTAAGTCTGTGACACCTAAAAATATAAAAGCTAACTTGGATATCTTCGGCTTCGACTTATCAGAGGAAGATATGGCGGTCTTGGATAAGATTCAAGGCATCAAAACTCAGGATGATCCTGACAAAGTTAATTTTTAATAGGATTTTAATCAACTCGTCAGGGTTGCTTTTTCAAGTAAATGACAAAAGAAGTCAAGATTTTGACAATTCGCGCCACATGAAATTATTTAAGCATATCCTTTTCTTTCATTACCATTTTCTGTTATAATGTATTGTATTTCTAAAATAGAAAGGTATTAATATGACAACTCTTATTAAGCATAAACGTGTAGAATTTTCAGAACTTTTTTATGACCTAGTTTTTGTTTTTGCAATTTCAAAAGTAACTACTTTAATTGAGCATCTTCATAACGGTATTTTGACTTGGAATTCTTTCCTTGATTTTTTCATAGCTGTCTTGGTTCTCACCGATTCCTGGATGATTCAAACCCTTTATACCAATCGCTATGGAAAGAACTCTTTATTTAACATGGTAATCATGTTTATCAAAATGGGAATTTTACTCTTTATAGCCAATATGATGGGACCTGATTGGCAACAATATTTTCATTATCTCTGTTGGGCTATTGGTACATTAACCTTTACCTTATTTTTACAATATTTGGTTGAATTTTTTAGAAAATCAACCGATAATGCTAATCGGGAAAGTATCAAAGGTTTTCTATGGATAACAGGTCTAGGAAGTTTAGGAGTCTATCTGGCAGCTCTTTTTCCTATTTACGTTGGGGTCTCTATCTTATTTGCTAGTATTCTGCTAACATTTATTATGCCAATTATCTTGCTTAGTAAAGATAAGCATTACCAGGTAAATCTCCCCCATTTAATCGAGCGCATCTCCCTTCTTGTCATTATTACGTTTGGAGAGATGATTATGGGGCTAGCTAACTTCTTTACAATCGAGAATTTCTCGATTTATTCGGTTCTTTATTTCATAATTATGATTTCTCTGTTCTTGTTTTATTTTGGTCAATTCGACCATGCTATTGATCAAAAATCTAATCAAAAGGGACTATTTCTAATTTACAGTCACTATCCTATTTTCATTGGGCTTATGATGATGACTGTATCGATGAGTTTTCTTCTGAATCCTGAAGCTAATCGTCTCTTTGCAACCAGCTTCTCTTATATCGGATTTGGCCTCTTTCAAGCTGCTGTCCTAGTAAATGGGCCCTATAACAAAAACTATCTTCGCTATTCGAAAAGTTACTACTGTGTCCAAGCGACACTCTATCTGGCTGCCTTGATTCTCTCTTTAATCTTTGCTTCTAATCCTATAATAGTAGTGAGTATAACAACCATTTTAGCTCTAGCTATAGCCACTCATTTTATTTATTTTTATATGACACAGAATAAAAAATATTCCAAATCTAACTGGGGGTTCTTTTAATGAGTTTATAACATAAAAAAGCTTTGGGAACCAAGGCTTTTTTTTCATTAATTTGTTTTTCCATTTTATCCTCCGATTTGAACTCGCACTGACATTTATTTATAACAACACTATATATCTAGTATGGCATAATCATTAGGTATTATAGATTTTCAAACCAAATGTGAGTCATTCGTTTTTGCCCCACTTTTGCCACGTTTTTAAAGCCTGACAGTGAAAACACCTAAAAGTATTTCCCTAAAATCAGCTATATTTCAACACTTTTGTTTATTTTCAATATGAAAAGTTCTTACAAATCCATGCAGGGGGCATCTAAATCAACAGGAAAAAGCCTTGATTTCAAGGCTTTTTTGATGTCAAATAACTTTTTGTAGCAAATCATTATAAAGGTTTTCCAACCTTATCAAACTTATCATTTATTCTCAATCAATTGCTAGCAATATTTGATAAGACCAACTGTTTTTTACAGTACAGAGCTAGTCTATAATTAACTAAACTATACTAATTTGTGCCCATATTACATGGCCAATCCGCATAGAGATTAAAATGGGCTATTATGAATTCATAAATTTTCGCAACAGAACAAGAGCAAGTCATTTAGAAATAAAAGAGAAGAGAATCTTTCACTCTCTTCTTAGTATATCTTATTAAATTCAGTCTTTCTCAATCTACCTGATTTTCCTTTGCAACGACAAATTCCTTAACCAATCGATAGATAACAGCAGATATCGGTGTAAAGAATATCATCCCAAGTAAGCCAAAGAGATTGCCTCCAATACTAGCAGCCGCAAGCGTGAAAATAGCTGGCAAACCAATAGACTGACCTACAACTCTAGGATAAATAAGGTTTCCTTCAATCAGCTGTATAACTTGATATAGAAGAAGAGAAAGTAAGGCTTGAGTAGGACTCACTGTGAAGATAAAAATCGCTCCCACAACACAAGCAATCATAGGCCCTACATAAGGAATGAACGATAGCACTCCTGCAAAGATACCTGTCATTACTCCATAGGGTATCCCAAACACGCTGTAACCAACCGCTATCATAACTCCTATGATAACTGCTTCAATCAGCTGACTCATCAAAAATTGGTCATAAGTCTCTAGTGCTACTTGTCCAATGTAAGTCAACTTTATCACCACCTTCTCTGGAAGAAAAACTTTTAGAAGTCGGCTCGTCATCGCTGCCAAATGTTCCTTACTGGATAAAAATAAAAAGGTGAAGACTATAATCAAAAAGGCATTCATCAAACTTGAAAAAATATTGCCGATATTACTAGTCAGACCTGATAAAAAACCTATCAAAGCTTGGCTAATAGAGCTAGACTGTCCCTGAATTCCTGATACGATAGTTGACAACATGTCTTTGGTTACAAATTCCGAGCTGCCTAGCAATTTCCCAAGTTGAGTAAGGACTGTTGAAAGGACTGTTCCCAGCTGACTAATAGTCTGGGCTAGGGTTGGCAGCACCAAAACCAAAAGAGCAATCACGATTAAGATAAGAGCTAGGAAAACAAGTACCATGGCAATCGGACGACGCAACTCTGCCTTTACCTTCAATTTAACTAAGTACTGTTCAATTTTTTTCATGGGAACATTGAGCACAAAAGCAATAACAGCACCATAAATCAAGGTTGATATTACATCAAAGAGAGAGATTGCTCCTGATATAAAGCTCGATGCATTCAGAATTACAAGAGCAACCAGCCCTATAAAAAGTATTAACGGGGTGTATTTTTTTACTAAGTTCATAAATTCTCCTTAATAAACATGTTTAGATACGACTATACTATTTGGTTTTTCAAACTCTCGATTAAGGTAGGCTTGGTAAGTTCCTGGAGCGATAAATCCTTTGGGTGAGAGGATATCGGTGCCAGCCTGACCGACTATGGTATCAGCCAAGAGCACACAGTTTGTAGATAAGACAAAGTAGGATTTAAACTTAGATTTGATAAATTTATAAAGTTCCCCATCCGTCTCATGTCTGATTTTATAAGCGTAGGTGTAGTCTTCCTTACCATCTTCCGTTTTAATTTTATCTGCGCTTGGCTCCCAAGGAATCGTTAGTTGTTTTAATTCAGCTAATTTTTCCTGAACCGCTTCTTCCATTTCCGGTGTCAAATCTATTCCGTAACCAAATAGCGTTTTTTGACTCTCCCGTTTACATAAGTCAATGTACTTATCACGGTCGCAAAAATATAAAACACCATCTCCAACCATACCAAATAAGGTCTCAGATGACGGATCATAGTTTCCATAAGAAATCACACGTCCTTGATAACAAAGGTCCACATGACCAATAGCTGAAAATAGAGAAGTCTCCGCTGTATGAACGAAAATTTCAAGATCTGCTGTCTTACCAAACTTCACCATTCCAAGATAGATTTCCTCTTCCTCATCAGCATTTTCCTGCATGAATTTATTGATTTTTGCTAAAGTACTTGCAGGGATGAGAGCGGCTAGGGCAATAGGTAAGCTCATTCTGACACGACGTTTGAGATGGTTTTTCCCAATTTCCTCCTCAAACAAGAAACCATCACGGATATTGGACACACCATAAAGGAAAAAATAAGCCCCTAATACAAAGAGTTGAAAGACAGAATTTCCTGTAGAGGACAAAAGACTAGTCCCACCAAGAAAAACTAGTACGAGACCATCTAGTAAGAAACGAAAACGAGGTCGAATTTTGTTTTTGCGGTAGAGAACATAGGTGACAAGGTTGATACTAGCATGAAAAATCTGAGAAATTCCAATCACAAGAGCCAAAATATAAATTGGCACATCAGTAGCAAGATTCGAGCCTAGCAAATATCCCATCACTAACAATTTAACCAGTGCAACTCCCAAGGTGTCCGTTGACTGACTTTTTTTGAAAATACGTAATACTAAATCTAAGACCGTTGCTATCCAAGCTAAAAACAGAACCAGTCGAATAACCGTCACTGGCAACCAAGTTCCCGTGACCATCAAGATAAGACCTAGCAGAACAAACAAGAAACCCTGAACAAGTAATTTCTTACCTGTCAGACCTAAAGAAAGAATTTTTTCCATAAAAGACCTTTCAAAAATAATAATTAAGCCCTTTGATCAAATTGACTGGTAAATAGCTGACGGCACAAACAGCCTGTGCCAGCAAGACATGGCGACTGACTGTAGCAATGTCACCATCTTGTCTTTTGCACTTCTGAAATTTGTTTTATTGATTCGAAAACAGAGCTTATAAAAACTAGCTAAACTTGAGAGATAAGTACAATTGAGACGAAAAAATGTCTAACCAATACTACTTGTAAAGGTAAGAAAATATTATTTCTATTCTATTAATGATTTATATACTATCTATTATGACACAATACTCACTATAGTTCAACTTTTTACCTATTTAAAACCATAAAGCCTACATAACTCTTTGAAGAGAACAAAAATCTGAATGTAATAAGATAGTACCCATTACCCATATTATAATTAGATTATGAATTGAAGCTTTTTGGAACTAAAATTAGGAATAATTGAGAAAGTAGGGAGGGAAATTTTGCTTTTACCCCATTTTGAAATAATTTCATTTTAGATTTTTCTAAGTTTCTTTCAAAGAGCCTGCAGGGGGCATCTAAACAACAGGAAAAAGCCTTGATTTACAAGGCTTTTTTGTTTTTCTAAAAGATTTTCTCTAGATATTTAGCAGAATCCCAAGATAGTTTCTCAATGTTCCACTTCTTCCTTAAATCGTACTTTTCCTTGGCTGTATAATCTCATAATCTTCACAAAGCGAACTGGATTGTTTTGGTTATACAAAAGAAATACTGAAAAGAATAACAAGCCAGCAAACCACAAACCATAGCCTTCATCACCAATCGGTTGGCCAAATTTTAGAGGAAGAATCAAGAAATACAAAAAGTAATAGATAGACACTATATTTACTACAAAGCGGGCAAATCGATAAGGTAAAGCAGACAGTTGTCTAGGATCAAACTGGTTTTTTACAAACAAATTATGAGATGCTGCAAAGAAAAAGACTTTCTCTGTCGTTGGCTGGGCCTTTCGAACATTTTTATAAAGTGCTCGTTCAAGTATAGCAACCAACAAGGAAAACTGCATCAACCAAAATAGAAGAATACAGGCTAGACTGAACCAGTTATAGACACCAATAAACTTGAGGGAAAAGAAGCCCGAAATTGCAGGTCCACCTACTAGTAAGAGAATTACCAATTCAGGAATAAAAGAATTCGTTTCACCAGCTTTTTCAGTATTGAGCAACTTACTCTTTGGAGCAGCTAAAGCCTCTCCTGTCTTTTGGTCATAATAAACAGCCTGACCATTGCATTCGCCGATAAAGACACGACGGCGTCCGAGAAAAAACATATTGACCTCTTTCTATTTATGAAAACAAGTCTTCAAATTTTGGAATTTTATTATCCTAGTATACCATAAACCAACTTGCTAGGTCATAAGATAGCTAAGAGCCACATCTTGCTAAAAGGTTGACAGAACTTCGCTCCATAGGATATGATGGGAATACCTAAAATTTTAACTCTGCATGATCTTTACGACTTCTACTGAAAAAGCGTTGGAGAGTTCAATTCTATATCTGGAGGTTTCTATGAAAATCTATTATTCAAAATTTGTCGGTGTCGGCTATCTAGTTTTTGCGGTAGGTATATTCTTTCAATTTTTCTTTTTTCTCGCGCATGGATTGATCGACTTTTCTCAGCTCAGTCTTCTCACTGTGGTACCAACCATCCTCTTTTTCACTGCTATCTATGCAACGATTGCAGGCATCAAAAGACTTTCTAGTCGCAGACTCTCCTTTGAATTCACCTTTGAAGGTATTTATGTCTATCCTGGGCTCTTCTTTTCCAAGGAAATTTTCATCCCAAAAGAAGAATTGTTGCGAGCATCTTATGTTGAAGTGGATGTCAGTGACCCTGACCATACCAACAGCAAAGCTTACTATTTAGATTTTGATCTGAGAGAGGTCACCCAGCTAGAAGATATTTCTAAGTCAAATGTTATCATCAATACAAGTGCCCTGATATTGCGACTCGCTCTTAGCCTCTGTCGATTTAGAGAGGAAGAAAAAGCCGAGTTGGCAACCTATCTAAAAGAAAACTACGGCATTGATTTCTTATACTAGCAAGTAAAAAAAGCCCTACATCAGGGCTTTTGTGTTGTTAGCGATTTAGTACTTGCGCTTCAAAGTGGGCAGGTTTATCGTCCAACTTAAACGTCGTGTATAGTTGAATGATAAAAAATTTATGCTTTGAGAACATAGAAAAGCAAGGACATTTCTCCACCCTTACTTCTGATTGATGTTCTTAGTTACGGTAAAACTGGTTATCTTTGTCGCTTACAGATTGACCGATAGACAAGACATCTTGACTGCCATCTGTACCTGTCACTTCGTTTTGGACACCAGCTGGGGTAAAGATCAGTCGTGCCCCTTGTCCACCACCGACAAGATGAATACCTGTTGAGTAGTAGCCGTCTTTTTCCTCTACTTGACCCATCTCGTATTTAAAGGTTCCATTTGAACTTTGGATCGTTACAATTCCATCTGCTGTGACTGTTGCAGTTGTTCCCGCGTAGTTTTCCCAAGTCCCTACAAATTTAGCGTAAGCCTCTTGTGATTTTTGCTTATCTTCCTTTTGTTCTGCTTGAGTGGTTGTAGCTTCTGTCGCACTATTTGTTTCTGACTTCTGCTCCTCTTTTTGGCCTGCTTCAGTTTTACTTGCGGACTCTGTAGTTACCTTGCTTGTTGTCACCTTTTGGTTTGAAGATGACGTATTCTTGTCAGTCTTTCCACCACAGGCAACCAAGGTCAAGGCAGCCAACAAGGTCAGGACTGATAGGCTCGTATAGCGCAATGTTTTGTTTTTCATAAAAATCTCCTTTGAAATAGACTCAGATAAAAGTAGCTCGTCAGATTTTGCATATATTTGACGGCTGTATCGTAGTCTTCAGTGTATCATTTATTTGCTTTTAATTCAACAGCTATCATATATCGAAAAAAGGCTAATCCAAGTAGGAATTAGCCCTTTTATTTCTAGTTTTGATTTGCTCGCTTTTTAGTAGATAAACATGGCATCGCCAAAACTAAAGAAACGGTATTTTTCATCGATAGCATGCTGGTAGGCTTTGAGGACCAATTCACGGCCTGCAAAAGCTGAGACAAGCATGACCAAGGTAGACTTCGGCAAATGGAAATTAGTAGAAAAAGCATCCACCACCTTCCAGTCATAGCCTGGCTTGATAAAGATATTAGTCCAGCCAGAGTCAGCCTGGATTTGCCCATCAAACTTGCTTCCGATGGTTTCTAACGTACGGATAGAGGTAGTCCCCACAGCAATGACACGGCCACCATTTTCTTTGACCCGACGCAAGGTCGCTGCTGCTTCCTCAGACAATTGATAAAACTCTGAGTGCATCTCATGCTCATCCAAATTATCTACTGAAACAGGTCTAAAGGTCCCAAGTCCAACGTGCAAGGTCAGGTAGACTAGATGAACGCCTTTTTGCTGGATTTCTTCTAGTAATTCTTTGGTAAAATGCAAACCTGCAGTTGGGGCAGCGGCTGATCCACTCTCCTTGGCATAGACTGTCTGGTAACGTTCACGGTCATCCAATTTTTCGTGAATATAAGGAGGTAAAGGCATTTCTCCAAGACTTTCAAGTACTTCTAAGAAAATTCCTTCATACTCAAAACGGACAATACGACCGCCATGGGTTAATTCCTCAGTCACGACTGCGCTAAGTCGACCATCACCAAAGATAACACGGGTGCCGACCTTGAGACGTTTAGCTGGTTTAGCCAAGACTTCCCACTCATCTCCAGCTGTATTTTTCAAAAGCAAGAGTTCAACATGGCCCCCTGTTTCTTCTTTTTGACCATGAAGTCGAGCTGGCAATACACGGGTATCATTCATAACCAGGGCATCACCTGGCTCTAACATTTCGATAATGGAGTGAAAGTGGCGGTCTTGAAATTCACCTGTTTTGCGATTGACCATCAAGAGTTTAGAGGCATCGCGCTTTTCCAAAGGAGTCTGAGCAATCAATTCCTCTGGTAAGTGAAAATCAAAATCATTTGTATTTAATGTCGTCATTCTTCTTTTCTCTTCTCATTTATTCAAATTACTTATCAAAGCGAACTTCTTCAAGTAGGTACTCGATGAAGCGTTCACCCATCTTAGACAAGCTAGTTTTCTCATGCTGGATATAAACCAGTTCAATGGGATCATCAATATCAAGTGGAATCGAAACGATATTGTCTCCATTGAGGTTACTATTAAGGATACCAGTTGCGATGGTATAGCCGTCCAAACCAATCAAGAGATTGAACAAGGTCGCACGGTCACTAACAACGATGGATTTCTTGTGGTGTTCCTGAGACAAAATCTCCTCTGAGAAATAGAAGGAATTATGGGTACCTTGGTCATAGCTCAAGTATGGGAAGTCTTCTAGATCTACCAATCGCACCTTGTCTCTCTTAGCAAGAGGGTTGGTCTTGCTGACAAAGATATGGGGTTGGGCTGTAAAGAGATGGTGGGCAACTAGATGGTTGTCGTCTAACATCTTTGAAAGAACGTCCCGGTTATAGCTATTTAAAAAGAGAACTCCCACTTCACTTCGGAAGTTCTTGACATCATCGATAATCTCCCAAGTTCTGGTTTCACGCAAAAAAAGCTCGTACTTTTCCATATCGCTTTTCTTGAGCAAGGAAACAAAAGCATTGACCACAAAGGCATAGTGTTGCGAAGACACACTAAAAAGCTCGCGATGAGCGATTGGATTCTTATAACGTTCTTCTAGAAGTTGCGTTTGTTCGACAACCTGACGGGCATAGGATAGAAACTCCATCCCATCACGTGTAAGGGTAATTCCCTTAGGATTTCGGATAAAAATCTCAATTCCCATCTCATTTTCTAGGTCACGAACAGCATTTGATAGACTCGGTTGTGTAATGAAAAGTTGCTTGGCAGCCTCATTCATCGAACCAGTCTCTACGATTTTGATAATATAGTGTAATTGTTGAATTCTCATGTTTTTATTGTACCATACTTGAGGCAATATAAAAAGGAACAGTCACTGAAAGCCAAGCTAGTCGCATATCAGTCTTTTTACAGCTCATAAAAAAAGAGGTTGGAAGATTTCCAACCGCTTTTTCTGTTCTAGCAAGTTAAAACTAGCTGTCTTTTCTCCAAAAGATGGCTAATAAAATCATGGCTCCTAAAACTGATGGGATAATAGCCGTATCAGCTAAGATAGGGCCCCAAGTTCCAAAAAGCATTTGACCCAGGAAAGCACCAATCCAACCCAAGAACATTTTTCCGAAGCATCCCATCCGTTCTCCACGATTGGTGATAGCTCCTGCTAATAGTCCGATCAAAAGACCGACAAACATACTTCCAAGCATAGTTTCTCCTTAAATTGCCCAATCTCCATTGCGGAAGAGTGGTACGCGTGTTCCATCCTCACGGATACCATCGATATCCATTTGGTTCGAACCAATCATAAAGTCAACGTGAACATCTGAACGGTTAAGTCCTGCAGCTTCCAGCTCTTCTTCGCTCATCTCAGCTCCACCAACAACGCTCGTTGCATAGGCTGCACCAATAGCCAAGTGGTTAGAAGCATTTTCATCGAAAAGAGTGTTAAAGAAGGTAATCCCTGACTGAGAAATTGGACTTGGATCTGGTACCAAGGCACACTCACCCAAGGCACGCGCACCAGCATTCTTAAAGACGAGGTCCTTCATAACCTGATCACCCTTTTCAGCTGTGATATCAACGATTTGACCATTTTCAAAGGTCACCTTGATGCCTTCGATAATATTTCCATTGTAGCTAAGAGGTTTTGTAGACGTTACATAACCATCTGCGCAACGGAAATCAGGGGCTGTAAAGACTTCTTCTGTTGGCATATTTGGCAAGAAACCTTCGCCTTGAGCATTGATTGCTCCGGCAGATTCCCAAACGTGGTTCTTAGGCAAGCCAAGTGTCAAGTCTGTTCCAGGAGCAGTGTAGTGAAGAGCTGAGAATTGTTCTTTATTGAGCATTTCCGCCTTGCTCTTGAGAATAGCAGCATGTTCTTCCCAAGCCTTAACTGGATCTTCTTCGTAGATACGGCAAGTTTTGAAGATTTGGTCCCAAAGGAGATCGACTGCTTCTTCGTCGCTTGCAGCATTCGGAAAGACTTTCTTAGCCCATTCTAGTCCAGCAGCTGCTGCTACAGTCCAGCTAACCTTGTTAGATTGAGTTGCGATACGCATCGGCTTCATGGCGATTCCCATCGCTTTGGCAGAAGCAGAGAGCTTTTCTGCATCCACTCCGTTCAAGGCACCTGGGTCAGAAGAACGAACACCGAGACGACTTGCTTTGTTTTCAAGAAGGTAGTTCATCTCAGCAATCTTGTATTCTGGCACATTGTCCAAGCGTTCTAGTGGCGCGTGAAGGAATTTCTCACGGTTTACAAAGTCATCTGCCCATTGAACGATAACTTCGTGTGCTCCAAGTGCATAAGCTTCTTTGACGATTAAGTGAGCCAACTCGCGTTGCTCCACATCGATAGAGAGAGCCAAGGTATGACCAGGTTGCACGTTCACTCCATTTGCAACCAAAAGCTTAGCATATTTTTCTAGATTTTCTTTAAAATTTGGTAAAACCATCTTGTTTCTCTTTTCTATTTTTATTTCAAATCTTTGAGCATATTTGTCTTACTCAAAATTCTTCCCTTACTAGTATATCACATATGATATAAATTTAAAAACAAGCCTAATAAAGCTTGTTTTTAATTACATATTCAAGAATTGAAAATGCAATATACAACTATATTGACGTTCTTCTTATAATTATATTGACATAAGAAAGATGGGGTGATATTCTATAGATATACACTAAAAAATACATAGGAGCAAAAAATGATGGACGAAAACTTTAACAATGACTTAGCAAGTAAATTTATGAATGCCATTTTTGATGAGTATCTCTCACCTCTAATTTCAAAAATAGCTAATAAACTAAAAATTACCTATAATGAGGTAAAAATTGATCTAGAAATTCCATTCCAAGCTTATTTGACAAAATCTTATGATAAATACAGTAGAATTAAAACGATTATCTACGGAATTGAGCCCAAAAGACTGTATGATTTTTTTGAAGTTCCTTTTTTAGAAAAAGGTTCCGAACTCATCAAGCCCACAAAAACAAGAGTACTAACTGATATCTCAAAATTTTTAATCATTGAAGGTTCTGGTGGAATTGGTAAATCCACTCTCATGAAACACCTTTTTCTAAGTGAATTAGAATTAAAAGACTATATTCCTATTTTTATTGAATTAAAAGATTTCAACGAAGAGGAGCATTTAGATCTTGAAAAATTACTGTTAAAAAAACTAAATCAATTTCACAATAAATTTCAAGAAGAATATTTAGATTATGCACTTCAATCTGGATGCTTTTTATTCCTATTGGATGGCTATGATGAATTGTATAGCGAAAACCAAAAAGAATTTTTCAAGAAGTTAAATGATTTTTGTGACAAATATCCTGAAAACCATTATATCCTTTCGTCCAGACCTTATAGCGAATCCGAATTCATTGAATTTCAACGTTTCACAGTTTTAAAAGCTGTTCCTTTTAATAAAGAACAAGCCATTAGTCTTATTACTAAAATTGAATATCCCGATGAAGAACTCAAAAATAAATTTATTCGTGATCTAGAGAGTGGTTTATATGATAGACATGAATCCTTTGCTTCAAATCCTCTGTTACTAAATATTATGCTCTCCACTTACAATGACTATGCAGAAATTCCGCAAAAATTACACCTATTCTACTATCAAGCCTTTGATACCATGTTATCAAAGCACGATGCTACGAAAAGTTATCGACGAAAAATGTTATCAGATTTAAGTTCAGATACTTTTAAAGAGTGTTTTGCAATCTTCTGTCTTCTGACATACCAAAAAGCAAAAACAGAGTTTACCTTCCCAGAGATTGAAGAAATTTTTAAAAAATTTCCTCCTCGAATTAAAAACGTACTCAATATAGGCAGTTTTATCCACGATTTAGAAAACTGTCTGTGTGTACTATACAAAGAAGGAAACAGATACAAGTTCTCCCATCGTTCTTTCCAAGAATATTTTGTTGCTTACTTTCTAAATATACAAACGGATAGTAAGATGCGTGACTATAGTTTTCGTTTAATAGAATCAGGAAAATTTAGGGCCAGTGCAGATTCTGTATTTTTTATGTTAGAGGATATGAATACCCTACGCTTCAATAGCAACATATTGATTCCATTATTAGATAAATTTGAAGAATCTAAATCTGATGAAGAAGACTTATTTGAATATTACATTCTCAATTTTCCCGTAAAAATTGAAATTTCTCCTAGTCCTAGCGACTCATCTCTTGGATTAGGATTCATACACACCCAAGATAACTTTCAGAGTTTTATTTATTATTTTTTTGACAATACTATTAATTATACATCCTACCGTACAATAGATAATAATCCCCTAATATCATTTTGCAAAGATAACCATTTAATTGAACAACCTATCGGACCAGAAGATATCATTGAAAATGAAGAATTATTTGACTTATTTAAAAAATCTTGGGTAGGCCAAAAAATACTTTCTCTCACTCATTACAAGCAGAAACTGATAGAAGACCTAAAAAAAGAGGATATAGTCTTAGAGGATTAGTAATATAGCCGTTATATATTTATGTTCACAATAAAAAATAACAGGATTGTCTAATGTCCTGTTATTTTTTTAATTATCAAACATCTCTGTAAGATTGGGGATAATCTGCCCTATTAAAACAAATCATCAAACAAGCTCAACTGGTTATCCTCTGGCATATTGCCGAGAATTCCCATTTCATCCATTTTTTCAACCAAGGTTGAGGAAAGTCCTCCACGCTTGCGGAGTTCAGTTTTAGAGAGAAATTCTCCCTCTTGACGGGCACGAACCAGTTGCTTGGCAACGTTCTCTCCCAGTCCATCCATAGCAACAAATGGTGGGATGAGGGTGTCTCCATCAATGATAAATTCGGTCGCATCACTGCGATAGAGGTCCAATTTGCCGAACTTAAAGCCACGTTCCCACATCTCATTGACGATTTCAAGTGTTGTGTAAAGGTCAATTTCTACATTAGAAGCTTCATTGTTCTTGCGTTTTTCAGCAATTTCTTGCATCTTGCGTTTAATAGCATCCAAGCCTGCCCCCATAGTTTTGATATCAAAGGCCTTGGCACGGATGGAGAAGTAAGCACAATAATAATAAATCGGATGGTGAACCTTGAAGTAGGCCACGCGAAGGGCCATCATAACGTAGGCTGCCGCATGGGCTTTAGGGAACATGTACTTGATTTTTCCACAAGATTCGATATACCACTCAGGCACATTATTAGCCTTCATGGCTTCGATATAACCATTGCGCTCTTCTTCTGAGATTTTAAGCCACAATCCCTTACGCACTCGCTCCATGATGGTAAAGGCCATCTTTGGATCTAGACCTGCGTGCATGAGGTAAACCATGATGTCATCCCGACATCCGATAACGGTTGATAGGTCTGCAATTCCAGTCTTAATTAAATCCTGGGCATTTCCCAACCATACGTCTGTCCCGTGAGACAAACCAGAAAGCTGAAGCAACTCTGCAAAGGTCGTCGGATGGGTTTCATCCACCATGCCTCGAACAAAGTTAGTTCCAAACTCTGGAATTCCAAGCATACCAGTTGAAGTCCCGATTTGTTCAGGTGTCACTCCAAGGATATCTGTACCTGAGAAAAGGTCCATGACACCAGGATCATCCATAGGAATATCATTTGGATCAATGCCTGACAAGTCCTGGAGCTTGCGAATCATGGTCGGATCATCATGACCAAGGACATCGAGCTTAAGGACGTTCTCATCGATATCGTGGAAGTTAAAGTGAGTGGTCTGCCATTCAGCAGTGACATCATCTGCAGGATACTGTACTGGAGTAAAGTCATAGACATCCATATAGTTAGGGATAACAACGATTCCTCCTGGGTGCTGACCGGTCGTCCGTTTAACACCAGCAGCTCCTTGGGCTAGGCGCTCTACTTCAGCTTCTCGGTAGAATTTGCCATAGTCACGCTCGTAACCCTTGACAAATCCATAGGCTGTTTTGGCAGCCACCGTACCAACCGTTCCTGCACGGAAGGCATATTCCTCACCAAAGATATCACGGACATCCAAGTGGGCGCTTGGCTGGTCCTCACCTGAGAAGTTCAAATCGATATCGGGTACCTTATCTCCATCAAAACCAAGGAAGGTCTCGAAAGGAATATCCTGGCCATTTTTGCTGAGCTTGTGACCGCAATTTGGACAGTCCTTATTTGGCATATCAAAACCTGAACCGTAAGAACCATCTGTGATAAACTCACTGTATTTACACTGCCCACAGACATAGTGAGGAGAGAGAGGATTGACCTCGGTGATCCCAATCATGGTCGCAACGAAACTAGAGCCAACAGACCCACGGGAACCAACCAAGTAGCCTCGTTCATTAGAACGATGCACTAGCATCTGTGAAGCCAGATAAATCACGGCAAATCCATTCCCCAAGATAGAGGTAAGTTCCTTTTCAATTCGTAAATCAACGATATCTGGGAGTGGATTGCCATAGATTTCAAAAGCTTTTTTATAGGTCAACTCGGCGACCGTTTCCTCGGCTTGGTCAATGAAAGGTGTATACAAGTCGCCTTTAACGACCTCAACAGGCTCAAAGATTTCTGCCAAGGCATTGGTATTTTCAATGACAATCTTACGAGCCAAGTCTTCCCCTAGAAAGGCAAATTCATCCAACATTTCATTGGTCGTTCTAAAATGTGCCTTTGGTAGCGGAGCTGGTTGGGCAGCTTCTCCATGACCGATCGTTCGGTTAATCATGGCTCCCTGACCTAGACTACGGACGATGATTTCTCGATAAATTTCATCTTCAGGTTCGATATAGTGGACATTTCCTGTCGCAAGAACTGGCTTACCGAGACGGTCTCCGACCTCTATCAAGCTCTTGATAATGGTCTGAAGCTCCTCCATGTCCTTAACTTGCTCTTTGGCAATCAGAGGTGCATAGATAGCTGGTGGCATGACCTCGATAAAATCATAGTATTTAGCTACTTCGACTGCCGCATCTACACCTTGTGATACGACTGCATCAAAGACTTCCCCTTCCGTACAGGCTGAACCTAAGATCAAACCTTCTCGATGGGCATCTAGTACCGTACGTGGAATCCGTGGAACTCCTTCAAAATACTGGGTATTAGAGAGGGAAACCAGCTTAAAGATATTTTTCAAGCCTACTTGATTTTTCACATAGATGGTCGCATGCTTGACACGAGCTTTCTTATAAGAATCCGGACTGATTAAATCAAGGTTTAATCGTGCTAAGTCCGTCACACCGTGTTTTTCTGCTACTTCTTTGATAAAGATAAAGAGCAGACGGCCAGTTGCTTCCGCATCATAGTTGGCCATATGGTGGTGTTCTAGAGCTACACCAAAACGTTTGGTCAAAGGTCCCAAACCATGGCGTTTGTACTCTGGATAGAGATTTCTAGCGAACTCTAGCGTATCGATGACAGGTTGAGTAATTTTTGGAAGACCGTGACGCTCATAGTTGGCATTCATAAAACCAACGTCAAAGCTTGCATTATGGGCTACAAGGACTGTATCTTTACAGAATTCTTGGAATTCTTTCAGAACTTGAACCAAAGGTTTAGCATTTTTTACATGGTCATCAGTAATCCCAGTCAATTCAGTTGTAAAAGCTGATAAGGGATGCCCTGGATTGATAAATTCATCAAACTCAGCGATGATATTCCCCTTATACATCTTGGAAGCCGCAACCTGGATCAAGTCATTATAGATAGCTGAAAGTCCTGTCGTTTCCACGTCAAAGACTACATAGGTCGCTTCAGAAAGGTCCATTTCCACTTCGTTATAGACGATAGGAACACGGTCTTCAACGATATTGGCTTCCATCCCATAGATCAGCTGGATGCCAGCTTTCTTGGCTGCCTTATAACCATGAGGGAAGGATTGAACATTCCCATGGTCCGTGATTGCTACCGCTTTATGACCCCATTTAGCTGCTTTCGCAACGAGTTCTTCAACTTCAGGCAGAGCATCCATGGTCGACATGTTGGTATGGGCATGAAACTCAACGCGACGCTCACCTTCTGGCATCAAGTCCTTACGTTCATAGTGAACAACTTCCTGCACGTCCTGAACATTCATGGTCAAATCTCGTGTAAAATTATTGACCTCGACATTTCCTCGAACACGGAGCCAAGAATTTTTCTTGATCATGTCAAATTTCTGAGCTTCTTCTTCATTTTTAACCCACTTTTGCATGGAGAAACTAGATGTATAGTCCGTCATCTTGAAATTAATCAAAACACGACCCGTTCTAGTCACCTTCTGCTCAACATCAAAGACAACTCCTTCAAAGACTAGACGGTTCTCCTCAGTATTGACCTCAATCATTGGAGTAATTTCTGCCTTGTCTAGTTTTGGCTTGGCAGCTGCCTTCTTAGCTTGAAAATCAAAGACAGGCTTATCCTCTACTGGAGGCGGTGCCATCTGTTCTAACTGCTCCATAGCACGAAGAGTCTCTTCATTGGCAGCCTCAACAATCATTTGATTTTCAGAATGAAAAGCGTCCTGTTCTTCCTTGGTCAAATCTTCATTTTTCTCTAAGAGACACGTTAACTTAGGAAATCCAAATAGTTCAAGTTGTTTGCTAAGATTTGGCAAATGGTTTTTTCTGAAATGCTCAGTATCTGCTGCTTCAGAAGCCTCAATAATCAATTGATCATTTTCAAAACGGACTTGAAAATCCTGATACATGGCCCGAAATCCTTGACTAGAACAAGGCCCATCTGAAAAAGCCTCATGATAGTAGGCCTGTAAAAGCTCTCTTGAAAAATCTTGATTTTTCGTTTTAATCTCGAAAGTCGCTTGATTTCCCGTTTTTGAAAATTCTTCTTTCAATCCCTTCTTCAGTGCTAAAAAGAGTTCAAAGGGAAGAATATTCTCAAATACAAAACGAAACTCCCAAATGTTACTTTGTTTGTGTACGATAACTTGTTCAATTTCAGCCTGGGAGAAGGCCTCATGATTTCTTATCTCAGCAGGAATTCCCAACTGATTCATTAAAATTTCAAAAGTGGTTGACATCCATTTTCCTCACAATATACTCCCTCTATTTTACCATATTTGAGGCAATTTTAGCTATTTTACCAAACAGAAAAAGGAAGTCACTAAGTGACTTCCTTTTAGAGTGACGACGTATTAGTCTTCACCTTTGTTTTTCTTAATGATTTCTTCTTGTACTGACTTAGGTACATCTTCGTAGTGGTCGAATACCATCATGAAAGTACCACGTCCTTGAGATGCAGAACGAAGAACTGTTGCGTAACCAAACATTTCAGCAAGCGGAACGTAAGCACGAACGATTTGGCTGTTACCGTGTGCTTCCATACCATCTACACGTCCACGACGAGCAGTTACGTGACCCATAACGTCACCAAGGTTTTCTTCTGGAACAGTGATTGTTACAAGCATCATTGGCTCAAGGATAGCTGGTTGTGCAGTCTTAGCAGCTTCTTTAAGAGCAAGTGAAGCAGCGATCTTGAAGGCAGTTTCAGATGAGTCGACATCGTGGTATGAACCATCGTAAAGCTTAGCTTTAACGTCAACCATTGGGTAACCTGCAAGAACACCGTTAGCCATAGATTCTACCAAACCTTTTTCAACCGCTGGGATAAATTCACGAGGAACCACACCACCGACGATTGCGTTTTCGAATTCGAATCCTTTTCCTTCTTCGTTTGGAGTAAATTCAATCCATACATCACCGAATTGACCTTTACCACCAGACTGACGTTTGAAGAATCCACGTGCTTGAGTAGAAGCGCGGAATGTTTCACGGTAAGATACTTGAGGAGCACCTACGTTCGCTTCAACTTTGAACTCACGACGCATACGGTCAACAAGGACGTCAAGGTGAAGCTCACCCATACCAGAGATAACTGTTTCACCAGTTTCAACGTTTGTTTCAACGCGGAATGTTGGATCTTCTTCAGCCAATTTTTGAAGGGCGATACCCATCTTGTCTTGGTCTGCTTTGGATTTAGGCTCAACCATCAATTGGATAACTGGTTCTGGAACGTTGATTGACTCAAGGATGATTTTAGCTTTTTCATCTGTCAATGAGTCACCAGTTGTAGTGTCTTTCAAACCAACGGCAGCAGCGATATCACCTGAGTAAACAGTGTCGATTTCTTGACGGCTGTTAGCGTGCATTTGAAGGATACGTCCGATACGTTCACGTTTACCTTTAGAAGTATTCAATACGTAAGAACCTGATTGAAGAACACCTGAGTAAACACGGAAGAATGTCAAACGACCTACGAATGGGTCAGTCATGATCTTGAAGGCAAGAGCTGCAAATGGCTCTTCATCAGATGCTGGACGAGTTTCTTCTTCATCTGTATCTGGGTTGATACCTTTGATCGCAGGGATATCAAGTGGGCTTGGAAGGTAGTCGATAACCGCATCAAGCATCAATTGAACACCCTTGTTCTTGAAGGCAGAACCACAAAGTACTGGGTAGAATTCAACGTTGATAGTCGCTTTACGGATACCAGCTTTCAATTCCTCGTTAGTGATTTCTTCACCTTCGAGATATTTCATCATCAATTCTTCGTCAGTTTCAGCAACTGCTTCAACCAATTTTTCACGGTATTCTTGAGCTTGTTCAAGGTATTCAGCTGGAATATCTTCTTCAAGGATATCTGTACCAAGGTCGTTAGTATAGATTTCAGCTTTCATCTTGATTAAGTCGATGATTCCACGGAAGTCATCTTCAGCACCGATTGGCAATTGAATTGGGTGTGCATTTGCTTGAAGACGATCGTGAAGTGTGCTTACTGAGTAAAGGAAGTCAGCACCGATTTTGTCCATTTTGTTGGCAAATACGATACGTGGAACTCCGTACTCAGTTGCTTGACGCCAAACTGTTTCAGTTTGAGGCTCAACACCTGATTGTGAGTCAAGAACTGTAACCGCACCGTCCAATACACGAAGAGAACGTTGTACTTCGATTGTGAAGTCCACGTGTCCTGGTGTGTCGATGATGTTTACGCGGTGGTTGTTCCATTGAGCTGTTGTCGCAGCAGATGTGATAGTGATACCACGTTCTTGCTCTTGCTCCATCCAGTCCATTTGAGACGCACCTTCGTGAGTTTCACCGATTTTGTGGATTTTACCAGTGTAGTAAAGAATACGCTCAGTTGTAGTTGTTTTACCAGCATCGACGTGGGCCATGATACCGATATTACGAGTTTTTTCAAGTGAAAATTCGCGTGCCATGAGGTTTGTTTCTCCTATATTTTTTATTTCTATTCTATTATAACACGATTTCAATAAAAACGGATAGGCAGGACCCACCCGTTCTCAATGTTTATCTTGTTTAGTTGGTTTCAACTCGTGAGATGGGAAGTTGAATTGTACTCGGGCTATAGTTAGTTAGCCGATTTGAGCCGGAACGGGATGCTGTGTGAAAAAGATAAACTTCCTTGTATTCGTCGAATACTGCGTCAGTTTCCTATTTTCACCTTGCATCCTTACCGTTCCTAGCATCATTTTATTACCAACGGAAGTGTGCGAAGGCACGGTTAGCTTCAGCCATACGGTGAGTGTCTTCACGTTTCTTAACTGCTGCACCAGTGTTGTTAGCAGCATCCAAGATTTCTTTTGCAAGACGGTCTTGCATTGTGTGTTCACCACGAAGGCGAGCAATTGTTACCAACCAACGAAGTCCAAGTGTTGTACGACGTTCTGGACGAACTTCAACTGGGACTTGGTAGTTTGATCCACCAACACGACGTGCACGTACTTCAAGTACAGGCATGATGTTTTCCATAGCTGTTTCAAATACTTCAAGTGCATCGTTACCAGTAGCTTCTTTGATTTGCTCAAAAGCACCGTAAACGATTGAAGCAGCTGTACCACGTTTACCATCAAGCATAACGCGGTTGATAAGACGAGTAACTAATTGTGAATTGTAAAGCGGATCTGGCAATACTTCACGTTTTGGAGCTCTATTTTTACGACTCATTTCTCTTTATCCCCTTTCCTTATGCTTTTGGACGTTTAGTACCGTATTTAGAACGGCCTTGTTTACGATCGTTAACACCTGCAGTATCAAGTGCACCACGGACGATATGGTAACGTACCCCTGGAAGGTCTTTTACACGTCCACCACGAAGAAGCACCACGCTGTGCTCTTGCAAGTTGTGTCCGATACCTGGGATGTAGGCAGTAACTTCGATCAAGTTGCTCAAACGTACACGAGCAAATTTACGAAGGGCAGAGTTAGGTTTTTTAGGTGTCATAGTTCCAACACGAGTTGCTACACCACGTTTTTGTGGTGAAGAAACGTTTGTTTGAACTTTTTTATGACTGTTGTAACCAACGTTCAAAGCTGGTGATTTAGATTTTTCTACTTTTGATTTACGCGGTTTGCGAACCAATTGGTTAATTGTAGGCATCTACATTCTCCTGTGTTTTTTTATTTTTGGTGATGATACACTTGGTGACAGCTATCATCTGTGTGTACTTTTGCAACATTTGTCAGCACGTCCCTGTACACTCTTGAGAGACCAAAAGTAAAAAGTACCGTCTAACATTGTACCACGTTTTTTCTATTTTTGTCAATATATTTCTTCTTATTTTTTGACTTCTTTGCTCTTAAATTTAGTTGAAAACGCTCGCCTACCAGATAGACTCTTCAACCGACCACATAGACAAAGCTTCTTGTATTTGTCGACAAAATGGTGTTTAATAGATTTGTAAGTAAGAGATCTCTATTACAATTTTATAAAGGAGAAATTATGAAAGTCAGACTTGACATTGATACACAACATACTGAAGAACAAATCATCATCGAAGCGCCAACCTTGTCCCCTAGAGTTCAAAAAGTCCAAGACTTTGTCCAATCTCTGGATCAAAAGGAGACCATCAAAGGAAAATTCCAAGATCAGGTTTACCTGATTCAGATTAGCAAGATTCAGCGTGTCTACATTGAAAATCGGAAGGTTCTGGCCGAAACGGATAGCCAAACCTATGCACTCGACATTCGTCTCTACCAAGCAAGTGAAATTCTACCTGCTTCCTTTATCCAAATTTCCCAATCGGAAATTGTCAACATTGATGCGATTAGTCATCTAAAACTAACCTCTAACGGCTTGATTGAAATCTATCTTAAAAACGACAGTTTTACCTACTCTTCACGCCGTTATCTTAAAACTATTAAGGAGAAATTAGAACTATGAAAAAACAAGTATTTCACGATGCCACAACCGGTATCCTCATCGGTCTCATCCTATCCATTATCTTTTCGTTTATCTATTCGCCAAGCTACTACGCACCTCTAAGCTATGAATCGCCCGTTGGTCAATTCATGAGAGAGCATCAAGTCCATGGTTCTCTAGTCTTGCTTTACTCTACGATTATCTGGGCAGCTATCGGAGTCCTCTTTAGTTTTGGTAGCCGTCTATTCGCTCAAGATTGGAGCCTTCTTCGTGCGACTGTCACTCACTTCTTCCTTATGCTATTAGGTTTTGTTCCTTTAGCAATCCTAGCAGGCTGGTTCCCTCTTCACTGGATTTTCATCCTTCAACTCATCCCAGAGTTTGCCATCGTCTACCTCATCATCTGGACGATTCTCTACAAGATAGAATCAAAAAAGGTTGCCCACATCAACCAACTATTAGCTCAGAAAAAATAAGACCTAAAAACCCACTCCGTTTTGTGAGTGGGTTTTTGCTTATAATTTTTGTTTCAACTCTGATAAGAGATTCATGGCTTGCATCGGTGTCATATTGTACACATCTACTTGGGCCAATTCTGCTAGGATAGGATTTTCTTCTTTTTCATCAAAGAGAGACATTTGCTCATTGACAACATTCCTTTGGTTGATAGAAATTGGATTTTCCTGACCTTGGCTCTCTAGTTGAGTTAGAATCGCATCCGCTCTTTTTAGCAAGTCTGCTGGCAATCCTGCAATCTTAGCAACGTGAATACCGTACGATTTGTCTGCTGGACCTGGTTCAATCTTATGAAGGAAGGTAACCTGGCCATTTTGCTCAAGCGTAGCCACATGTACATTTACTAGATGTTCAAGACTAGCTTCTAGACTGGTTAATTCATGGTAGTGCGTGGCAAAGAGAGTCTTGGCACCAATATGCTCATGGATATACTCGATAATAGACTGGGCTAGAGCCATCCCATCATAAGTTGCGGTTCCTCGACCAAGCTCATCAAAAAGAATCAATGAATCCTTTGTCGCATGACTAATGGCATTATTAGCTTCCATCATCTCTACCATAAAGGTGGACTGGCCTGAAACCAAGTCATCTGCCGCACCGATACGGGTAAAAATCGCATCAAAAATTGGCAGTCGAGCAGTTTCTGCGGGGACATAAGAACCCATCTGAGCCATAACCGCTGTAATGGCTAGTTGACGCATGTAGGTTGACTTCCCACTCATGTTCGGACCTGTAATTAGTTGAATGCTAGTATCTTCATCCATCTGGATACTATTGGGAATATAGGTCTGAGCTCCCATGACCTTTTCAACAACAGCGTGACGACCATTTCGGATATCAATTCTAGAATCTTGCCCAAACTCTGGTCGAATCAGGTGCTGCTTTTCTGCAACTACTGCCAAGCCTTGCAAGACATCGACAGTAGCGATTCCTTGAGCTAGGGCTTGCAGGCGTTGGATATACTTGCCAACCTCCTCACGGATTCGCATAAAGATTTCGTACTCTAGGTTTGCGGATTTCTCACGCGCCTCTAACATTTCTCCCTCGATACGCGCTAACTCCTCTGTTCCAAAACGTTCAGAGTTTTTTAGCGTAGCCTTACGGAAAAAGTGAGCTGGTACGTTACCTAGCTGCGAGTTGGTTACATGGAAATAGTAGCCGTCTTTTTTATTGTAGTCAATCTTGAGAGTATTGATGCCAGAGTTTTCTCTTTCCTTGGCCTCGATTTCAGCAATCCAGCTAGTCCCTTCTCTCAGCACACGACGGTATTTATCCAAGGTCTCATCAAAGCCCGTTCGGATAATACCACCTTCGGTAATCACGTGGGGAGCCTCAGGAGCAATGGCTGCACTAATGAGATTTTCCAACTCAGGAATAGCATCTAGTTGTTCAATTAGATAAGCTAGAGCTGGTTGCTCCATTCCTTCTAAAATAGCGCGAATTCGTGGAACACTTCCCAAGGTAGTCGCTAATTGCAAAAGATCTTTAGGGTTACTTTTCCCAAAAGACACTCGACTGGCCAGACGCTCGATATCGTAGACTCCCTTGAGACTTTCCGTTAAATCACTGCGCTCAAAGAAATAATCCAGAAAGACTTGCACAACCTCCTGACGTTCAAGGATACGGTCCTTATCAATCAAAGGACGTTGAATCCAGGAACGCAGAAGACGCATACCCATTGCAGTTTTAGTCTCATCTAGCAACCAGAACAGGCTACCTTGTTTCTTACCTGAGCGAGCATTTTCAACCAAATCAAGACTAGCCTTGGTCGCAAAATCCATCTGCAAAAAATCTTTGATTTCATAACGAATAACAGGTTTTAAGTGATTCAACTCTCTCATCTGCGTCCGATGAACATACTGAAGAAGTTTTCCACTAGCTGCTTCTTCAACAGTTGCCAATCTTGAATCCAACAGATGAACGTCTTCATATGTTTCTTGTTCATAGGAAAGCACTAGATTCATTTGACGACTGAGAATCTGTTCTTCCGCTTCAGACAAGTCGTAACCAATCACCACTTCTCTGGCCTTGAGATTACGGATTTCACCACAGACTAGCGTAAAATCAGATAAGCCTGTCACATAAAAATCACCTGTCACCAAATCCATGTAGGCTAGACCATATCGAGACTCATCACGGTCAATAGCTACCAAAAAGTTATTTTGGCTATCTGGCTTACTACTATCAACCACTGTACCTGGTGTAATGACTTGAACAACCTCACGCTTAACAACACCAACAGCTTGCTTAGGGTCCTCCATCTGTTCAGCAATAGCAACCTTGTAGCCACGCTCAACGAGGACATCGATGTACTGTTGGGCAGAATGATAAGGGACTCCAGCCATGGGAATCGGATTTTCAGCATTTTTATTGCGACTGGTCAGTGAGATTTCCAGTATCTGTGCAGCATTGACGGCATCTTCATAAAACAACTCATAAAAATCACCCATGCGAAAAAGCAAAAAAGCATCTGGATATTGTTTTTTGATATCCACATACTGTTGCATCCCAGGTGATAATTTTTCAGTAGTCATTTTCTCTCTCCTTGTAAAAATAGTCCTGAGAGAAGCTCTCAAGACCTTATCTATTTTCCATTAACTCTAGCAAGCGTTCTTCCATGACTTTAGCAGCATGCTGATCTTTACAGATAACCAAAAGGGTATTCGCTCCAGCAACTGTACCTAAGATCCAACCATCTTTATTTGAATCGACTACATTTGCTAAAACAGATGCTTCTCCAAGTTTCGTGTGAAGAACCAAGGTAAATTCGGCCCTTGCAACACCCTCTAAGTGATGTGAAAGGAATTCGGCCAAATCAATCTTCTCTGTCTCATTTGCGAGCACATAGTAGACAACATCGTTTTTCTTAACCTTGGTTAAGCCAAGTTCTCGCAAATCACGGGATAATGTCGTTTGGGTTACAAAGACATTCCGAGCCTCTAAACGATCTTGAATTTCCTTTTGAGTTCCTAATTTTTCTTCTGTAATCATTCGTTTGATGAGCTGATGACGTTCTCTTTTTCTCATAAGATCCTTTCAAGTGCATATTTATAACATTTTACATTTTTTTAATAAGAACATTATATCAAAAAAACTGGATATTTCAAAAAATATCTCTTCTTTCAAAAAAAATGTAGTAAATTGTGATAAAATAGTAGAAAAGCCCTAAAGGAGCCCTAAATGAATACAAAAGAATTGATTGCTAGCGAGTTGGCTAGCGTCATTGATAGCCTGGACCAAGAGGCTATTTTAAATTTACTAGAAACACCTAAAAACTCAGATATGGGAGATATCGCCTTCCCTGCTTTCTCCCTCGCAAAAGTCGAGCGTAAAGCTCCTCAAATGATCGCTGCTGACATCGCTGAAAAGATTAATAGTCAAGCCTTTGAAAAGGTGGTAGCGACAGGACCTTATGTCAACTTTTTCCTGGACAAAGCTTCTATTTCTGGTCAAGTACTCCAAGACGTTATCACTGAAAAAGAGCACTACGCTGATCAAGAGATCGGTCAGCAAGAAAATGTCGTGATCGACATGTCTAGCCCTAACATCGCTAAACCATTTTCGATCGGTCACCTTCGTTCAACAGTTATCGGAGATAGCTTGTCACATATCTTCCAAAAAATCGGCTATAAAACTGTCAAGGTCAACCACTTGGGAGACTGGGGTAAACAGTTTGGGATGTTGATTGTTGCCTACAAAAAATGGGGTAACGAGGAAGCTGTCAAAGCTCATCCAATCGATGAACTCCTTAAACTCTATGTCCGCATCAATGCTGAAGCTGAGAATGATCCAAGCTTGGATGAAGAAGCACGCGAATGGTTCCGCAAGCTTGAAAACGGAGATGAGGAAGCTCTTGCTCTTTGGCAATGGTTCCGCGATGAAAGTTTGGTAGAATTTAACCGCCTTTACAATGAGTTACAGGTTGAATTCGACAGCTATAACGGGGAAGCCTTCTACAATGATAAAATGGATGCAGTTGTAGATATCCTAGCTGAAAAAGGACTATTGGTCGAATCAGAAGGTGCTCAAGTTGTTAATCTTGAAAAATATGGAATTGAACATCCAGCTCTTATTAAGAAATCTGACGGTGCAACTCTCTACATCACACGTGACTTAGCTGCAGCCCTCTACCGCAAAAACGAATACCAATTTGCCAAATCTATCTATGTCGTTGGTCAAGAACAATCAGCTCACTTTAAACAACTTAAGGCTGTCTTGCAAGAAATGGGTTACGATTGGAGCCAAGATATTGTCCATGTTCCATTTGGATTGGTAACAAAAGAAGGAAAGAAACTTTCTACTCGTAAAGGGAATGTTATCTTGCTAGAGCCAACTGTCGCAGAAGCCATCAGCCGTGCTAAGGCGCAAATCGAAGCCAAAAATCCTGAACTTGAAAACAAAGACCAAGTTGCTCATGCTGTTGGAGTTGGGGCCATTAAATTCTATGACCTTAAAACTGACCGTACAAATGGATATGACTTCGACCTTGAAGCTATGGTATCCTTCGAAGGGGAGACTGGCCCTTATGTTCAGTATGCCTACGCTCGTATCCAATCAATCTTGCGTAAAGCCGATTTCAAACCTGAAGCAGGTGCCAACTATAGCTTGAACGATGCTGAAAGCTGGGAAATCATCAAGCTAATCCAAGACTTCCCACGTATTATTAAACGTGCAGCTGATAATTACGAACCTTCTATCATCGCTAAATTTGCAATCAGCTTAGCGCAAGCCTTTAACAAATACTATGCCCACACTCGTATCTTGGATGAGAGTCCAGAACGTGACAGTCGTCTAGCCCTTAGCTATGCAACAGCAGTTGTCCTCAAGGAAGCCCTTCGTCTGTTGGGTGTAGAGGCGCCAGAGAAGATGTGATTCAGTACCAACAATTGGAACTAAAGTTCCTAATTGTTGGACGCTAGCCGCTTTTATGCGGACTAGCTAACTGCTTCACTAGTCATGGCCCCTAAATATAATCGATTTAGGGGCCACGACGTCGTAAATGAGGCGATTTGCCTAAACGCCTTACTAATGCATCCAAGTAAATAATATCGACTTATTTGGATGCATGTCGTGATCTTAAAGTCATTGGAACTAAAGTTCCTAATTGTTAGACGCTTGCCGATTTTATGCGGACTAGTTAACTGCTTCATAGCATTATCACTCGAAAGGGGAAGATACTTCGCCTTTCTCTTGCCACCTATTTCTTTATCACTTAGGGAGAATTTTTATGAGCCAATACGCTTATATCTTGGTTGTTCTCAGTCTTCTTTTTCTCTTTCTTGTCAATAAATATGAAAAAGAGAAACTTCAAAGACTGCTTCAAGACCAACTATTGAAAGATCCAGCTTTTCGTGCAACTATCGAAGAAAAAATCCAAACGATAGAAAACATCAATGATGTCATTGACTACATCAACAAAGGTTACCGTTTAGGAATTCCAATTTCAAAAGAAATAGTTGACGAAATTCGCAAATAACAAAAAGACTCGAGATGACATTTCTCGAGTCTTTTTATTTATTTCTGACAGCTAAGATTCCTACCAAGATAACAATCCCTAAGGATACCATGGTTCCAACTGGTGCTACATTTTCATCAAAAATTTTCTCAGAGAACAATAGCAGAGCAATCGCTAATAGTAGCAAGGCACTGCATAGCATAATATCCTTGAAGCTTGGTTTGCGTTTTATATACTTTAAAAATGATCTCTGTAGTTTACTCATTTGAACTGTTCTCTTTTGAAATAATTCTATGATCCAGGGGATAAAAATCTAGCCCAGCAACTCTATCCTCTTACAAGGATTCAAGCTCATAAAGTTCAGCAATAATACCTGCAACCTTTTTGATATCTCCTAGCATTCCGCGCATTTCAAAGTCAGCTAGGACTGGAAAACCAAAGCGCTGGCTGTATTGCTTGGCGGTCAAACAGTATTGGTTATTGAAATTACGGTTACCCGATCCTACGACACCAAAACACTTGCTAGCATTATCACCATATGCGATAAAGTCACCTACTGGAGTGGTCAAGATTTCCACATCTCCATTGTCAACTCCATTGCCACCTTCGAGGTAAGTCGGTAGAAAAGCCACATACGGGTTGGTCATCTCAAAGAAGTCTTCTCCTTCCTTGACCAAGTCTTTAATATGAATTTTTTCTACTTCAATGTTCGCATACTGCTCCAACAAATAAGCTTTCAAACGTGTTACAAAACTCTCCGTGTTGCCGCTTAGACTGATATAAACTAAGGAAATTTTTTTCATCTTTTCCTCCCTCTTTCTCGAATCCAAAAAAATAACTACCAAGATTGTATCTTGATAGTTATCCTTTGTCAACTCTTAGGCGAGTTCTTCCTCTTGAGATTCTGTTAATTCTTTTTGCTGACGCCATATTTTATAGAAGACGATTCCCAAAAAGATAACATTGATGACGATGAATATGATAGTGGTTACTTTTGACATGACTTCCATTCCTAAACGTAGGGTGTCATCTTTAATCAATTGCATAGCATCTTGTAAATTCATATTGTCATGGACTAGTCCAACAATAGCTAGCAAGGCATATCCAACATAAGTGTAGTTTGCCAACTGCAAGTTCTTACGAATTAAGAAAACAAAGGCTACTACAACTAGGATAGCAGATAGAATAATGAGTATCATGTTAAAAATAGAGTGAGATGACTCTGACACTTGGTGGGCATAGTTAACAGCATCTTCTATTTGTTGAGCACTAAGTGTCCCAACATTTTCTTGGCTAGCACGAAGGGCGTCCTTACTAGGTACTGGAGTAAATATTCCAACTACTGCCAAGGCTGAATTAATCGCTGATAAGACTAATAAAACCCATAGATAGATTGGTTTCTTTTTCATAAAAGCAACCTCCTCATAATTTTGAATTTATTATAGCATATTTTAAGATGGATAACAAAAGTTAGAGGGTGACTTCAATCTGCTTGCGGTAGGCCTTCGGAGACTTTCCACATAGTTTTCGAAAGACCTTGTAGAAATACCCTACATTACTATAACCAACCGTATAGCAAATATCCTCAATACTATCATTGGTTGATAGTAAAAGTTGCTGGGCCGCCTTAATCCGTTGCTTATTGAGAAGCTCAGCAAAGGTTGAATTGGTTTCCTTCTTGATTAACTGACCTAAGTACACAGGATTGATAAAGAGATCCTTGCTGATATCCTTGAGAGAAAGTTCTTTTTTATAGTCTCTACCAATGACTTCGAGTACACTGACGACATTTTCATTCATACGGTATTGACCAAAGAAGGACGTCAAGGTTTCCTTGGTATAAGCCACTAAATCTTCAAAGTTTGTAATGGCATGAATTCTTTTGACAATATCTGTCATATCATCTGCTTTCAGATGCTCAAAGAGGTGGAAGACATCCATCACAAACTGAGTAAAGAGTTGCTTGGTAATGGACACCCTCGGTGTATTTTCTAACACAATCTTCTCAAGCAAATTCAACTCTTCGATAATCTGCGGAAGATTTCCTTGGATAATAACTCGATAAATGGGTTCATAATAATAAAAGAGACTTTCAGACTGATCGAGGTTTACAGTTCCATAGAAGAGTGCTTTTTCAACGTCAAATTTCCATTTTTCAAAGTTGGCCTGATAAGGCAACTCAAAAGGCATGACGAGTAAACCATCGAATTTCTGAGCTGCAATCACAATCTGCCAGTCCTGACCTAAAACATAGTAAGGAATGACAAAATCCCCTTGTTTCTCTTGGGAAAGGCCAATCCACCAGTTTTCTTTTTGAGACAGGTGTGCTTTAAATGCTTCGTCGTCTATCTTTTGGCTCAACATTTCTGGTTCATGCACTTTCTCACGAAGCTGACCAAGGATTTTCTCAAGTAAATGCTCCAGTTCAACCTTATCAACTGGTTTGACAAGATAATCTACAACATTGAGGTTCATAGCTTTCTTGACATAGTCAAATTCTTGATAGCCGGAAAGAAGGATATAGTAAGCCTCTGGCAAGAGTTCCTTCATTTCCCCAATCATTTCAAGTCCTGTCTTGCCAGGCATGTTGACATCAGAAATGACGATATCTACGGGATGTTCTCGAACATAGTCCAAAGCGTCGTCAGCATGATTGGCTGTTGCGACGACTTCCATATCCCATTTTTCAAAAGGGATCAAACGCTTAAGTCCTTCTGTAATCATGTACTCATCGTCAACTAATAGTACTTTATACATGTTTATCCTTTCTCTTCATCCTGAATGGTGATTCTATATTGAACACCTTTTTGTTCAGCTGATTCTACATTGATGTTATAGCGGTCTCCAAAGTAGAGCACAAAGCGTTCGTGGGTATTAACAATCCCAATAGACTGTCGTTGCCCCTTATAATCTGCTGTGTGTTCAAAGGTTCTTTGAGCCAGTTTAGCTTGAATTTCTGCTAGTTTTTCAGCAGACATCCCACGACCATTATCGGTTACTAAGATTTCGACATAGCCATCTTTTTTCAAAGCCTTGATACTGATAACATTATCTGTTCTTCTGTGATCAACTCCATGGGCAAAATAATTTTCCACTAACGGTTGGAGGGTGAACTTTGGAATACGCATTTCTTCCAATTCAGGGTCAATCTTAAATCCATAGGCAATGGATTTTGGATAGCGAACCATACAGAGATAACTGTACTTCCGACAAAACTCCACTTCTTGTTTGAGTGTCGTTTCTCGCTCGTCAGAGATATTATTGCGTAGGAGGCTACTGAACTCATAGATGATATCTGCTAGTTCATTTTGATTTTCCATCACCGCGTACATCCGCAAAAATTCCAAAGTATTGTACATGAAATGCGGATTAATTTGAGCTTGTAAGGCTCGCATGTTGGCATCTTTTTGATTGAGTTCCAGTTGATAAATATCGTGAATATTACTTTCTAGTCGATCCAGCATATCATTTGTCGACTCAGCAATTAGTAGCAATTCCTGGTCCTTTTTATCTGTGTCGATTCTCTTGGTCTGCTCTCCCTTAGTAATGGCTTGGATAGAGTCCACCAAGTCCACAACCTGACTTTGATAGTCAGAAAAAGTCCTTCTTAAGGTCATATATAAAATGATGATAAAGAGGGTGCTCAAACCTAAAATAAGTGCTGAACTCGCTAAAGTCCCACTCCAAACATAATCCTTTGGTACAGCTACTCGAACTTGATAACCATGGGCAGTTGTTCCTACCAACCAAGACTCATTCGTTCCCTTCGCTCCAATATAGAACATATCTGTTTCATATGGTGCAATGACTGTTACTGCTACAGGAATTGTTCCCCTAGTGTTGTCAATCGCTTTATAGAGGACTTCTGGTTCTACGGAAATATAAATGACACCTAGAGCCTGGTCCGAGATGGGATCAGACACTGGAACAGCGAAACTATTAGCATCCGGTTTAAAGCTCTCAGCTGGAATTTTCTGTCCACCTCTGTTTCCTCTTTTGGAAACAAATACGTCTGTTGAATCCTGTAGAACAATCGAAATACCTGTCACAAAATCGTTTCGCACGTAAATATCATCGATATTTTCATAAATGGAAACGGAAATATAGGGTGACGCCTTGCGTTCTAACTGCCAATAAAAATAATCCGGCGTACTGAGGCTAAAATACTTGTAAATTCCTTCAATCCGAGCTTGATTATCCACTAAACTCTGGGCTAGGCGGGTTGACTCTCGATAATAGTATTCAACCTCATCGACTGTTCGAGCGAGAACACGCTGACCAACACGATTGGCTTCCCTTTCACGCATATCCCAGTCTGCATAAGAAATCAAGAGAGCAAAGCAGGAAATGATGATAATCATCACCAGACTATAGATTCTTAGGAGTGAGTGGAGGCGGAATTGTTTGGTCTTATTTGGTTGCCAATTTTTCATGAATACTTTCATAAACAGGCTCCAATAAATCACTAATAAAGAAATGCCACATTCCAATACCTACAAAAGCGATGAGGGCTGGCATATAGAAACCAATAATGGCTAACAAGACGCTACCAAATAGAACCTTGGCCACTGCTGATAAACTCATAAAAATTCCGATAAAGGCAAGCTTTAAGGTGTTTTTATAGGACAATTCAAAGTAAACCTGTAACTTTAAAGATACCGTATAGGCCAAAAATACCAAGGCTACTAAAAAGATATTTAGAAATGTTGCTGCCAAGTGGATAATGGTCTGGTTTGGCAACTGAATCATCAGATACAAGCCATAAATCAAGATCAAGTCAATCCCTATAAAAGTGTAGAAACTGAGATTACTTTTGACAAAATTGCTCTTAAATAAAGCCCATGCTTCCTTGAAACGATAAGCACGGTAAGAATAGCCATTTTCAGCAAATAAACTCATGAGAGTTGCACTAGCGGGTGCTATACCAAAAACCACTCCTCCTGCTAGTGTCAATAACCAAAAATAAGCCGTCGCAATCATCCCCAAAAAGAAACGATGAAAGACTAGCTCAATGAAATTTCCCACGGTTTGCCTCCTATACATTAATCTAGTTTTATTATAACATATTTCAAGCGCTCTCAAAAATAGGAGCAATAAAAATAAATACATTTATTGGTTTAATAATGACGTTTGTACTATAATAAAGATAGATAGAGATACCGATTAATAATCAAAGAACAAAGGCTTTACCAGGGCAGATGGATATGTTTGAAAATTAGATAATTACTATTCAACTTATTTACTGGATTAACAACTAACGAAAGGAGTATGGACCATGACTACTCAAACTTTAAGCAATGTGTTGATGTGTGTTGCGCTTATATTGACTCTTTTCTCTGAAAAATTGTTCAAGCAACATGAAAAAATCGGAAAAATAATTTGCACTATAATCATATTAGTCGCTGTTTTGTTAATGTGGCTCTAAGTTATTTTAAGAATACAGGAATTTGTTTGTCCTGTATTCTTTTTTTCTCTATAAAACGTGCATTGATAAAAATAAATAACAAAAACACCCCCAGTTAGGGAGTGTTTTCAAGGAAAATAGCAAGATTACCTATATTTTACTATTTAGCGTCATCTTTTTTAAAGATGTTTTTAACACCTTCAACAGCGCCTTCAATAGCGTCTTTTGCATCTTCAGCGACTTCTTTCACTTTAGAAGCAACTTTTTCAGCAGCTCCTTCGCTTTCAAGTTCTTTGTCGCCGATCAATTTGCCAACGCCTTCTTTAACAGATCCTGCTGCTTGGTTGAATTTTTCTTCTGTAGACATAAGTATGTCCTCCTTTTATTTTTTCTAAATTAGTAATTAGTGAACACGTGGTTCTGCTTTGGCTGCAGCGTCTTTAACATTGTCAACGCCTTGGCCAACTTTTTCTTGAACGAATTCAGCGCCTTCGCCAAGTTTTTCTTGTGCTGCTGCGACACCTGAACCGATACCAGATTTCACTCTAGACAATTGTTCTGACGCGAATTCGCCTGTTGATTCTGCCACGTCAGTTACACGATCTTGAAGGCTAACTGAGTCTGCTTCATGTTGTTCTTTAGTTTTGATGTCAACAACGTTAACGTTAACTTCAACTACTTCTAGATCAGTCATTTTCGCAACTTCTGATACGATAACGTCTTTGATTTCCTTGTATAGAGTTGGAACGTTTTTTCTGTACTCTACGATAACGTTCAAGTCAACTGCTACTTGTTCTTTACCAACTTCAACGTTAACACCGTGTGTTACATCGTTAGTGTTAACAAGTTTTTCTGTAAGATTTGAGAAGAATCCACCGTCAACATGTAATAGTCCTGGGACTCTATCTAGTGAAAGACCGATGATTTTTTGAATAACTTTATCTTCGTAAGTTAATTCTCCGCGAACATCTTTAGAAACAACAACATCTTTTTTTTCAGTATTTACATTTACATTTTTTTCTACGTTTGACATATGAAACTCCTTTATTTATTTAAATAATTCTTCTGTACATAGTATCCCAACCAAATTCCTAGGGCTCCACAGATTAAAACGAACAATGTTTTAAAGAAACCGAAGGATAGGATGAAGCAGGCTAGAATAATACCTACTACACCACATAGAATTGGGTATTGATATTTTTTAAACCATTCCATTTTTTACTTCCTTACTTTACACGACTAACAATTTTCTTAGCTGCTTTTTGAGGGTCATATTCTTTCACTGAAACTTCCAGTTTAACCTCTCGATCAATACCAAAGAATTCTTTCAATCCTTGAGTGATTTCGTTTTGAACTACTTCAAATTTGTTAGCAATGTTATCTGAAAGAACAGCTGTACCTTCTACATAAACGAAACATTTCTTTTTCCGAGTATGTACCTGAATTTTGGGATTTTTGACCATCTTGTGTTCATCCAATAAACATCGAACAAACCCTTCAATAGCTGAATTTTTTAGTTTTAAATTATCATCTTTAGTTCCAAGTTTTATTTCCAGATATTGTCTAGGATAAAACAGGATTACTAACATCCATAATAAAACGAAGATAGACAGGCCTAGAAGCCCCCAAAATACATATCTAGCGAGATAATATTCAAATGATGTCTGTCGCCAGCTAGTCAATTGAATTCCTAAATCACTAACCTGGTGGTAGTCTATCAAAATAGGAAGGAAAATTGTCAAGATTAAAATACAGAAAATAAGCAATAATATTTTCTTTGATTTTGACATCTAAAATCCTTTCAATTAGTGCAACAAACCATAGCTTTACCCGTCATTATAAATTAAAAACTATAGTCTGCTTTCGAGTATAAAATCAACCTTTTTTACCCAAAAAGAACGATACCACAGAAACTACAATCACCGCACCAACAATAGATGGAATGATAGCCATACCAGCTAGTGAAGGTCCCCAAGTACCAAGGAGTGATTGACCTACTGATGAACCGATTAAACCGGCAAATATATTAGCAATTACTCCCATTGAGCCACCTTTTTTAGTGATTGCCCCTGCTGCAAGGCCGATAAAGCCTCCTACAATAATGGACCACAACATAATATGCGCCTCCTTTCATTACCCCTATATATCTGGGTTAAATATAGTATATCAAAATATGAGAGCGCACTCAAATTATATGCTCACGAATATGTGCTTTAATAAATTTTAAAACAATACAAAAACGCTCTAGTCATTGTGACTAGAGCGTTTTCTCTATATCCGAACATCTAATTTATTTCACAAAAAATGTAGTCATTCAGTTAATTTTTATTGCAATACATTGAAATTGAAAAATTCAACAATCGCGTTAAATCAAGGTTGTTTCGTTTCTAATGAAACGTAATGACCCACTATTTAACCTCTATAAAAGATTAAATAATTTCTATTTTAGCTGTTAGAAACGTTGGTACATCAATGTTTTTAGAATGCTACATAATAAAAGGTAGAGTGAATGGTAAAGTAGTAAAAATAGTTGTTATCCTAGTTGATTAAAAAAGTCTTTGATTTCCTCATCTTTTATAAAATAATATATAATTTTCCCCTCTCTTCTAGTATCCAAGATGTTTTGATTGGCTAGTTTACGAAGATGGTGGGAGGCAGATGCCATACTGAGATTTAGTAAACAGGCTATATCACAGACACAGAGTTCTTCAACAGCAAGGAGATAAAAAATGATATTTATCTGTTTATTATCGGTAAACTTTGATAAAATGCGAAGTGATTTTTGGACTTTTTCCTTTTCAAAGTAGTTCGTTGCGGTTGTAACATTTTGTTGATTAATAACATCCACTTGGCAGATACTATCTTTTTTCATAATTTTTTCTCCTAGCCGAACACAGTTCTTAGCATGTCAAAGCTGTTGTTTTCAATCAGGATATACATCCCCAATCCTAAATAGACAACGGCAATAAACCATCTGCTATATTTCTCCAAAGTTTCTCCAACAGAAGGGACTTGTGCCAATTTTTGGGCAGAAAAAACCAAGAGATAAATCATGACTAGAAAGGTAAGTAAAGCCACTATCAAATTCGCTAAATTTAAGGTAATAAAATATGGGACAAAAACACCAATATTGTCAGCACCACAACTTGCAAAAGTAATCATAGCGACTAGAAAAATCAGGTTTTTATCATCTTTGCGCAAACCATCTTTTGCAATAGCTTCTCCATCAGAATCTCCTAAAAGCAAAACTTTGAGTCCTAGGAAAATTGGAATCAAACCGAGCAAACCTAAAATCTCTTTACTAGGAATATAATTTAAGACAAATGCAAAAAGTAAACTTAGCAATATTAGACTAACAGAGCCTAGAAATTGTCCTAAATAGATGTTAATGATGTCTTTTCTGCTTTTTCTTTTTGCAAAAAATAACATTAGGATAATAAGTAAGTCTACGGCAGTCCCAGAATACAGAATTATTGAAGTAACAACATTTTGAACCATAAAATACCTCATTCAAATATATTTTTGAATGTATTTTAACATTAAACTTTGTAGATGTCAACTTCAGCTCCATCAAAATATAGATAAGAAGGTAGTGTACCAAACATTAAAAAGCCCTGCCATCGAAATGATAGCAGGGCTTAACTTCAATATCCAGATGATATATTTATCTAAAAAAGGTAGAGAAAAAGGTAGAGATTGAACTGAAATATAGTGAAATGTATTGAAATTGGAAAAAAGAAAAAACGCTTAAAATCAGCGTTTTTCTTATGTATTAATTTGTATTGAATGCTTACTTCACTTCTGTAAAGGTTGTGAATGTTATTTTAGCACTCTTTAAACGCTGTTATATCAACGTTTTTAGATTGTTCTATAGAAAATGTAGTCATAAATGTAGTCATTTTGCTAAGCCGTCAATTTTGCAATTTCTTTGAGGTAGATTTCAACTGCTTCTGCTTTCTTTTTCGGTGCCAATTCAGCATAAGTATCCATTGTTGTTTTAATCGACTTATGCCCCATTCTTATCTGGAGTTCTTTCCAGTTTGCGCCAGCATTCAGCATCAAAGAAGCATGTGTATGACGGAAAAGGTGGAATCCATAGTTTGGTAGTCCTAATTCAGTCAAACGCTTTTTAAGCGTTGCACGTTCATTTCTGTCACACATATAGTTCCCGTAAATTGTAGGGAAAATTAAGTCCACAGTTGGTAAATCATGACTCATAAAGTAATCACTCATCTCAGCATGAAAAGCTTTCAAGTCATCTAAGACTTGTCTCGGGACTGCAACTCTTCTGTTACCAGAATCAGTTTTGGCACTGTTCTTACAAACAATCTCACCCTTAATCCCAAGTTTCTTATTCCCAGCTTTCCACATCAACGTCTTGTTAACGATGATTTCATTGGAATCAAAATCGAGATCATGGATTGATAAAGCAAGAAGTTCATTGATTCGAAGCGCAGAAGCTAATAGTGTATCACAGATAACTTTAAATCTTCGATTAGCTCGTGTGTCTGGAAGAGTATCAAGATAGTTCAGCCAAGTAGCCAAGTCCTCTCCATGCAAAACCATGATTCTCTCCTTTACCACCTTCGGTTTTGGAGGGATTTTTACTGTTCGAGCTGGATTATGAGAAAGTTCGAAATTCGTGATTCCATAATCAAAAATATCACTAAGCTTATAGATAACTGCACCGAAATCTTTTGCGTGTCCCTTTTTGGATTTTTTAACACCTGATTCAACAGACTTTTTAGATTGCTGAGCTAATTTATTAACCCAAATCTGAATATCTGCAGATTTTATCTCTTCAGGCCTATATTCTCCAAACTTAGGGATGATATAGGTATCAAGGTAGCTTCGAACCCGATTGATGGTATTTTGAGAAGTGACCCAAGTTACAAAACTGACAAACCAGGCTTCAGCTAACTCCTCGAAGTTATTAATCAACAAGGTCTCTTTTAGAGTTGAGCCTTTCGCTTCAAAATCAATCCGAGCTTGAATAATTTTCCTATCCAGACTTTTCAGAGTTTTAGCAGTAATAGATGATGTAACTTTTTTCCCTGTTTTAACGTCTACACCAATATACACACCACGTTGCGTATAGCTAATAGTTCCGTTACTCTTAGTAGTTTTAATGATTTTTCGATTGTTGTGAATGATAGTTTCTTTCTGCATAGTAGCCTTTCACGTTCGGATATATAAAAGGCTAAAATAACAACCTCACACTATTTCATGTGATATTACTATTTTAGCACATTTCTTAGAATTAAGGAGTTAAGTAAGTCAGCACATCCTCCATTCTGTAGTAGACTGTACGAGTCCCCTCGATTGGTGGTTCTAAACGCTTGAGCCCTGTCTTCTCCCACGACTTCAATGTGTTTGGTGAAATCTTAAGTATCGAAAGCAGCTCTTTCTGAGTAAGTATACTTGCATGATTTTGAGTATTTTCCTGTTTCTGTATCAAAGCCAGCAAACAGTTTAAAATCTGCTCGATTTGATTCAATTTTATAAGTTCATTATTCGTCATTGTTCACTCTCCTTTTTATGATTTGAGTGTCTACGTGAATCGAGATATTTTGCGAAGAAATATGTTTTATTTATGATTATATTTAAAAGCAAGGGGTTCTCAACTCGTGCATATCTAACAAGATTGTTAAACTCAATAAAGTTGTGTTCTTCGATAATATCAATCACAGTTGAAAGAAATTGTTCGTTATTGTTAGTGATTAGAAATTTCTCCAATTCAAAACCACAACCTGATTCAATTTCATCGATATTGTAGAGTGTTTTATCAGGATTCTCTGCGTGTATGAAATAATCATACATACCTTTTGGTGACATGACTACTTCTACATGAGAAGGTGCATGCAGTTTTGCAGTTAGTAACTCTGAGACCTGCGTATAGCTTTTAAGTGATTCGAAAAATAGGACTCCGTGCTTATGCGCTTTTTTAAATTCTCCTGTTGCTTTATTTACATCCTTATCGTGCCAAGGACTCAATACAAATGGAATATGCATTTCCTCTAGAATATCAAGATAATTTTCCGGTGTACTTTCTTGATAAATCAGAAATGCCCATTTATTCGAACGTTTATCTTTGACCATGAATATCTCCTTTCAAAAATCATTTTCAATTTTTCTGCAATTAGTGTGGTTATTGATTATTGAACCAATGGGTCGTAGTAGTCCCATTGGTTCTGTCAATTAGATTGCATGATAAGGCAGTACTTTCGGCCCTCACTACGTGAACCGAGTACCGCCAACATTTTATCTTTTTGTAGATTTAAACCAGAGCTTATTACCTTGCCTATTTGGTGCAGAAAAATAATATTCTGGATTGCGACTAGAAATTTCTTCTTTGATATAGTTTTCCATTTCTCTTAGTAATTTCTGAGACTGCTGGGTTTTTGGATACTTAATCAAAATCGTCACAGAATCTTTTCTTACATCAACAACGCACTTAGATGTAGCTCTATTGAATTTTCTAAGAATAGGATTGAACCTGGTTACAGTAGATGAATTATCGATTGAAAAGGCTAGTTGAGAATTCTCGTCTTGTCTCAAAAACTGAATGAGGCGCAGTGTTTGATAAGCAGATCTAAAGTAATTACTCGGTTTGTCATAAATAGCACGTAAAATCAACTCAACTATAATGAGAAATACTGCGATTAACGGTAATAAAATTGCTAGAATATTTGTATAGTACTCACCTTTACTAGCCCATTGCTTTATCGCATCAAACAGATGAGATAAGTATGTACTTTGAGCATTTGCCATCAAATCCTGCAGCAATCTAAGACCAATTGTCAAGCAAAGGAAAAACAAGCCATACATAAGTATCGTCACTGTAATATTAAAACTTCTCTGAAAGAAATTCTTTTTGATATTCATAAAATACCTTTCTTTGTATAATAAGTCGGACAGAGCAGGGGAAGAATTTGATAGGGATGCTCATTATCAATGATTTGTATCAAACCGGTACCTTTGCCAATAGGAATCACAATCCCTTCTGGATCAAGGTCCGGGAACAGAAATTGTGTTGTCTTCTTATTGATGTTTCCAATCTGAATCAACACATTCAGTTGCTCTCTAACGGAAACCGGGATTGTATTGTGGTCAAAACGCTGGCTAACTAATAAAAGATGTACTCTGGTCGCTCGTCCGAGAAGTGCAACTTGGGATAGTAGTGAAAAGAAAGATTCTTTTATCGTTTTATTAACCCCTTCAGAAAGTGCGAGAACTTCATCTATTACAATAGTTAAATGCTTAAACTCTTGGTCAGGATTGTCATAGAGAATTTCTTGACGTTCTTGAATAAGATTCAAACATGAGCTTAAATTTTCATTTATCTCTGATACAAAATCAGACTTTGAACGATTGCGCTGAGGATGAATGACTTCAATCTCATTTTCACGAGCCCATCTTGATGGTGTATCAAATTTGGGGTCGACAATAATTAAGTCCGAAAAATTTTTCAGTAAGCTAAGAAAGTACGTCAGAGCATAAGATTTCCCAGATCCACTATTTCCTGCAATAGCTACAGAAGTTACTTTATTAAAATCCAGAGTTAGATTCTTCATAATCGGAATCTTATGTTTTTTTTCTTTCAAAACAAACTGATCCAAATCCGAAATTATAAGCCTTTCAGAAATTCCTTCTTTCCAAGGGAAAAACAAACCTCTTTGAACATGGATATCATCGGTTTCAAGAGCAAGAAAGTATGCAGAGTTCTGTTTAAGAACTGTGTATCGTGGGTAGAGAGCAGCATTAGCAATCAGAAAAATTTTCTGATAAAGTTCATCGTCAATGATATATCCCGCCGGTAATCGTGGGATAAATAAAAAACCATTTTGCATATTTTTTATAGTAAAAGAGTTAGTATAGCTAGTTTCTCCCTGCATAATACTGCCAAGCCCCATATTTAGGGATTGGAGCAAGTATTGGGCAAGCTCTTTATCAGTCATTATTTGACCTCTTTGATGTTATTGGCACGGAAATAGACATTATAGCCAACTTCACAGGCTTCTAATCCATCAAAGTCTACCATTGCTAGATACGATGGAAGAGTTACTTCAGATTCGAATTTAACCTGGAATGGCGGCAATCCTTTCTGTGAGAACCAAGCTTTGTGGCCAATAATCTCACCAGTTGGCTGACCATCTTCAAACTTGATTTGTGCTTCAAATTCAGTGCTCAAGCAGTGAATTGCTTGTTTTTGATCAACATATTGTTTTGCAGTATTAGCTGAATAACCATTTTTTCGATTTTTTGTTTTCATGTAATGTACCTCTTTCTTATTTATTGTACTCCAGTCATATTCTTCGATTTATTTTATTAAACAATCATAACAACCACCTCCTTATCTATAAGGACAATTTCTAATTAAATTCGGAGGTATTTAGAAAAAAATTTTAAAATTATTTTTTTTGTCATTAAGTTGTCAACTGTTTTATATTGCAATTCTTATTAGTTCTGATATAATGAATCTATAAGAAACCCTAGGCTTCTTCCACCTAGGGCAGGAGGAAATATAGAAATATATAGAGAGCTATTGCGGCTAAGAATTACTAAGTCTCAGTCAAAAAAGTGACTGTTAGATATGTTTTTTGTGTACTCTCTTTTATTTTATAAGTAAGGAAAAAAAGACCGATAAGAAAAAATTATCGGTCTTTTTTGTATATAATTTTTTAGATTATATACTTACAGTGAAAGCTCTAGAGATAGAGCAGGAGGAATTTTTAAGAAAATAGAGCTCTAATTATTAGAGTGGAGGAATATCAGAGAAGATATAGAGAGTTGTCACTTCTATATTATAATGTGCTCATAGACCAATAAACCAATGTTTTAACAATAACTATTGGAAGTGTTTTTAGTGCGCTCTCGAATCTTCAATAAATAGGAAAAAGGCCAACAAAAGAAAGATTGTTGGCCTTTTTTTCGTGTCTAATTTTAATGATCAATACCGCGTTTATAAGAAGGAGGTTTGTATCTATGAAAGAAGATTAAGATATTCTTTCTCCATTATTTTAAGTTTGACCCACTACTAAAGGCGGATTGAGACATGTGAAATTCATTGTTCCTCCGTCATATAAGGTCAATGTTTTCTTGTTTCTTTTCGTCGTTTTATACCACTTATGGAAAGGACAAGAAAATGTCAAAAATTATTAATAAACGAGAAGAAAAAATACTTCAAGCTAAAAAGCAAAACGACTGGGATACCGTGTTGAAACTTCTAGATCAAGAATTCGAAAACTCACTTCGACAAGATTCTCGTTATCATTTAACTAGTCTGAATAAGATCGTTTCAAATGATGGAAAATACACTGAATTAATAGACCTAATTCCAAATAGTATTCCTAATTCATTAGACAATTTAATGGAAACAGAGAGAAATTCAATGCTATATAAAGCATTAAAGGGCTTAAGCCCTAGCGAATATAAACTTTTTGTAGAACGTGTGGAGAATAATAAGTCATTTAGACAATTGGCCGCCGAACTAGGTATAAACGATAAAACAGCTAAAGCTAGATTTGAGAAGATTAGACTTAAACTTCAAGAAGGATTAAGAGATTGGAGAAATTAGGATATTTTTATCCAAGAATATTGACAAAAACAACTATTTACTTATCTGGGCTCAAATTAGTTTTCGATACCTAAAATGTTTTATATATCAAAAGACCATTAAGAGCTCTCTTAATGGTCTTTTTGTAAAATAGTTTCATTAAATGCTTATTCTAATCCATAATTAACGTTAATTTATGTCATACCTGATAGTGCTTCTTCAATTTAGTTTCATTAATTCTATTTATTAAATTTTTTCTCCTTTTCATCTAACCAAATAGCATCATATTCATACATTGGAACATATCTTATATCAGGGGTGTTTTTAAAGCTTCTTTGTATAACGCTCGCTGCTATTTTCAATGTATCAAATTTTGCAACACTCTCATCCTTACAGCTTATCCCAGCTAAATCCTTGAATTCTTCTTGATTAACCTTAACACAATAACCCGTTTGCAAAAACTCTTTATGTGCTTTTGAGTAGTACACTCTTATTACAACCTTTAAGCCTGTTTCCAAAACCATAATTTATACTCCTGTTTTTAGATTTTTAATTAAAATGTAATAATTTAAAAATGATTACATCTTTATTCTAGTTTTATTTATAGGTACTTCCTTTTTCTTTATACTCTAATTAAATTATTAAATAACTTATATTATTTAAAAAATCTTGGCTTCACTAAAATCATTCTTCTCAATATTATTAACTAAATCAATGCTAACTTGAAATACAATATCAGAGATATAGGCTAGAATATCAGCATTCACGTCAGGAATTAAAAATGTAGGATCAACATGTTCACCGTGTAAAAGTTTGTTCCTTCTATGCTGAGCATAAAGAGCAATCAGTTGTAAAAAATTGATTTTGCAAGACTCCTTCTTTTTCTTATATCTTTTCTCGAAGTCATCTAAAACAGAGTTATAATTATCAGTAACTTGATAATAACTCTCTAAGACTTTCTTCAATAACTCTAAAACATGTTTGTTCTCATATTTAAAACATTGATTACCTATTATACCTTGGAAGCTATTTTTCTCAACATTTTCACTTATAAGCCAAACAAGAACTAGTTTGAATAATTCATCAGTATTATTTACAAAAAAACTTTCTGAAAAAGAAATTGAATTTGTTAAACTTAACTCAATATTTTTTAATTGTAGTAAACATATTATTGCATCTTTGTCGACCTTTTTATTACTTATTTTATTAATAAATTTATTGTGAAAAGTATAATAAAAAGTATACATGGTATTAAAAGAACGATAGGCATTGTAAAAATCTTTATTTTTATTAAATAGCACTTGTGAATGAAGAACTCTATATATTACATCCGAGACTTCCTTGTGGCTGATCATTTTAAATAAATATTTAATATTTTCATCAATAACAAAACTATCTGGAAGTGGTGTCACAAATTCTTGAACAAATGGGATAGCAATTTTATTCTTACTACCATCACTAATTATAATTGATTTAATTTCTATCGGCTGTCTATAAAAATTATAGACATAAAATAATGATGATACTATACATCTTTTAAAGTTGCTTCTTTTTGTTTTCCAACAATTATTTAAATCAATTGCTGTGGTACGTTTACATTCAATCTCAATTTTATTTTTTCTAAATTTTACAGCGTCAGAATATATTTTCGCTTTTTTCTCACCATCTTCTTTATAGATACGATTATGATATTCAAACTCAATATCTTTATTGAGTTCTTTATCATTAACGTTTTCTACATTGTATTCAATAACTATGTTAAATTTCATAAAATTTCTCCTTTTATAAAACTACAGCTAAAAACTATTACAATCTTCATATCTAAATTTTCAACCCTTGCTCATTTAATTGGTGTTTTACAATGATCGAATAATTGTTTTCAATGTTATGCTTTTCAGCATATTTTTTTCTAGCAGTACTTGCGAAGAAAGAGTAGTGATATATTTGATATACCTTATATTTTTTCTCAAGGTTACTAAATCTACTTTGTTCATCTGATAGAAATTTTTTCGCCCAACTTGCAGCTTTCTCTCCTAGACAAATCAAATTAACCTCCTCATAATCTGGAAGCAAAGTAGATATTTCAGTATCTAATTCTCTAACGAATCTTTCTAGGACTTTTTTGTTATTTTTTTCTAAATCATTAATGATTTCTGAAATTTTATTACTTTCGCTACCAATTATCGGTAAAAAATCTGTTATATAGGAACCACGTAATTTACTTTTATTGAATGCGGAAGCAAGAAAGTGATCATTACTTCTTCCTTTATTATGGAAATTATTCCAAGGATTAGTAACTTGTTTCTTTCTTGATAAATTGTTTAAATTGTTAAGATTGCTTTCTCCGCCAGGATTCATAGCCAAAATCACAAAATTATTCTGTTGTAATTCTTTTTCATACTTATTAAAGTCTATATTTTCCCTGATATCTGTACTTTTAGAAAATCCTTCTTCACCCTTATCATTTTCCCAGATTGCCCACGAACCTAACCAAGAGTAATCAACCATTTTTGAAATTATGTTTTTCATATTACTTTAATCCTTATTTATTAAATTCATATAATCACTTATACTTCAGCTTCACTTCTTGCATCCAATTTGGAAGAACTTTATTCAATTCCATGTTGAGTTTAAGTTTGTTTCCTGCAAATTGATTTGTTGCTTTAGTTGCATCGAGTGTTTTGACGATATCTTCACGGAATGGAATTTCATCTGGTTTCTTCAAGTCATAAGCTTTTAGTGATTTAGCTAATAGTAGACTATCCAGTCCCCACTCAGACGCAAATTTTTCTACAAAATTCATTTGTCTCTGTGCCTGCCATGCATTAAAGGCAGTGTCAAAGTCTGTGTCTGCAGATAAATGCCCTGGACGTAATTCTTCATCAATAAAGATTTTAAGAGACTCGGCTAATTCATTCTCTCCTAAATTACTGAGTTCTTGTATTTGTTCCAATATCAAAATTAGGTTATTATCATTGATAACTAACACTCCATCCTTACTTGATGTCTTCTTATCAATTAGCGTAAAAATGCTTTGGGCATCAATAACCTGTGTTCCTTGAATTTTTGTATTCCCAACAATATTATCAATTAATATTCCAGGCGGTTTCGGTTCTTTTGGAAATAGATTTTTATAAGCACCTACATACTGTAGCCATGTATGCTCTGTCATCCCAAAGGCTTCATCATCCCAAGAAAATTCATAATATTGTTTTACTTTGCCTAACTGGGTTGCTGCATCGATGAATCCTTTTTTAAAGAGTGCCTTTTTCTCCTCATCATGTTTAATAGACGCCCAATTTGTAGGATCTTCTAACTCATCTTTTAAATAAGCAAATTTATCAGCTAATTCAATTACTGCATCGAAATATTTTTTGACTAGAACTATACTGTTTTTCCCACCACTTCCATATAGGCGAAGGGCATCATTCACTAGAGATTCTGTTATTCTTGGATATTGGAAATTGATAATCGTTCCAAACTCCTTAGAGGAACCGAATACACGATTCGTACGAGAATAAGCTTGAATCAAGTTCTGAAGTTCTAGCGCTCTATCCACATAAAGAGTATTTAAGCGTTTGGCATCGTATCCCGTTAGTAGTTGGTCTGCGACTATTAAAATATCGATATTTTTAGGATTTCTGCCACTTCCTCCTCGTTTCGCACGAGCAGTAATATCTTCAAAATAGGCATTCTCACCACGATTTCTATCACCAACTAAGAACTTGATGCCAGTAATTCCAGCATAATCCTCAAACATTTCCTCGACAACTTCATTAGCGACATTGTCAGGGTCATTTTCGTTTCCAAAACTAAAAGTCATTACGACATTAGGTTTCGCATCACCTTCCTGGAATTTTTCAGTAATTTGCTTCTTAAATTCGTGGTAATAATTGATAACACGTTCTTTATATGCAACTGTTAGAATCGCATTGAATTCTCCCTGTTGAGATTGCGAATTCCAACCAGATAGGATTTCATCTACCACTTTTGGAATATGATATTTATCTTGATAAAATAATAGACCTTCTTTAACAGCGTTCTTTTCTACTTCCAGTTCAGTCCATTGTTGAACTTGTCGTTCAATCTCTCTTTGTTCTTTATTTGGATACCTTTTAACTAAAATATCAATTAGTTGATCACGAAGATCTTCATAACTTCTAAACTCACCTGTATTGAGGTAGTCGACATGGAAACCTAAGACATTTCCATCTGCAATAGCTTCATCAATTGTATATTGGTGTAAGAGTGGGCCGAACAGTTTTTCAGTGGTATTAATGACTTCACTACGTTCATTAATCTTCCCTTTAACCTTATTTTCATCAAATAAAGGAGTTCCAGTAAAACCAAAGAACAAGCTATTTTTAAAGAAATACTCTTTAATCTGTCCCATCATGTCGCCCATTGTTGTCCGATGGGCTTCATCGATGATAAAGACAATCTTCTTATCTGATAAACTAGTATCTTGAGCCTCAAGGAGTTCTTTTACCAATATACTCAATTTAAAGGTAGTTGTTACTACAATCCCGCTCTTTGGAGACATGAGCTGTTTTCTTAACTGATAAGTACTCTTAGTCCCATCGACCTCTACTGATTCATAGACTGAATAAGCTTTAAAGGCTTTTGCAGTTTGTTCATCTAAATCTCGTCTGTCCAGTAGGAATACTACTTTATCAAACTCAGTTCTAGTAGCTAAGAACTGAGCAGTTTTAAAGCTAGTAATGGTTTTTCCTGAACCTGTTGTGTGCCATACAAAGCCACCATGCGGGATTTTACTTGGATTATCCCAACCAAATGCTGCCTTTTCGACCGCCTGCAGAGCATAAACCTGATAGGGGCGCATCAACATATGGCGACGATTTTCTTCATTGTCAGGATCTTCATCAATAATGAGATAGTCTCCCACCATCTGATGGGCCATCGGTACCATTAAGAAGTGTTCAATGACTTCTCTATAATCCGTTAATACACGTTGCCCCAAGTGTTTCCCATTATCTTGACCTTTTTGGGTTACTGACCAGTGAAAAACGAAAGCAGGATTGAAATCATTGATGGATTTAGGCGTCGCAAAATAGCGAGTTTCAATATCTGTTGTCACGACCATCATCTGAGAGAAGGCCATGAAGTTATTGGTGTATTCTCCATCTGCATAATAACGTTTGAATTGACCGAAAGCTTCATCTAGACTCTTGTCACTTCGTTTTTGTTCAATATTAATCAAAGGAAGTCCATTTATTAAGAGCACAAGGTCAAAACGATTTCCGTTGGGTGTTGATACTTCACGGGCAATTTGATAGCTTGAATCTCCACCACTCACTTGCGCTTTTTTCAAAATGGTTAGAGTAATTTGTTTTCTTGTCACTTCTGGATGATCATCACGATAAATCCCATCAATCTTCCCAGTTGAACCTTCAATGGATAAAATCTTGGCAGCTTCATAACTGTTAGAGATTTGATTGACTTTGGATATAACTTGCTCAAACTCACTATCTGTTAATGCTACTCCTTCTAGGACATCAGCATTAATACGATTGAGTTCACTTCTCCAGTTTTCAATCAAATCCTGAACAGTCACTTTATGAAGATTACCATTCAGTTTATCTGGAGCTTGCCATCTGAATTTGGTTAATTCTCTGACAAATTCATCCTGAAAATGTCTCTCAGAGGCATCTTTGTTGGTACGACCCATAAGGTTTCCTTTCTAGAACGACTTCTTATTCCCTTAGACAAAGAGTTCATTCAAATATGCTTTTTTCAAATCTTTTAGTTTGGCAAGTTTTTCTTGTTGGAGGGAAATTTGTTTCTCAACTTTCATCAAGAATGCTCCAATCATTCTCTGTTCTGAAATTTCAGGGGCAGTCAAAGGTAAATTCATCATAATTTCAGCATTTAGCTTTGCACGTCCTCCACCAACTAGATAAGGTTCCATCTGTATTTGTTTAATAGCGAATAATAAAAATTTATTATCTATCAAATTATTTTTCCCTTGTATCACGTGAGCATGATTATTCACCCATATTTTCCCATTTACGTATTGAACAGGATAATCATTTAAGTCATTTGCTCCATCTTCGGCCAGTAAAACAAATTCTCCATCGTGTGTAAAACCTTCAACATAATCCTGAATTCCATTGGCACCGTAGTAAGGAATATTACCTGCTATACGATCTTTAGAGGCAACTGGAATACGTAGATTATCAAATTTCTCTACAACTTCTCCCAACTTCTTCTCTTTCCACTCCCCTTCAAAACCAGGGAAACGACGTTTTGGTACTCGTTCTCCCTCTGCTGGGAAGAGTTCAGCAAGATAAGATTTCTTGAGATTTTTCAGTTTGTCGAGTTTATGCTGATGGAGGGTGATGAGAGAATCTATAGTTTGGAAGAAGTTTCCAATTCTTTTCTGCTCTTCTAGATTCGAAACGTAAACTTTATACTCCTTCATGTCTGAAGCAAGAATATGTTGTATCGTATTCCCTGTTGTAATCGTCTTGATTTTTTTCTTGGCTTTTGTGGTTTGATACTGATAATTTAAAAAATGTGATTCAAGATTTTCAGAAGGATTTCTAAACATTATTAAAGCATGAGCTGCAGAATTGTTAAGATTTTCAGGAATTACAGCAGCATGTCCAACATGGCCTGATTGTACCATCACAATATCACCAGTTTGCAACCATTTATTCTTTTGTTTTTGATAAAACTCATCATTTATAAAAACTTCTGTATTGTGATTTATTTGCCCATCTTTAATATTATTTGATTCCAGATAAAAATGACCACTTTCAACATAATACGGTGTAGCTGTCCCAACAAATGCATTCCCTATATATTGAAAAAGTTCTCTTAGCTTTGTCTCTTCCCAGTCACTATCCGACTCAAACTCTTTAAAGCGTCTCTTTGGTATATGTCTATTATTTGTCATTATAGCACCACCAATTCCTTCATCATCGTTTCTAGATCTTTTTCCAGTTTAGAAATTTCATCATCTAGACTGTCCAAGGTATATGAGTAACGTTTGTTGAGTTCTTCTAGGACTGCAATTTCAGCTTTTAGAGGAGATTTGACTAATTCTTCAACTTTATCAAGAACTGAACCAAACCATTTTTTATAAAGGACTTGATCTACTTCTGCATCTGTCAATTGTGTGATACGTTCTGCAACTAACTCTTTCATTTCAAGTTCTTTTGTTTTAATAGCTTTATTGACAGTTGATTTTTCTTTGGTTAAATCATCTACTTTCTTGAGAAGTTCATAGTCAACAGAGCCTTTTTCAGCTTCCTTCAAGCTAGCTTTCACTAGTTTACTTTCAAAACTATCTTGGGCTTCTCCCTCATCATTCTTTTTAAGAGTGTCAAAGAGAGTATTATACTCGTCACTGTCTTCTATTTTGGCATTTTCTACCAACTCACTCAACTCGCTATCAATTTCAGAAACACGGGATTTTAGATCTTCGATATCAGCTAGCTCATCCCCATAGAACTCACTAGCGATTAGTTCATTCGGAATGATAACGCCGTTCCATCCGTCTTGAACTTTTTCCTTGTTTTTACCCTTGGTAACCATGTTTGGTTCACGAGTTCGACCAGCTTCATAAAAACCTAGTTGTTCAATCAACTCTACATCATGAGACAGGTACTTAGTCCAAATCTCTGCCATGATTTGGTAGCCATCATAGGTACTCAATTGTTTAAATTCTGATAAGCGGTCTTTGATAGCTGCCAACATCTCTTCTCTTAATTGTCGAGGACTGATGTCCGAGTTCAATTGGTGCAATTTTGCCCAGTATTCTTCTAAATATTCTTGGATAGAAGCTATTACTTGCACCGTCTCTTCTGTCACAACTGGACTAGAAAGTACTACTTCTGAAAATTCTTCAATAGATTGATTCAATTCAAAGTAACCAGGGCGCTTCTCAGTGAGTGCCTGATTCAATAGTTCTGGAACAGCTTGATGAAGGGCTACTAAATTCTTGATATTGTTTTCTGGAATACCCCCGTATAGATGGGCATCCACATCGTGTGGGATTTCTTCGTCAATAGCTGTCACGTAACGAGGGATGTTCATGTTGAACTCGTTTTGAATCAACTCTTGACGACTGGCTAAGTGGCTATAGCCCTTTTCTTCGATACGATTTTTGTACACATCGACGATTTTCGCAATATCTTTCTCTTGGAGAGCATTTTGTTTTCCAACTTTGATGAAGTTACGAGATGCATCGATGAAAAGAACTGGCTCGTTTAATTCACGGTTTTTCTTCAAGATGATAATACAAACTGGAATCCCTGTGTTTGTAAAGAGGTTACTTGGTAAACCAATGACGGCATCAATCTGATTTTTCTCTAATAGACGTTTTCGAATTTCACCTTCTGCAGAACCACGGAAAAGGACACCGTGTGGTAAAACAATGGCCATAGTTCCTGTAGTAGATAAATGATATAGCCCATGAAGAAGGAAGGCGAAATCTCCTTTTGAATCTGGAGGAAGGACACCTGCAATTTCAAAACGTGGGTCACTTGGTTTTAGACCATCACGATTCCAATTCTTAATCGAATAAGGAGGGTTCATAACAACCGCATCAAACTGAACTCCTTCATTTGGACGTTCCGGATCTTCCGGCCAGTCTTGACCAAGAGTATCTCCATTTTTAATACTCATCTTCTCTGGACGAACTCCATGAAGCAAGAGATTCATTCGAGTCAAGTTATAAGTTGCAGTGTTCTTTTCTTGCCCGTAGTAATTGAGACTTTTTTGTAGTTCTTCTGATAAATGTTTTTTAACAGTTAACAAAAGAGAACCAGAACCGACTGTTGGGTCATAGATAGAAGTAATATTTTGATTTGTCGCGACAATCTGCGCCATCACTTCACTGACTTGATGTGGCGTGTAGAATTCTCCAGCTTTCTTACCAGATTCCATAGCAAATTGCCCAATCAAGTACTCATAGGCGTCCCCAAGTACATCTCCATTTTGAAGAGCCACCATGTCCAAATCTTCAAACAGACGGATTAATGCTTGAATATTTTTATTCTGCTCATTAAGGTTGCTGCCAAGAGCTGTATCTGTTAGATCCAGTGTTGAACTTGAAAAAAGTCCTTTGAAATCATTAGAACCCTTGGTAACAGCAATGCTGCGTTCGAATTGGTTAAGGCTATCAATTACTTTCTGAACTTCAAAATTCCCGGCGTTCATATCTTGGATCCATGTTTGATATAGATGTTCAGGGCGCACAAAATATCCCAGGATGTCCCGAATCATTTTTTCCAGTTCAGTACCATATTCTTGATGGGCGTTTTTATATTCTTCAAACCAATTATCTTCTTTTGAAATACCTGCGGTTGTCGCAAATGTTTTTAGAGTCTGGTCACTCAAAAATTTATAAAACATAAGGCCCAACATGTAGTCTTTATATCGACTAGCATCCATGGACCCACGTAATTCATTCGCACCATTCCATAAACGTGCTTTAATTTCTTCTGATGTAATCATTTAACTCCCCTTTTTAACGCCTTTCAAATAATCAGATTGCTAAATTGTTCATTATTTGAAATCGCAACCATTGGCTTTGTAACAGGCCAAACTCCGAATATATTATCTATAAAATTATATCATAAAGTGAAGAGGATGTCCGATATGGTTGTTAAGAGTGTTGATAAAAAACTTAGTTTTGTTAATTGATTTTGTTGCGCAAAAAAAGTGGACAGGCGTCCACTTTAATTTTACGAAATGCTAAATGGATATATCTGAGTCTTCCCGATTTTTCGATTAGAACTACTTTACCATTTTTATTTATTCTTTCGCTTATTTACTGATAAACCAAGTACACTAAGAATTGAAAATCCAATTAATCCAAGTACACTTAAATTTTCACCTGTGTTTGGCAATGATTTACCTTGTTTCTTAGTCCATGCACCATTATAGGATACAGGTGATTGAGCGACTGGTTTAGGTTTAACTTCATACGCTACAAGTTTACCAGTTTCGTCATAGACTTCGATAGGTGTTTCACCAGAACTGATGATAGCTTGTTTCTGTGCTTCAAGGTCAGCTAAACGTTTAGCTTCTACTTGTGCGCTATATAAGGCAAAGAGTTTGTCATAAGTTTCTTGGTCGATTTTCTGCTCTTGTAACAACTTATCAAGGATAGCTTGTGCTTCTTTCAAAGCAGTTGCTTTCTCTTTAAGAGTAGTTTCTTTCCGAGCAAGGACATTCTTAGCTTTAACTAAGTTAGGCTCTGCATTGAGCAAGTTTTCAAGGTCAGCCTTGGATTGTTCAAGAGTTTTAGTTGCTTGTGCTACTTTCTCTTTAGATAGCGCCAGATTTTTCTCGGCGATCTTGATTAGAGATTTCAACTCTTCCAACTTAGCTTTCTCATTTGCTAGGTTGTTTTTAGCGTTAGTAAGGGCAGTTTGCTTATTAGCAAGTTCTTGTTTCGCTTTATCAAGGTTTTGTTGCTTGATTTTAACGTCAGCAGTCAAGGCTTCTAGTGCTTTTTTAGCGTTTTTCAAGCGCTCATTCGCACTAGCGAGCGTATTTTTTGCATTTGCAAGATTACTTTCAGCAGTTGGTGTTTTAAGTGGTGTCGCTTTAAGAGCGTTCAAGCGTTTCTCAATAGTCGCTTGTCTCCCTTTAGCTTTGATATTCTCTGTTGAGGCACTTGTTTTCTCACGTTGTGCTTGAGAATTTACAGTCTGAGCATTTAATAGGGCAGTTTTAGCAGTATTGTAGGCTTTTACAATGCTTTCTACCGATTTAGTATTAGGTACTTCAGTCTTATCTAGCTTGTTGCCAGATACTTGTTTGTCTGATACAGTCAAGAAATGAGCGCTAGTTCGTCCAAGGCGACTAGATACATCCACTCCTAGATATTCTTTATTAGCGCCGGCAGACGATAACCCTGTTAGGTTTTGAGCATGCGCCCACTCCCAACCATTAAATAGTAAGTCAGAAACACTTTCATAAACCCATTTTTTAGCATCATACATAGTATGAATTTCATCACCACTATTGATACTGTTTAAGTTTTCAAGGTATTGTTGAGTATCATCTTCATAAGCAGGCAATCCATACTTACGAGCCACGTTATTTACTGCTTTGCTATCATGTCCTTTTCCATACTCCCAACCGTCAGCTACATAACCGTCAGTCACTTCATCAGCTACTTTTACCATGCCTTTTGTTACAACAGTCTTAGGGGTTCCAAAACGCTCACGGATTTGGTTAAGTAGATCACTCGCAAATAGAGAAAGTTCTGTCATTTGTTCGGTTGTCAAGTTATTAGCGTCAACACTGATAGCTTTATCATTTGCATTTCCTTTGAATTTATTCAAATTCAAATTTTCTTGGTTAACCGACTTTAAGATAGACTCTACTTTTTCTCTATGCTCTTCCCACTTAGCAGGTTCATCCAAAATACTATAAGGATTATTTACATAGGATTTCAAGGCACTAACATATTCATCAGTGACTTGGAAAGTGTTAATTGATTTATAGTTGCTCTCAGCTTTAGAGAAATTGGTCTGCGCTTTGTCAAGAGCAGTTTGAGTCTGATTAGCCTTATTCGTTGCGTTTGTCAAGGCAGTTTGAGTGCTTGCTACGGTATTCTTAGCTTGTGTCAACTCTTTCTGAGCACTTGAAATATCTTCAGCAAGTTTCTTATCATCAGCCTTGGCTTGTGTCAAAGAATTTTCAGCATTTGATACATTGGTCTGTGCTTGTGCTTGTGCTTGTTCAGCATTATCCTTTTCAGCGACAACTTTCGCTTGTCCTGTACCGTCAAGGATAGCTTGTGCGTTAGCTACGTTAGTCTGAGCGTTTTTGACTTCAGTTTCAGCACTTGCTACCTTATCCTCAGACTTCTTAACCACTTTTTCTTGGTCTTTAGCTACTTGATTAGCTTTGTTGAGGTCATTTTCAGCATTTTCTTCTTGCTTTTCAGCATTAGTCTTACCAGTTTCAGCATTGGCAACTTCTTGCTTTTGCTTTTCAATGTTTTCTGGTGTTACTTTATCCTTAACTGCTTGCGCCTTATCTACTTCAGACTGAGCATTATCCTTTTCGGTTTGTGCCTTGTCTTTTTCAGTCTGCGCTTGGTCTTTTTTGGCTTGTGCGTCTGCTACTGCTTGGCTAGATTTGTCAAGTTTGTCCTTGGCTTCGTCAACTTGACCTTTTGTGACTTCCTTAGTAGGAACTTTCACTTCAGTTTTCTTAGGCGCTTCTTTCTCTACCAAGGCTGGTTCGGTTTGAGCAGTTGTAGGCAATGGAATCTCTACTGTATCTGCGTGAGCAGTTCCGATTGTGCCGACAAGACTTGCAGTTGCTGCGATGGCAGAAATAACCGTACCCGTATACAATTTTTTAGCAGTACTATGACTATTTTCCGTAGCTTTTGACATTTATAAACTCCTTTTGTACAATGCCCTATGCATTTTATTAAACTATAGTACTATTTTACCATACTTTTATTGTTTTTGGATAGTTTATTATACTTATTTTTAGAGAAAACAGATAGTAAAATGGTAGATAACATGGAATATAATAAATTACAAAAGCATATCGCATTTCGCATACGTGAGTGTAGAAAAGCACAGGGATTAAGTCAAGAAAAATTATCTGAAATCGCTGGCCTAGGTGTTAAAGCGATTCAAAATATAGAGAACATGAAGTATGATTTTAAGATAAAAACTCTTGAATCCGTAATCAAAGCCCTAAATCTAACGGTCGAGGAGTTCTTCAACCTACAATCATTTGAATCAGATCGAGAAGATTCTTCAGAAGTACTTTTTGAAAACTTAACAAAATTACCCAAAGATAAGCAAGGAAAAATTATATCTTCATTTAATGAGATTGTAAAGAATATCAAATAAACCCAGCCAAAATAAATTTTGGTTGGGTTTTATTTTACAGTCTTGCTTATTTTAACAAATTCTTCAAAAATTCATTAAAAATTTTCTACTTTTGTTCTACCTTTTATTTTTACATACGATTTAGAGGGTGCGGATCACTTCCTCCGACAATGCTTTTTTGTTGCTATTAAAACTTAAAATTGAAATGTATCACTAAAACTATTGTTTAAAATCATTCCTTTTGGTTTCAATCACTCTCACAGCAGCTCTTACTGCGTGAAACTCATCAATAAATTTACTGATGAGCTCAAAATTTTGTTGACTGACTCTTCCTGCCATTAATTTTTCAGCAATTTGATTAAATTCGGTCAAATGATCTCTTACACTCAGTAACATTTCTTTCGTATCTTTTAAGTAGTATTTCCTTGATAATTTTTCAACTTCTTGCTTAAACAAGTCTACATTATTATCATGTATAGTTATCTTTTTACCATCAGCAATCCAATCATTAGCCTCATAACAAGTGATAAATCTATGTTCAATCGTATCACAAACAAAAATAATTCCACTATCAGATATATACTTTCGCTTTTCCGGAGTTTGTCCCTCGCTTGAATCATATGGTGTCAAGCTATTTATCTGCTTAGAAATCCATTTAGGAAGTTGCTCTTCTTTAATTCCAAATCGTTCATTAGCTCTTTCAACAAAATGATCTGTCCATACATAATCTGGTGCATACGAAAGTCCCATGGCAATACTCCTCTTTAAAACTTGAGAAAAATATCTATTCTAATTGATTATAAGAGTTTTAAATTTCTACTTCAGCAATTGGTTTGCGATATCTAGGTGCGTGAGGGTTGTGGCAATAAATCTTGCCGAGTTCAAGTTTTGGCTGAAACTCTTCAAAGTCACTTGCTAGTAAATAGCAAGGTTTATAGAGACAACTGATTGTGATAGCTACTTCTTCTCTTAAATCATCTATAAGCATTTCTAATGTTTCATACTCATAGATACGTACTATCTCTCCTTTGCCCTCAAATAGTGCCTTAACAATAATAGATGTTCCATTACCATAAAAGACAGTATTAGAGGCCACACTCTCATAGTCTTTCAGTTCTAGACGATAATACCTATCTGCTCTGGTATCTCCAATTTCAACTTCTTTAGGTACGGTATAAAAATATCTACCTTGGTTTACTGCCTGTGTGAACCGTCTGCGCACTTCTATTTGTTTTAGGTATTCGTCAACCCCACTGCCGATAGACAATGCTTTTCGGATAATCGAGGCTTTATCTGAAGAGTGGTTTTTATCTAACCATTGCCCTAAAAATCTGTGAAGATATACCATAATTTTTTACTCCTTCTTATTTGTCTATATTTATATTGTAGACCATTTTTTTAAAAAAAGCTCAGTCTTCTACTCAATATTGACATTTTTTTGTGTATAACTAACTAGGCATTGGGATAAAATTAACTAGTCCATACGTTTTACTCTAAGTAATTTTGAAAAACTCAAGTATCCATTATAATATTCTTGTTTTTTCTTTATAGTTGAAACAAAAGCTAATTTTACAGGAACTGCATTGGCCCTTGAATGTTTAAAACTTAAATCTTCTGATTGTGGGATAAATCTTAATTCATCTTCCAAATATCTATACACTCTTTCAGGAATTACTAAATTACAGATGTACTTTGCATGATCATTGTTTCGAAACATTCGTAGGTAGTACTTCTTATCAGTTTTTCCTAGAAACACCTTACACTCTCCATAGTACATAGTCAGATGGTCAGATACTTCTAATTCATTTAGGAGGAGGGATCTACGAGGTAAATATTTTCTGATACCGACTTTATTTTCTAAAACAAATTTTACATCAGACACCTCATTATTATTTTGCAGAAAATTGAAGCTTCTTGGTTGGATTACTCTAGGGGCCTTTTCTTCCAGAATACGATTTAAGAGTTGCTCAGCTAGATCTGCATCAATTTTCTCATAGTATTCTTTCAATTCCACTTTCGAAGCTGATTCCAAAGCATATTCACATCCGTCAGCATGAGGTGTTTTAGGATGGCTCGACAAATAGATTTTTCCTTTTTTCTCGTTTATCACTAAATCCACTTTGTAACAACCAGGACAAAACAATTGGTTTTCATACTTAAGTTTTGTCCCAGCTTTATCCTTTTGATATTCCTTTTGTAGCTCATGAAGTTCTAGTCTTTCATAATTGTAAATACAGTATTGAAATTTGTTTTTTGTAAACATAATAATCCTTTCTAGTTATCAACAATTAAATCTTGCTTAAAAAAATCTGAAATGTGTAGTTATCTAAAACCAACATCTAATTTTCTTAAACAACACAAAAACGCTCTAGACAATATGACTAGAGCGTTTTCTATATATCCGAACATCTAATTTATTTCACAAAAAATGTAGTCAAAAATGTAGTCATTCGGTTGATTTTTATTGCAATACATTGAAATTTGAAAATTCAAGAATCGCATTAAATCAAGGTTTTTTCGTTTCTACTGAAACGTAATGACCCACTATTTAACCTCTGTAAACACAACGTGTTTGCGAAGTTTTGGTGAGTATTTCTTCAATTGAAGACGGTCTGGAGTGTTACGTTTGTTTTTAGAAGTAAGGTACAAGCGTTCACCAGATTCTTTGTGTTCAAGTGTAATATTTACGCGCATGGTATCTCCCTTCTATTATTCAGCTGATGCAGCTTTAGCGATCTTACGTCCTTTGTAGTATCCTTTAAGTGATACGCGGTGAGAACGTGAGTAATCTCCAGTAGTTTCGTCAAAGTTTACAGATGGAGCTGTTACTTTGTAGTGAGTACGACGTTTGTTTTTCTTCGCTTTTGATGTGCGACGTGCAGGTACTGCCATTTCGTTTTTCTCCTTTTAAGATATAAATTCAATTAGGTTTGATTTTCATCAACTTTAATAGTATATCAAAACTTTTTTGTAAAGTAAAGTTACTTGACAAAAAAAGTTTTATTTTTTTATCGTACACTACTGAATTGTCTGAAAATTTAAAAATTTTCTTCTGTTATTCATGTGAAAATTGTGCTATAATGGAACAAACTGAAATGGGAGGGACTTGAATGACAGAATTAGATAAACGTCACCGTAGCAGCATCTATGACAGCATGGTAAAATCACCTAACCGTGCCATGCTTCGTGCGACTGGTATGACAGATAAGGACTTTGAAACACCGATTGTTGGGGTCATTTCGACTTGGGCAGAAAATACACCGTGTAATATTCACTTGCATGACTTTGGGAAATTGGCTAAAGTAGGTGTTAAATCTGCTGGTGCTTGGCCTGTGCAGTTTGGAACCATTACGGTAGCCGACGGTATTGCCATGGGAACACCGGGTATGCGCTTCTCCCTAACGTCTCGTGATATCATCGCGGACTCTATTGAAGCTGCTATGGGTGGTCATAACGTAGATGCCTTTGTAGCTATCGGGGGCTGTGATAAGAACATGCCTGGTTCTATGATTGCCATTGCCAATATGGATATCCCAGCTATTTTCGCTTACGGTGGTACTATCGCCCCTGGAAAACTGGATGGCAAAGACATCGACTTGGTTTCTGTATTTGAAGGAATCGGTAAGTGGAATCACGGCGATATGACTGCTGAGGACGTGAAACGTCTGGAATGTAATGCCTGCCCTGGCCCTGGTGGTTGTGGTGGTATGTATACTGCCAATACTATGGCTACTGCTATCGAAGTTTTGGGGTTGAGTTTGCCAGGTTCTTCTTCTCACCCAGCTGAATCTGCTGAGAAGAAAGAAGACATCGAAGCAGCCGGTCGTGCAGTTGTCAAAATGCTTGAACTTGGTATCAAACCTTCAGATATCTTGACTCGTGAAGCCTTTGAAGATGCCATTACAGTGACAATGGCTCTAGGTGGTTCTACTAACGCCACTCTTCACTTGCTTGCTATTGCCCACGCAGCTAATGTTGACTTGTCACTTGAGGACTTTAATACCATACAAGAACGTGTACCTCACTTGGCTGATTTGAAACCTTCTGGTCAGTATGTCTTCCAAGATCTCTACGAAGTTGGTGGTGTGCCTGCGGTTATGAAGTACTTGTTGGCAAATGGATTCCTTCATGGAGACCGCATCACATGTACTGGTAAGACTGTCGCTGAAAACTTAGCTGACTTTGCAGATCTTACTCCAGGTCAAAAAGTCATCATGCCTCTTGAAAATCCTAAACGTGCGGACGGTCCGCTTATCATCTTGAACGGTAATCTTGCTCCTGACGGTGCAGTTGCCAAGGTGTCCGGTGTTAAAGTTCGTCGTCACGTTGGTCCAGCTAAGGTCTTTGACTCAGAAGAAGATGCTATCCAAGCTGTCTTGTCAGATGAAATCGTTGATGGCGACGTAGTCGTTGTTCGTTTCGTTGGACCTAAGGGTGGTCCTGGTATGCCTGAAATGCTATCACTTTCATCAATGATCGTTGGTAAAGGCCAAGGAGACAAGGTTGCCCTCTTGACAGACGGACGCTTCTCTGGTGGTACTTATGGATTGGTTGTTGGACATATCGCTCCTGAAGCTCAGGATGGTGGACCAATTGCTTACCTCCGTACAGGAGATATCGTTACGGTTGACCAAGATACTAAAGAAATTTCCATGGACGTTTCCGATGAAGAACTTGAAAAACGCAAGGCAGAAACAACCTTGCCACCACTATATAGCCGTGGTGTCCTCGGTAAATATGCCCATACCGTATCTTCTGCATCACGTGGTGCCGTTACAGATTTCTGGAATATGGAACAATCTGGTAAAAAATAAGCAAATCAAAAGCAAGCCAAAAACGGCTTGCTTTTTTGTATTTTCAAAATAAATCATTATCGTGGAGGTAGTCCTAGAGCTATACGCCCATAACGACTAATGCGTGTAATCTTCCATGCTGGAGACCAGGTCACCTCAACCTTGACTTCCTCAATCCCATCAATTTGTTTTAAACCTGCCACAATCTCGATTGGCAGACTTTCTGCACAGTCACAGGCAGTATCAGTGAAGGTCATAACAACTGTACAAAGGCCAGCCTCATCTAAATGAATCTCATAAATCAATCCAAGATTGTATACATCTAACTCTACATCTGTATCATAAACTTTTTCGAGTACTTCAATGATTTGATCTTCCAATGCTAGAGCACGGTCATTAATCTTGATGTCTTCTCTCATTGCATTCCCTCCATTTTTTGATTGCTCCTATTTTCTCATAATTCTGACAATTTGGCAAGTTTTTCCCAATTCTCTTTAAAGCAAAAAGTAGAGATACAATCTCTACTTTTGATTGATTATTTTGATTTGACAGGTTTGTCTGCGAGAGATTTAACGGCAGCATTAATGGTTTCTGCGTAAAGTTTTGCTCCTTCATCCTGCTTGGTCGTATCACTACCGAAGTGAACCTGGTCTGTTCCCTTCCAAATATCTGGATGATCTTTGGCGACTTGGTTCCAATCTGCAAGTGCAATATATGGATATTTTTGTGCCAGTTCACGCGCATAGCTTGCATACTGCTCAACATAAGGTTGCGTTTCCTGCGTTGTATCCCCCTCATATGGAGTTACAAGGACAAGTTGATGTCCTTTTGGAAGGTTTGTTATCAGCAGATCCAAATCAGCTTTATAATTTTCAGGATTATTAACACCAGTCGCAATGACTACAATTTTAGGCAAGGCTTTATTCTGACTGTAATTCAGCATCAATTCATTTGCCTGTTTGGTAGTTCGACTGACCTGACCATCAATCTGTGCGTCTGGCAAGACTTCTTTTAGTCCCTCTGAAGCACGCAAGGTGACCGAATCTCCAATGATGGATACACCCTCAGCTATATTATAGCGACTGGCTTCTGCTTGATCTGCCATGGTTTTTGTTCGGTTCATATTGGTTTGCGCCTGATTGAGACCATTAACCATCAAATCCGTTTCAAATGCGCCTACTTGAGGAGCTATCAGTATCACGACAACAGTAATCAGACCAAGTACTCCAGCACTGCCAGCAAAGACCGGTTTAATGTGCGGAATTTCTTTTGCCTTTTGCAAGAGATCAGTAGATTTTCCTGCTACTAAAGGTTCGATAACATAGAAAGAAAGGGTTGCGAAAATATAAGAGAAGATGGTGGTTAAAATCACTGCCGGAATATTTCCCATTAACTGTGAGAAAATAATATAAAACGGCCAGTGGAAAAGATAGACAGCATAGCTGGTATCCGCTAAAAAGCTGATAATCTTTGGCTCTTTGATCGTCGGTGTTTTCTCATGCAAGACGCGTGCTGCAACAATCATCAGAAGTGCAGCTAAACTTGCTAACAAGAAGCCAAGTAAATAGGCAAAGAGATAAGTGAATTTCACGAAGAAAGTCAGTAAGAGCAAGACTCCTAGTCCAGCTCCGAAGACTAGCAAAGTCTGCTTCAAATCCAAGCTTCTATTCAAACGTTTAAGAAGTGGCGTTGCATGACGAACCCCTATTACGGTAGCAAGCACACTACCTAAGAAGAATGGATAAACATGAGTTAAGCTTGAAAAGTATACTGTTGAGTAAGAACTTACAATAAAACTACCGATAAACATCGAAAGGAAGCTGACGATAAAGGCAGCTGATGAAAGTAGAAAGATTGTTCCTCGTAGTTGTCCGCTTGATTTCGCTCGCTTAGATAGGAACCAGACTGCCAAGCCCCACAAGATATAATAATGAACTTCAACAGCTAAGCTCCAGTTGTGAACAAAGAGGTGAGGGATAAACTGAGATTCATAACTTCCTCCTGTCAGCATTTCATAGAAGTTAGTCATAAATCCTAGAACACCAGCAATCTGCCCACCAATTCCTGCCACATAATCTTGGCGAACCAAGAAGGTGAATGGCATGATGACAAGAATCATTAAAACGACCGGTGGAAAAATTCGATAGAAACGTCTTCTAAAAAATCCTAAGATATCAATCTTCCCTTTTTGGCCAAATTCTTCTAATAAAAGCGATGTGATCAGAAAACCTGAGAAGGTAAAGAAGACGTCAACCCCAAAGAAACCTCCTGGGAAAGTCGTTTGAAAGAAATGATACAAGAGTACCAAAAGCAAACCTGTAATCCTAATCAAGGAAAACCATTTAATACGCATACGAGTCTATTCTCCATTCATTAGATTGGCAAAAAAAGCCATCTAACTTTCATTCATAGTACCTTTATTTTATCAAAAAAAACAGAAAAATCCTAAGAGAAAACTTAGGATTTTTAGTGGATCTCAAACTAAATTTAGAAATTTCGCCCTGACTTGTTATAACCATATTTTTCAACAAAATGCTCACGAAATTCCAGGAGATTATCATCCATGATAGCTTGGCGAACCTGCTTCATCAGATTGATCAAGAAATACAGATTATGGTAACTTGTCAAGCGGATACCAAAGGTTTCATCTGCCTTAAGCAAATGGCGTAGATAAGCACGGGTATAATTCTTACATGTATAGCAATCACACTCTGGATCAAGTGGTGTAAAGTCCTCCGCAAACTGAGCATTCTTGACTACCAAGCGACCTTGACTGGTCATACAAGTCCCGTTACGAGCGATACGAGTCGGCAAGACACAGTCAAACATATCGACACCACGGATAACACCATCAATCAAGCTATCTGGCGCTCCTACTCCCATCAAGTAACGAGGTTTGTTCTCAGGAAGGAGTTGAGTGGTGAAGTCCAAAACTGCGTTCATCTCTTCGTGGGTTTCTCCAACTGCTAGTCCTCCGATAGAGTAGCCTGGGAAGTCCATGCTAACAAGATCATGCGCCGACTGACGACGAAGATCTTCAAATCCTGCCCCCTGTACAATCCCAAATAAACCTTGGTCTTGTGGACGACGGTGAGCCTTTAAACCACGCTCTGCCCAACGGCTAGTACGTTCAATCGATTTTTTCACATAATCATAGGGTTGATAAAATTGGGGACATTCGTCAAAGGACATCATAATGTCTGAGCCCAGATTGTTTTGAATAGAAATGGCTTTTTCAGGTGAAAGGAACATCTTAGAACCGTTGAGGTGATTCTTGAAGGTTACCCCTTCTTCTGTAATATTACGGCTGTCTGCTAGAGAGTACACTTGGAAGCCGCCGCTATCTGTCAAGATTGGTTGGTCCCAGTTCATAAACTTGTGAAGACCTCCAGCACGGGCAATGAGTTCATCCCCAGGGCGAAGCCACAAGTGATAGGTGTTGGATAGGATAATCCCTGAACCCATCTCTTTCAATTCTTCTGGCGACTGAGTCTTGACCGTTGCCTGAGTCCCTACTGGCATAAACATAGGCGTCGGGAAGGTTCCATGGGGTGTGATAATCTCACCCAAACGAGCTCCTGTGTGTTTTTCTTTTTTAATCAATCGATATTTGATTGGCGAATCTGACATTTTTTACCTCCGAAGCTGGGAAAGACAGTCCCAGTTCTTACTTTGCGCCCAGGGGCATACTGTATGATTCTATCAAAAAAAACAGGAACTGTCACGAACTATGGTATAATGAAAGAATGAAGTACCCAAAAATTAATTTAAAAGAAGTTCGCGAGCAGGCTAGACAATTTCAAACCGAGCATCCTCGCTTGCTGCTTGTCTTTTTATTACCAAGTATTCTCTTGATTCTATCGAGCTTTATCAGACCTTTATCCCTACTTGATGAAGGTATTCTTGAACAGTCCTTCTTGAGTTTTCTAGGGATTACAATCCAGTCTGCTCTCTTTCCGATAGCCGTTGGATTTACAAGTTCCATCATCCTAGCTGGTGCCCTCTTTACCACGATTAATCTTTACAGAATTTCTGAGATAGAGCTTTCCTTTAAAGATAGCCTGTCCTTACTTGACAACCGCTTCTTTACCCAAACATTTCTAACACTCTTACTCAAGCGTTTCTACCTCTTTTTATGGAGCATCCCTAATCTTTTTGGAGTCTACTTGCTCTTTTATAGCAGTGCCATGGCTCGTAAATTTGTGGAACTTCATCCCGAATTTCCATCTGTCGACGTCACCAATCCAGATATCGAACACTTCCTACTTACTTTCGCTCTCTATTTCTTTGGTAGCGTCCTAGTAATGATTTTGGGAACCATTATCTATCTGCCACAATATTATGCCTATTCCCAAGTTGAACTACTTTTATGTGACACCCTTGCAATCGGAATTGCCAAACCGAGCCGCGTGCTACATACCAGCCGCTTTCTCATGAAAGGCTATAAGTTCCAACGCTTTGTCCTTGATTTACAGCTACTTCCTTGGTACATCCTTATCTGGATTAGCTTTGGAATCGCAAGTATCTCTATCTTCCCTTATATCTATAGTAGCCAAATCTTCTTCTATCAAAGACTACTTGAAATCAAGCGGAGAAAAGTTTAACAGCAGTTATTAAAAACCAGCACCTTCATAGAAAGTGCTGGTTGTTTTTATTTTAACCAGAACTACTCTCCAAAAATATAAAACAGTTTCCTCGTCTTGTTTCTATAAGGCTTTTCATCTATATTTATGCCTGGATTTTTTCACTACCTAAGCAATCGAAATAGAAAAAAGAAGTGGAAACTGAATCAGTTCCCAACTTCTCATTCATTATTAGTTCATTGATACGTGAACGTGGTCATAGTGGTTTTCTGTTACGCTACCACGATCTGGCATTGGATTCCAAGTGTAGGCTGGTCCGTATTTGCTATCGTATGGTGCGTAGAAACGTTGTTTCCAGATGATGTAGTTGATTCCACGGCTAGCCATATTTTGGATAGCATAATCTGCAATTTGGTCACCGAGAGCTGAGCTAACTGGGACCATGAAGTCAATCGCTAGACCTTTTCCGTGGTCACCTGGATCTCCTGGACGGTAACCACTAAATGATGTGATACCAAACAAGTTAGCTACTTCTTCTTTAAATGCAGCTGTTTGTGGTTGAAGACCTGCATTTTCAGATTTTGTTGCTGCAATAGTTGCATAATCAGGAGCCGCTGGTGCTGTATAAGTTGCTGATGCACCTTGACTTGGTTCAGCTTGGTAAGTTGCTGGAGCCGATTGAGCTTCTGTTACAGCCTCAGTTGTTGCTTCTGTAGTCGTTGTTTCTTCAACTGTTGTAGTTGTTTCAGCGGCCGTAGTTGTTTCCTCAACTGTTGTAGTTGGTTCAGCAGCCGTAGTTGTTTCCTCAACTGTAGTTGTTGGTTCAGCGACCGTAGTTGTTTCCTCAACTGTAGTTGTTGGTTCAGCGACCGTAGTTGTTTCTTCAACGACAGGTGCCGCAGCTTCAGTTGTTGCTTCTGACGATACTGTAGTTTCTGCTACAACTCCAGTTGTTGCTTCTGTTGTAGTTGTCTCCTCAACAGTAGTCGTTGTTTCTTCAACTGGTTGTGTCAAATCTTCGACTTGAACAGTTTGTTCATCTACTGTTACTTGATTCGTTGTTAAATCTGCTGTTGCACTTGCTACATCAGAACCAACTTCTTGAGGTGTATAAATCTCAACCTCTGTTACTTCCTCATTGTCGTTCACAGTTGTAGTCAGTACAGTTTCTGGAAAAATCAAGTCAATATTTGTGATTTTGTTCAAGTTTGCAAGGACATTTAAGTCTACTCCCAAAGCCTCTGCAATCGTGCTTAGGGTATCTCCGTACTTAATTGTGTAACTTGTTTTATTTTCGCTTTTAGCAACATCGTTTTGAATTTGCTCAACTGAACGTGGTGACCATACAATTTCTTCTGCTTGAGTCGCCAAGGTAGGGGCAAGTGATAGAGCTACTGTTGATGCTAAAATAATTCGTTTCTTCATACTATTCAAACTCCTTTTCAAATGTAGTACCTTTCTATCATAACATAAAGAAAAAAGAAAAAAAGCCCTTTGGGGGCTATTTAATAAAACTGTCTAAGCTCTGTAACAAACTACATTAATTGAAATAGTTTGTATGATTTTTGTCACAAAGCTGACATATTCTCTTTCATAAAGAGAGAGAAGGAATATCCGCTAAACAAGAAATCTGATGATTGCAATCCACCGGAGTTCCAAGGAAATTGATACTCTGAATGCTACTACTCTGAGCAAACTCGATATCCAAAGTACGGTCCCCTATATAATAGGTGCGCTCTGGTTTTAAATGGTATTTGCTGATAAGGTAGGTCGCTGCTTCTGGACTTGGTTTACGAGCAAAACCGCTCTGGCTTGTCAAAATTTCTGTGAAATAAACATCCAATCCCAAATCTCGTAAAATAGTCAAGGCATTATCGCCTTTGTGGGTGTAGACAAATTGCTGAATTCCTTGCTGATTTGCCCAGGCTAAAACCTCGCGCGCCCCCGGCATCAAGATGACCTGGGCATTCTTTTCAGCCAAGCTCTGAGCACGGACTTGATTGAGCCTATCAACATCCAAGCCTCTTTCTTCTGCCACTTGCACTAGTAAATCCTGGACAGAGTATTTCAAGATAAAAGCTCGAACTTTTTCCTTGTCAAAAGGAATGGAAAACAGTGCATAGGTTTCCTCAATCCCTGACAAAATAGCTTCATAGGAGTCCAATAAGGTCCCGTCTAAATCCCAAATAAAAGCCGTTTCTTGCATTTCTTATCCTTTCAATGTCATATAAGATTTGTAACGATAGCGTAGGAAAATCCAACGGAAACCATTATCCAAAAGCGTTCCTGCCCAGATACCAGGCAAACCCCATCCAAGAACAATTCCCATCAGGTAACCAGTTCCAATACGGATGCACCACATTCCAATACTTGTCGCATAAAAGGGAAGTCGGGCATTTCCCAAACCTTGCCAGACAGCTGTATAAATAACCGTCCCCGTTGTCATAGGAGTCCCTAAAAGTGAAAAAAGAGTCACTAAAACACTGGCTTTGATAGCCACAGGATCGCTGGTGTAGAGATAGCTTAGTGGTGTCCCGAGAGCATAGATACTAAGTGTTAAAGGCAACATGAGAAAGAAAGACAGCCAAAAAGTTTGCTTACTTAGTCTGTCCACCCTTGCCCAATCATTCTCCCCTACTGCTCGAGCTACCTGCATGACTGTAGCCGTAGCAACACCAAAAGCGGGCATGTAGTTAAACTGAGTCAAAACTTCACCGATAGCATTTCCCGCGACTGCCTCCGTCCCAAAGGAAACAACCAAGGCAATTATGACTACATCACCAGCCCTCATCATGAGACGTTCTCCCGCTGCAGGTAAAGCCAAGGTCAGAAGGTCTTTATCCAGTCCAAACGTCGGTCTCATATATGGAAGTTTTAATTGTGACCACAAAATTACAACCCCGATCAAACGTGACAAAATAGTTCCCCAAGCTACACCAGCTATCCCCATATCAAGGATAAAAATGGCGACACTTGAAAAAACAATATTTAAAGCATTGGATAAAAAACTAACATAAAGCGGCAGTCGAGGATTGTGGGTAGCGCGAATCAAGGCTCCTAGACTAGTCATCAAGCCCAGGAGAACGATTGTCCCACCAACTAAAGATAGGTATAAGCCACCACTTTCAGCCACAGCCTGTTCAGTACCTAAAAGACCAATCATCTCTTGACCTGCAAAGATGGATAAGACACCTAAAACCAAACTCAGTAGCAGAGTAATCTTAAGTGCTTCTGTCACATGGTAGGCTAGTCTAGACTGATCTTTCTGTCCCAAACTTTTTGATATAACACTAGAAATTGCTGCTCCCAAGGCAATAAAAATAGCCTGATAAATGGTGATAATATTTCCAGCTACAGACACACCCGAAATGGCGATCAACCCCAGATTAGCTACCAAGTAGCTATCTACCATCCCCATGAGCATCTGCAAGAAATTTTCACCCATGGCAGGTAAAGCTATGTTGAGAATATCCTTATTTTTCTTAAACAATCCTTCCTCCTGATGAAAAGAAACTCAGTTAGTTTCCCAACCGAGTTTACTTCCTCTGTCTTAAAGTCCTAGATAAGATTCTACTGCCACCTGCATATCTGCCGCTGCAACAGTTGTCTTGTGACGAACTGGAGCTGTTTCAAGGCCATCAACTGCTGGTGGCACTGCCACTCCTGAAATTTCGTGCAACTGAGCCAAGGCCTCAAAGTCGCTCAAACCTGATTTCCCTGTTACAGCTTCTACTGCAACTACTGGGAATTTATAAGGACTAGCTGTTGAAGCAATCACGGTCTTAGTCACATCATCTGTCGCCGCTTGGTATTTTTTATATACGGCCGAAGCAACTGCTGTATGAGGGTCCTCAATATAAGCATCTGCCTCATAAACACGCTTGATTTCTGCTGCTGTTTCTGCTTCAGTCGCATACTCTGCTGCAAAAAGGTCAAGAATCTCTGCATCAAAATCTGTCAATTCATACTGACCTTGGTTATTCAAAGCATTCATAAGTTCAGCTGTCTTAACCGCATCATTTCCCAAAAGATGGAAAATCAAGCGCTCCAAGTTTGAAGACACTAAGATATCCATAGATGGGCTAGTGGTTACCTTAAACTCACGCTTCTTGTCATAAACACGAGTTTTAAAGAAATCTGTCAAGACATTGTTGTCATTTGAAGCACAAATTAACTTGCCGACTGGTAGGCCAATTTGCTTCGCATAAAAGGCAGCCAAGATATTCCCAAAGTTTCCTGTCGGTACGGTGAAGTTAACCTTGTCACCAGCCTTAATCTCACCAGTTTTAACAAGCTGAGCGTAGGCATACACATAGTAGACAATCTGTGGTACCAAACGACCGATATTCATAGAGTTAGCTGATGAGAACTGGAGCTTGTTGGCTGCTAATTTTTCACGAAGAGCCACATCATTGAACATATGTTTCACATTAGTCTGAGCATCGTCAAAGTTTCCATCAATAGCGATAACATGGGTATTTTCGCCCGTTTGAGTGGTCATTTGCAACTCTTGTACCTTGCTGACACCGTCTTTTGGATAAAAAACGATAATTTCAGTACCTGGGACATCCGCGAATCCTGCCATAGCAGCTTTCCCAGTATCTCCAGATGTTGCTGTCAAGATGACAATCTTGTTTTCCAAGCCGTGTTTCTTAGCTGCCGTTGTCATAAAGTAAGGCAAGATAGACAAGGCCATATCCTTGAAGGCAATGGTTGAACCGTGGAAAAGTTCCAAGTTGTATTGGCCATCAAGTTTTACAAGAGGGGCAATTGCTGGTGTATCAAACTTGCTGTCATAGGCGTTGGTGATACAGTAGTCCAACTCTTCTGCTGTAAAGTCATCCAAAAAGGCTGACAAGACAAGCTTAGCTACTTCTTGGTAAGAAGCGTCTTTCAATGTGTCAAAATCCAAGTCCACCTTTGGATAACTAACTGGAGTAAATAAGCCTCCATCTGTTGCCAAGCCTTGCAAAATCGCTTGGCTAGCTGTTACTGTATTGTTCGCATCACGCGTTGATTGATAAACTAATGTCATAAATCTCTATCCTTTATCTATAGTCTCATTCATTATAACATGATTTTTCAGAAAATTCTTCCGTTATAAGAAATTTATACGTCCATTTCTTCTTTCAAAGGTTCTAAATAAGTCGTTTCACTCTGCCCTCTCATCTCAAGTCCTTTCTCTGCTATCGCTAGCAAGTCTTTGGAGAACTGGACAATCCCAGCTGTTTCTTCATCTGTGAGGTGTTTCTTAGAAAATTGTCTTCTCAAAGACTTGTAGTCACGACCAAAACTTTCAAAGAAAGGAGCTGTTTCTAGGTAAGCTTCAAGCTTGTCAAGATTCACCAACAAACCTAGATGAAAGGCTGCTGAAGCAAAAGTGCGGTCTAGTGGCTGGGTACAAACACTCCGAAATTCGACCGTTCCTCGAGTTGTTAAATCTTGGAATTGGTAGCTACGGTGCGTTTGGAAATCCTTCTCTTGAGGGACAAGAAGTGTTTCTTTCCCATTTAGAGTATAGGCAGGAATCTCGTCAGTAGCTAGGTAATCTCTAGCTCGAATCGGAGAAAAATAGTAGGTTTCTCCATCTCGTTCTGCTGTAAAAATCGCAGAATGGTCTAAATAATCAAAGAAATCATCCTCATCTTTAAAGAGTCTGGTATTGACACCAACATTCTCTGGATAAATCCCATGCATGGAGTCTTCCCAAAAAATATCTCGTGAAATCTGGGTGTCCCAGTCCGCTCCAGAAAACTCAGAATTGGCAAACAGGTAAGCTTTGGCTGCCTCTATCTGTGTGAAAGCATTGATGACACGTAGGTAGTTATCGGTCGAAACATCCAACTGGACTTGACTCCCGCAGATGAAGGCTCCGTATTGCGGAAAGTCATGTAAATGCGCACTTTCTTGGTGAGTCCCCATACTCAGATAATCCATCAGCATCTGATAGCGTGGATAAGCCACAGGTCGATTGTCATTTTGATTCCAGTTTGGGTGAATCCCCCAACCTTGGATAGCATGGTCCTTTTCGCCTAGCCTTTCTTGGATTACCTTCATATAGGCCAGAAAACGCCCTTCAACCTCTTGGATATTCTGAGCCCTACCAAAGGCAAATTCCAAGGTCGTGTAGGAAACCTCAAACAGAATTCGATCTTGACTCGTCGGTTCTACAAGTTGAATCGGATTGCCCTCCTGGTCTGCCTTTTCAACTTCCAGACTGAGAGCATCCACCAAAAAGCGCAACAAGTCCTTGCTGACTTCAATATCTGTAGGTTGGCCTTTCGTATGAACGATAGGAAACTCCAACTCTATCCCAATATAGAGATCTGGATTTTCTTTGATATTTTTTAAATAGCGATCTTTTAATAACTGAATTGAAGGGGACATACATACCTCTCACTCTAACTTCTCATACTAGAAAATAAATTACTCTCTATTATACCAAAAACTCCTAGAGATGGATCTTAGAAAATCTGTTTGCAACCTCGCTCCCTATATTTGAGACCAAACAAATTCCTCTTTATATGAAATTTTATATAAAAACACCAGATATTATTGTTCAAATTTCACATACTTATCAACCAGTTAAGCGATTTCATATATTTTTGCATAAATCTCCTTGTATTATATTAAATATCGTGATATAATTCACATATAAACAAAAAAGAGGGCAGTTCAAATTTGACTTCACTTGAATCACGATTTAAGGTAAGCCCCTTTTCCTCTGCGCCTCAACTACTAACCAAGGAGGATAGCTATGAAAGCTGTTGTTGTAAATCCAGAAAGCACTGGTGTTGCTATTGAAGAAAAAGTGCTCCGTCCGCTCGAAACTGGCGAAGCACTTGTTGAAGTTGAGTATTGTGGTGTTTGCCATACAGACCTCCACGTTGCCCATGGTGACTTTGGAAAAGTTCCAGGACGTGTTCTCGGTCACGAAGGGATTGGTATCGTAAAAGAAATCGCTCCTGATGTTAAGAGCCTAAAAGTTGGCGACCGTGTCAGCGTAGCTTGGTTCTTTGAAGGCTGTGGCATGTGTGAATATTGTACAACCGGACGCGAAACCCTTTGCCGTACAGTAAAAAATGCTGGCTACTCAGTTGATGGTGGTATGGCTGAACAATGTATCGTAACTGCAGATTATGCTGTTAAAGTTCCAGAAGGTCTCGATCCAGCCCAAGCCTCTTCAATCACTTGTGCCGGTGTTACCACCTACAAGGCTATTAAAGAAGCAAAAGTTGAGCCAGGCCAATGGGTTGTACTCTATGGTGCTGGAGGACTTGGCAACTTAGCTGTTCAATACGCTAAAAAAGTATTCAACGCTCACGTTATCGCAGTAGATATTAACAACGATAAACTTGCTCTAGCTAAAGAAGTCGGTGCTGATATCGTGATTAATGGTCTTGAAGTCGAAGATGTTCCAGGCCTTATCAAAGAAAAAACAAACGGTGGTGCTCACTCAGCTGTCGTAACAGCTGTATCAAAAGTTGCCTTCAACCAAGCAGTTGACTCTGTTCGTGCAGGTGGTCGTGTAGTAGCTGTCGGACTCCCTTCAGAAATGATGGATCTAAGTATCGTTAAAACAGTTCTTGACGGTATTCAGGTCATCGGTTCCCTTGTTGGTACACGTAAAGATTTGGAAGAAGCTTTCCAATTTGGTGCTGAAGGTCTCGTTGTTCCAGTCGTTCAAAAACGGCCTGTCGAAGATGCCATTGCTGTCTTTGATGAAATGGCTGCTGGTACCATCCAAGGTCGCATGGTTCTAGACTTTACTCATTAAGATAGATAATAAATAGCAAAACGAGGTAGGGACAAAAGATCCCGCCTCGTTTTTTAGCAATAAAATTTTGACATAGCAATTTATTGAACTTAAAGTTCTTTTTTTAACGCTCAAGAACACTATTGACGAAAACGTCATTTTCTATCCACATTCTTTAAGCATCCAATGGTTGAAGTATAAGGGTCTGGAACTAAGATACAGAGTTCTGGTTCGTCGATTTCTGTACTATGACTTTTTTATATTAAATTTTTTTACTATTCTCTAGACAAAATTACTAAATATTGATATATCAACATCTATATTAATAGGTTTGTCACGCTACTTTTTTGGATTTATCATAAGTAGTTGATTTTTTACTGAAAACGGTTTATACTTAAAGAGTCTTAAAGTTATCTTAAACTACAAGTCAATCATTTTATAAGGAGGAATGACAATAATGAGTATCGGAATCATTATTGCGAGCCACGGTGAATTTGCCGCGGGTATTCATCAGTCAGGATCTATGATCTTTGGTGAACAAGAAAAGGTTCAAGTTGTAACCTTTATGCCAAACGAAGGCCCAGATGATTTATACGCAAAATTCAACAATGCTGTGGCTGCATTTGACGCAGAAGATGAGGTTCTAGTCTTGGCTGACCTTTGGAGTGGTTCTCCATTTAACCAAGCTAGCCGCGTAATGGGAGAAAATCCTGAGCGTAAATTTGCCATCATCACTGGACTTAACTTGCCGATGTTGATTCAAGCCTACACTGAGCGCCTGATGGATGCTAATGCAGGAGTGGATAAAGTCGCTGCGAACATCATTAAAGAAGCCAAAGATGGCATCAAGGCTCTTCCAGAAGAGCTTAATCCAGCTGAGGAAGTTGCAACTGCTGCAGCTGCTCCTGCAGCCCAAGCTGCTATCCCAGAAGGAACTGTTATCGGAGACGGTAAATTGAAAATCAACCTTGCACGTCTTGACACACGTCTTCTTCACGGACAAGTCGCAACTGCTTGGACACCAGACTCAAAAGCAGACCGTATCATCGTTGCTTCAGATAACGTAGCGAAGGACGACCTTCGTAAAGAATTGATCAAACAAGCGGCTCCAAACGGAGTGAAGGCTAACGTTGTTCCAATCCAAAAATTGATTGAGGTTGCAAAAGACCCTCGTTTTGGTGATACTCACGCCCTTATCTTGTTTGAAACTCCTCAAGATGCTCTTCGTGCTATCGAAGGCGGTGTGCCAATCAAGACTCTTAACGTTGGATCAATGGCTCACTCAACTGGTAAAACAATGGTCAACAACGTATTGTCAATGGACAAAGACGACGTTGCTACATTTGAAAAAATGCGTGACCTCGGTGTTGAATTTGACGTACGTAAAGTTCCAAACGACACTAAAAAAGATTTGTTTGACTTGATTAGCAAAGCTAACGTTCAATAATTAACATTAAATAGAAAAGGAATAAAACCATGTCAGATATTTCAATCATTTCTGCTATCTTGGTTGTAGTTGTTGCCTTCTTCGCAGGTCTTGAAGGTATCCTCGACCAATTCCAATTCCATCAACCAATCGTAGCATGTACCCTGATCGGTCTTGTAACTGGTAACCTCGAAGCAGGGGTTATGCTTGGTGGATCTCTTCAAATGATCGCCCTTGGTTGGGCAAACATCGGTGCTGCAGTTGCTCCCGACGCTGCTCTTGCCTCTGTTGCTGCTGCAATCATCATGATTAAAGGTGGTAACTTTACTACTGAAGGTATCGCAGTCGCAACTGCAACTGCTATCCCGCTTGCCGTAGCTGGACTTTTCTTGACTATGATTGTTCGTACAATCTCAGTTGGTTTGGTTCACACTGCAGATGCTGCTGCTAAAGAAGGAAATATTGCAGCTGTTGAGCGTGCTCACTACTTTGCCCTTGCTCTTCAAGGTCTACGTATTGCTATCCCAGCTGCACTCTTGCTTGCAATGCCAACTGAAGCAGTTCAAGGCGTATTAGAACTTATGCCAGAATGGCTTAAAGGTGGTATGGCTGTTGGTGGTGCCATGGTCGTTGCCGTTGGTTACGCTTTGGTTATCAACATGATGGCTACTCGTGAAGTATGGCCATTCTTCGCTATCGGTTTTGCTCTTGCAGCAATCTCTCAATTGACTTTGATTGCCCTTGGTGTAATCGGTGTTGCCCTTGCCTTCATCTACCTCAACCTTTCTAAACAAGGTGGAAACGGTGGCGGAGGAGCTGCAACTTCTAACGACCCAATTGGTGATATCTTAGAAGACTACTAGAAAGGGGAACAATCATGGCTGAAAAAATTCAATTATCAAAATCAGATCGCCAAAAAGTTTGGTGGCGTTCACAATTCCTTCAAGGTTCATGGAACTACGAACGTATGCAAAACTTGGGTTGGGCTTACTCTTTAATCCCAGCTATCAAGAAACTTTACACTAAAAAAGAAGACCAAGCTGCTGCTCTTGAGCGCCACCTTGAGTTCTTCAACACTCACCCATACGTAGCTGCTCCAATCATGGGGGTTACTCTTGCACTTGAAGAAGAACGCGCAAACGGTACTGAAATCGATGACGCTGCTATCCAAGGTGTTAAGATCGGTATGATGGGACCTCTTGCTGGTATCGGTGACCCAGTCTTCTGGTTTACAGTACGTCCGATCCTTGGTGCCCTTGGTGCATCACTTGCTGCAACTGGTAACATCGTTGGACCACTTCTCTTCTTCTTTGGATGGAATGCAATCCGTATGTCATTCCTTTGGTATACACAAGAGTTTGGTTACAAGGCTGGATCTGAAATCACTAAAGACATGTCAGGTGGTATCTTGAAAGACATCACTAAGGGTGCATCTATCCTTGGTATGTTCATCCTTGCCGTTCTTGTACAACGTTGGGTATCCATCAACTTCACTATCAACCTTCCAGGCAAACAATTGTCAGAAGGTGCCTACATCAACTTCCCAGAAGGTCCTGTTACAGGAGCTGAGTTGAAGGGCATTCTTGGTCAAGCGCTTAGTGGCATGAGCCTAGATAGAGTTCAACCACAAACGCTTCAAGGTCAGTTGGACTCATTGATTCCAGGATTGATGGGACTTCTCCTTACTTTCCTTTGCATGTGGTTGCTTAAGAAAAAAGTATCTCCAATCACAATCATCCTTGCCCTCTTTGCAGTTGGTATCGCAGCTCGTTTCTTCGGTATCATGTAGTCTCGGTGAGAATGTATAAACAAAAAAAGAATCAGGTTTATCATCTGATTCTTTTTTTTCAATTATTCTGCCAAAGCACCCATTGGATCCCATGGTGCAAGCACGATTGGTTCTGCTTCATAAGCAGCTCGTTCTTCTGCTGTCAGCAATTCTTTACGGACAACGATTTGGTAAGTGTATTCGTCCATCCAAGCGTCTGAGGCAACAAAGTAACCATCTGTACCGACCTTGTCTCCCCATGAGTTTTCAACTTTCCACTTAGTTGATTTGCCATTTTCGTCCAAATCAACACCTGTCAAGACCATAGCATGAGTCATCAAGCTTTCGCTATAGTCCAAACGTCCAGCCTTGTCTTGAGTGAGTTGAATATCCATGCTTGATTCAAAGTCATAAACATCTGTCGCAAGGATTCCAGCTTTACGGTTGCTGAGCTGGCCGACATCTGAACCAAACCAAACAGTTTCTCCTGTCTGCATTTGAGCAATCGCCAATTCTTTCAAGCGCTCCATCGGTACGTTAATGTAGCGAACTGCACGGCTTCCAACGACATTTCCCAACATCTCAACTGTATATGATTTACCGTATGGTTTATCAGCAGTTGGAGCATTGATCACAGAAACGTAGTCTTCTAGTGGAAGGTCAACGTATTTCTTGTAAAATTCTTGTGGGGTGATGCCCTTTTCGCTTTGGTAGTTGTTATCCTTATCGCGATAAGCAAAGTCAAACTGACGTGGTGGAAGTCCTAGTGACATGGCAAGGAAATTAAAGATTTCTTGCAAGAGGTCTTCTTTCTTAGCTTGAACAGTCGCTTGGTCAGCGCCAGAAGCCAAGAGGTCACGCAAGATTTGAGCATCTTGACGAAGCAATTTGTTTAGAATTGCATTGAGCTCACGGCTGCTACTAGATGAAACAGACTCTGGATAAACAGACTTAGGTACGACACCGTATTTCTCAAAGAGAGAAACTACCATATCCCACTGACCACCATCTTGTTGTGGAGTTTGGAGTAGGAAGCTAACCTTGCGGCTTGTCAATTCTTGGTCAGCAGTCGCAATGACTTGCTCCAAGAACCAGTTAGATTTTTCATACTTGTCCCAGAAGAAGGTGTGGGCTTGTGACAATTCAAAGTTTTCAAGTTTGTATTGAGAGATGAGTTTGTGGCGGAAAGTATTAAGGGCCGCAAACATCCAGCAACGACCAGATGCTTTCTGGTTAGTGACCTTGTCCTTTGTCAAATCAAGTGAGAAAACTGGTGTGTTGTCGACATGACTTTGACGACGCTCAAGGGCTGCAAAAATACCGTTATGGCTAGCAGCATTTTCGATAGCTTGGTACTTTACATTTGCTTCATAGTTGGCAAATAATTTATCTGTAAATGATTCTTGAATCGCGTTCATAAAATCCTCCTTTTTTCTTACTGTCTATTATAACTCTTTTCACAAAGGAAGCAACCAAAAACTGAAAAAGGCAGGGATATTCTCCCTTCCTTTTCCGATTATCCAGTTTATTGAACACTCTCAAGCAAAGCTTCTAGCTCATTCTTGGTTAAACGACGCCATTCTCCACGTTTCAAATCCTCATCCAAGGTCAAAGTTCCCATGGTCAGACGTTGCAAGTCCACCACTTCTTTACCACAGTAGGCAACCATCCGTTTAACCTGGTGGAATTTCCCTTCTGCGATGGTCACGCGAACCAGACTTTGATTTTCTTCCGTATCAAGAGACACAAGCTCCAGCTTAGCAGGTTGGCAGGTAAAGTCTTTAAGTGGAATCCCTTGCGCAAAGACCTCAACATCTGCATCGGTCATAATCCCCTTGACCTGTGCCAGATAAGTCTTATCCACATGGCGTTTAGGGGAAAGGAGAGCATGAGCTAGCTTGCCATCATTGGTCAAGAGCAAGAGGCCATGCGTATCAATATCCAAACGACCGACTGGGAAAACTTCCTTTGAACGAGCCAAGTCATCCAACAAATCCAGTACAGTCTTGTGTTTGGGGTCTTCAGTCGCTGAGATAACCCCCTGGGGCTTGTTCATCATATAGTAAACAAACTCCTCGTACTCTAACTTTTGCCCGTCAAAACAAATCTCGTCCGTGTCTTCATTGATTTGCAGTTTGGCAGATTTTTCCTTTTTCCCATTGACCGTCACGCGCCCAGACTTTAGAAAGTTTTTGACTTCCGTCCGGCTACCAACAGCACAGGCAACTAAATATTTATCTAATCTCATAGGGCTATTATATCACAAAAAGAGAGCGGTTTTCGCTCTCTTTTTCTCGGATTATCTTTCTCCAATTTATTTTTTAATCATACTTTCTATCCCTTTGAAAAGAATTTCTGAAATAGCTTCTGGATAGCCTTCATAGCCATTCTGTTCTGAAAGGGCGTCGATGATATTTCTAATTTGGCCATCCAATATAATGGTTACTGCAGGAACGAGTTCGTCTGAGCCTTCTTTTTTAAACATCTCTTGCATAATTGATACTTTGTTACTCATATTTACTCCAATCTTTTTTTAAATTTAATCAATAACACTCTACGAGACTGATTCTTCCGTCTCACCATCCGCAACCAAATCATATGGAAAGTACGGAAGCCCTTCTAATTCCTTGTAGTCCAATCCCTTTATTTTGCAAAGAGCACCTGATTCAAAGGACCAGTATCCATAATAACTTCTGTTATTGGTTTGATGTAAGTTATACCATCCTGTATCTCTGCTCCCTTGGTACCATTTCTTGGTTACATATTCTCTGAGAAGTTTGAGTGCCTGTTCAGAATCCTCTTCTTCAATAATTTTTCTGGTAAAACCATAAGGCTTTGGAAAATTATAATTCAGTCGAATCTTCCACTCTGGACGACGATATTGAATCAGATAGTCAATCAAATAGTCCTCTGGGTCATCCTTCTTGACCAAATCTACTAGCTGATTAAACATATCCTCATCAATATCTAACAAAATCCCAATGGAGAGGGCCCAGACCATTTGTTCATAGCCAGAATTGCCTTGCCAAGATATTTGTAAACTCTTTACATATTTAATATACTCGCGCTTGAAGTATTCAATTGAATAACCTGCAGTATAAGTAGCTATCATAATTTCTTTTTGGTACCGATATATTGATGATCTTATATTAGAAATTACAATTTTATTATCCAAAGAAAATTTTTGGACTCCTTCTTTCTCATCCTGTTCAATTGCTTGAATTCTTTTTTCAGAATCCTGAATAGCTTTTTGAAAAACTTGAATTAGTCCATTTATATTATTTTTATCTGAAAATGTGTCCCTTAGTTCCAATTCTATCTTCTTTCTAAGTCCTTTTATAAATTATCTATGATCTCTCACCTTCCACAACCAAATCATATGGAAAATACAGAAGAACTTCACTAGATATTCGTCAAACAAATTAGTTTTTTAATCACTTTATTCCGCCTATATACATTATTTACCACACAGATGTAAAGAATGAACAAAAGAACAGAATAAATCAGCAATCCTAAAAACTTTGCATAGACTAGGTAAGCTATCAAGGAACCTATCAAACTGATACTACTAATACAAATAAATAAGAAAGCAAGAGTTCCATTTTTCTTTGCTATTTCTAAAAACTCTGAGTACTCAAGGTCCGTAAACAATGCAGGAAAAAGATCCAAGTCTTTGTTATAATAGTCAACTACAAATTTCCCTATGAGCAAGGAAAGACAGGAACATAGAATGACGCTAGAATATTTGATAGTAGGGATATCAAAAATGGTTAAACCATTCAGCAATCTAATAATGGGGAGAGATAGCAAAGTGAGTCCAAGAGTGTAGTAATGGTGATTCTTAGATGTTCTTTCGAGAATTGAAAAGTAAAGTCTCTTTTCTTTTAAGTCATAATAGACTATTTTGTTTTGATACAATCCTAGATTAACTAGCTTCCTATTATTTTTCATTCTTTTAGTCATTGCTCAACATCTCTTTCTCAAACCATGGACTTCAATTTACTCTAATCTCAGAAAATCTCTAGCTCACTTCTTATACTAGAGAAATCTTTCCCCTTTGTCAACATTTCGCTGGTGTTTGCCCTTGATTAGCAACCATTCTCACATCGAGTTCGCAACAAAAAAAGCCGCCTGATTGGGCGACTTAATTTTTTTATAGGGAGATTATTATGAAAAAGTTTTAGGAGTATAAGTTAAGTTCTTCTTAACTTATGAGATAAGTATACAGCTCCTATCTTAAAGTTTCCTTAAGTATTTTTAAATGTGAGATTTTTCCATTTTTCTCGCCAGTTTTTCTTAGATAAACGCTGTTGATAAAGCTTCATTCGATCGTCATTTTCAAAAAAATGGGGAGTTGGAGAAACCTGAAAGTTCAAAATATCCACCAAACCATAAGGCGCAAAGAGCTCTAAAGTTGCGTCAGTATGCAAGCGAAGTCCTATCGCCGTACAACGTTCGGGATATTTACTCATAGCGTCACAGGAATTCACATACGGTTCCGTATGGGGACTATGCTGATGCATATAGACTTGGTTTTTCAATTCCCATTGGTACTGGGGAAAATCCTCTCTCAACTTGTTCTCTATTGCCAGCGTTTCTTCATAACTCACATCTGGGTCAAAGAAAATCACATCCACATCCGTTTCACGGTCAAAGGCTGGCTTATCTGACAAGAGATTCCAGATAAAATTTCGGACCGATCCAGCCGCCAACCAGGAATCTTTCAACTCCAAGTCACGGATGATGGTCAGAATAGGCATCATGTCAGGATTTTCTCTGAAAGAGTCTAAGATTTCAGTCTCATTTTTCAATGTATTCATACCCTAAATGCTCATAAGCCTTGGCTGTCGCGACCCGTCCTGAACGAGTTCGCATGATAAAGCCTTTCTGGATCAGGTAAGGTTCGTACATATCCTCTACCGTCTCACGCTCTTCAGCGATATTAACCGAAAGGGTACCTAGACCGACAGGACCGCCACCGTACATTTCAATCATGGTACGGAGAATTTTCTGGTCCACATAGTCCAAACCTTCATGGTCTACATCCAGCATGGTCAAAGCCTTATCCGTAATCACATCATCAATCAAGCCATCGCCCATAATCTGCGCAAAGTCACGCACGCGCTTGAGAAGACGATTAGCAATACGAGGAGTTCCACGACTGCGTAAAGCTAACTCAGATGCAGCTTCATGAGTGATTTCCATCTCAAAGATATCTGCCGTCCGCTCGACAATCTCTGTCAAGTCAGCATGGGTATAATATTCCATGTGGCCTGTAATCCCAAAACGGGCACGAAGAGGATTTGAAAGCATCCCTGCTCGTGTCGTCGCCCCAATCAAGGTAAACGGTGGCAAATCTAGATGGACACTACGGCTAGCTTCTCCTGCACCAATCATGATGTCAATGTAGAAGTCTTCCATGGCACTGTATAGAACCTCTTCTACCGACATGGGCAAGCGATGAATCTCGTCAATAAAAAGAACATCTCCTGGCTCCAAGTCATTCAAAATTGCTACCAAATCACCGGCTTTTTCGATAACAGGACCAGACGTTTGCTTAAGATTGACTCCCAATTCATTGGCAATGACAAAAGCCATGGTTGTTTTCCCGAGACCTGGGGGACCAAACAAAAGGACATGGTCCAGCGCCTCATCACGCATTTTTGCTGCCTCGATAAAGATTTGAAGCTGATCCTTGACCTTGTCTTGTCCAATATATTCACGTAAATATTGGGGACGGAGGGTACGTTCTACCAACTCCTCATCACCCATGATTTCATTATCTAAAATTCTACTCATGCTCCTATTATAGCAAAAATCCAGCCTACAAACAAAAAAGCCACCTGATTTGGTGGCTTCTTTAGGGAGATTATTATGAAAAAGAAAAGTTAGGATTTCTATTAAATAAAGTTAGGAGGTCTTTACTTAATAACTATATGATACAAGAGAAGACTTAAAGTTTGCTTAACCTATAAATTTTATTTTTTTGCTAGAGATTTTAACTACTACCAACCAAAGCAGAAAAGTTAGGAGGCAGATACTCACCACTATTAAGTATGTTTCTTCCTTTGTTAAAAGGTTCTGCCAATTAAGCCGGATTCCTAATTTTTCTTGAAACTCTTCTAATAAGCTACTATTCCCCATAAATGTAGTTTCTAATTGCTCCTTCATTAAGACCTGTCTATAGAGAGAAGCAAGATAGGTAGCCGGTGTGCACTTCATGAGAACTTGAGCGAAGTTAGGAAGAATTCCCATTGGTACATAAGTTCCTACTAAAAATCCTGAAGCTGTACCTACAATGGTAGCCAATTTACCCAGACTATCTACTGACTGGAAATGGTAAATCAAGAGTGCATTTACCAATGTTGAAAGGAGACTACTCAGCAGCATGATTAAACTTATTTCAAATAGCTTACTCATTGCTGGAATTTCTTGAAAATAAAGGCTCATAACAATAAGCATAAAGGCTTGCATAACAAAGGAAATGATAAGGCTACTAATAAGATAAGACAGTTGCAAGCCCCAGCTCCCTAAGTCTGTCAAAAAGAGATCCTGATCCACTTGATTTTCACGATCTTGTACCATCTGGGTCAAAGCTGTAAAACTGGTTGTAATCCCAGTCACAGCCAAGGTTCCACCCATCAGCCAGTTATTTAATAGACTCTTATTATCAGGAAGTTGGGACCAGGCATCCATCAAATTTTTCTGCAAAAAAATGATATAGAGTAGAAAGGAAATCAAAGCTCCCAGTAATGAGAAAAAGACTCCTGAACGATTACGAAAATACAATAAAAAATCACGTTTTAATAAGGCTAACATTAGCGCACCTCTCTTCCTGTAAGGGCTATGAAGGCATCATCCATAGTTCCTGGACGAAATTCAAAGCTAGCAATCTTCTCACGAACTTGGGTCAAATAATCAATAGCTTCCAATTGGCTCTTAGGATAAAGACTATACTCAAACTCATTTTCCTTTTCCACAGGCATATTTTTAGGTAAGAATTTCTCCACCTGCTTGTCTTTAAAACAAATTTTTAAAAGATTGGAAGCGTACTCACTTTTAATTTCAGTAGCAGAACCTTGGGCAATAACCTTTCCATGATCTATAATATAAAGTTGATCTGCCTCATCTGCTTCATCCAGATAATGAGTCGTTAAGATAATAGTCATCCCTTCATCTCTTTGTAGACGATACAATAAATCCCAAATGGATTTGCGAGTCTGAATATCTAGTCCAGTCGTAGGCTCATCTAGAAATAAAATATCGGGATTGGATAGGAGAGCCCGAGCAATGTCAACTCGACGTTTCTGTCCTCCTGATAAAGTTCCATAAAGTTGTTTCTGAAAAGCAGTCAATCCTAGTTGATTGATTAAATCTTCCACACGACCACCCTTAATCCCTTTATACTGCTGGGCACGAATGGCTAGGTTTTCTTTGACCGTCAACTTTTCATCCAATACACTTGCTTGAAAAACAACTCCAATCCTAGTATTGGGCGCATAGATGATTTGACCATTAGTAGCTCGTTTAAGTCCGATTAACATTGAAATCGTGGTCGATTTGCCAGCCCCATTAGGTCCTAAGATTGCGTTAAAACTTCCTTTTTTAAACTCTAAATTTATATCTTTTACTGCTGTATAGTCTCCATAGTTCTTAGTGAGGCCTTTTACTTGTAAAATCATATTTCCTTCCTCCTTTTTACACCTTCAGTTTAACAAAAAGGAAAAAGAAAAAATATAGTTTGGTGCTATGTGGTCGAAATGGATGATTATGTGGTCAATTCTACCTTAAAACTTCTGCATTTGAACATAAAAAAAGCCACCTGATTTGGTGGCTTCTTTAGGGAGATTATTATGAAAAAGAAAAGATAGGATTTCTATTAAATAAAGTTAGGAGGTCTTTACTTAACGATTACATGATACATGAGTAAACTTAAAGTTAACTTAAGATAAAAGAATTATTTAAATTTTTTTCGATCCACCCAAATCATTCCTGTACAATCATAAGTAGATAAGGTTTCAAACCCCAGAGAACGGTAAAAACCCAAGGTTTTTTCTGTCTGTTCAGTTACTAGTTGTATTTGGTAGGCATCCTTATAGTCAGCCAAGGCTTCTTTCATCAAGTTACTACCAATTCCTTGGCGCTGATAGCTAGGCAAAACGATCAAATCCTGGACAAAAACCGATGAAAAACCATCTCCAACCAAACGGACCAAACCAACTATTGCCTCACCATCACGGGCAAGATAAGTCGCTAGCGAATGAGACAAGGCCTGCTCCAACATCTGTAACTGATTGGTATAGTTTGTCCAACCAACTGCCTGATAGAGATGTAAAACGTCATCAATTGAAACAGAGGACTCTTTTGTAATCTTAATCATAGCAAACCTTTCTAACATTCTCTAAGAGATTTCAACTGTTGCCCATTTTCATCAAAATTCTCAGATTTTAACCACGCTTCAAATCGTGCTTTAACCTTTGGCCAGTCCTTATCGATCATAGACATCCAATCCGTGTCTCTAGTACGACCTTTATAGATAACAGCTTGGCGGAAGGTGCCTTCATAGACAAAGCCCAAACGTTCTGCTGCTCGTCTTGATGGCAGATTTAGAGCATCGCATTTCCACTCGTAGCGGCGGTAGTTGAGTTCTTCAAATACATAACGAGCTAGCAAATAGTGGGCCTCTGTTCCCATCCTGGTCTGTTTGAGAGCCGGAGAAAAGGTCACCGCGCCAACTTCAATGGTGCGATTGGCTTGGTCAATACGCATGAGAGAAAAAGTCCCCAAGACCTTACCCGTCTCCCTATCCAAGATAGCATAGAAAAAACGATCCTTACGAGCCAACATCTGATTTAAAAGGTTGACCAGTTCCTTCATATCTTCCACAGACTCCTGAAAGAGGTAGGTCCACATCTCCCGAGGAGTATCTGGACCATAAACAGACAGCAAATCCTCTGCATGCTTTTCCACCGATAGAGCTTCTATAATCGTATATCGCCCTTCTATCCGAACAAGTGAAGGCAAAACTCCAGGTGTATCATCTACAGGTTCACCAACCATCTGACCGTATTCATTTACTGGCATAGCTTTCTCCTTGTCTCACACTTATAAGTTTAAAGATGTGAATAGTATATCACATCTCACAGGTAATCTACAAAAAATCCTCCAGATTATGGAGGATTGATCAAATATGGAAACGAGTGAGTTAATGCCCCTTGTGCTTCTCTCTACGTTTTTGCTGTTTGCGTTCGAATTTCTCTTGTTTGAGCAATTGTTTTTGGACACTAGATTGATGTTTTGAAATCTTTTTCCTTTCCTCATACTGCAACTGCAATAGTTCTTTCGACTTGGAAGAAACTTTCTGCTTTACTTGTTTCTTCACAGCTCGCTGTAATCGTTTAGGATTCTTGATTTTTACATGTTTCTTAACTGTAGCTTCTGGACTAAAAGATAATTGAGTAAACTGAGTCTGTAAGATCTCTAGAATTTCATCATCTTTTGGCTCCTGACCAAATGTCACACGACAAACTTGATAAGTTTCTCGATACACTTGTTCGAACAAACCATGCCAAAATCCATCTTCAAAATAAACTGTCAATCCAATTGAAATTGTTTCCACGACAGCACCTCCTTAAATCTATCCCTAAGAATGGACAACCAAGGAGGAAGGTTACTGATAGGCTTGCCTACGTCTGGACTACCAACCAGAACTGTGTTTTTATCTTAGTTGGAACTATTATAGCATATAGCAATACAAAAATCCTCCAGATTCTACTCTGAAGGACTTTTAAATTTATTTCGTTACGATATTTACAAGCTTGTTAGGTACACTAATCACTTTCACGATGTCTTTGCCATCAATTTCTGCTTTGACTTTTTCGTCAGAGAGAGCAATTTCTTGCAATTCTTCGCGTGAAAGGTCTTTTGCTACCATGAGTTTAGCACGGACTTTTCCTTTGATTTGGACGACGATTTCAATTTCGTCTTCAACCAATTTGCTTTCGTCCCAAGTTGGCCAAGCCACGTAAGAGATAGACTCACCTGTTGCTGCCACTGTTTGCCAGAGTTCTTCTGCCAAATGAGGCGCAAATGGGGCAATCAATTGGATAAAGCCTTTGGCGTAATCCACGTAGAGTTTGTCTTCCTTGTTAGCTGCGTTGATAAAGACCATGAGCTGGGCAATGGCTGTGTTGAATTTCATGGACTCGATTTGCTCTGTGACAGCTTTAACGGTTTCGTTATAAACCTTGTCTAGAGCACCATTGTTTTCCGCAACGATTTCTTTACTTGTGATCAAACGGTAAACACGGTCGAGGAACTTACGGCTTCCTTCTAGACCTTCTTCTGACCAAGCGATTGAAGCATCAAGTGGTCCCATGAACATTTCATAGACACGAAGGGTATCAGCACCGTATTGTTCCACCACATCGTCTGGGTTCACCACGTTCTTGAGGGATTTAGACATCTTAGCCGGTGCTTGCTCCAATTCTTCCCCTGTTTCCATGTGGAAGAATGAACCATCACGTTTTTCAACCTTGTCAGTCGCCACAAGAGCACCACGGTGGTCACGGTAGCTAGTTCCCAAGATCATTCCTTGGTTAAAGAGTTTTTGGAATGGTTCTTTGGTTGGAACAACACCGATATCATAGAGGAATTTATGCCAGAAACGAGCGTAAAGTAAGTGGAGAACGGCATGCTCTGCACCACCCACGTAGATATCCACGGGCAACCATTGTTTGAGGAGATCCTCATCAGCCAATTTCTCTGTGTTATGTGGATCAATGTAACGGAGGTAGTACCAGCTTGAACCAGCCCATTGTGGCATAGTGTTGGTTTCACGACGACCTTTGACGCCATCTTCACGAGTCACTTCCAGCCAGTCGGTCAAGTTAGCCAATGGGCTTTCCCCAGTACCTGAAGGGCGGATGTCCTTGGTTACCGGCAAGACAAGTGGGAGGTCGCTTTCTGGAACGGCTGTCGAAGTTCCATCTTCCCAATGGATGATTGGGATTGGCTCACCCCAGTAACGTTGACGACTAAAGAGCCAGTCGCGGAGGCGGTAAGTCACCTTCTCTTGGCCACAGCCTGCTTCTTCCAACCAAGCGACAATCTTGGCAATCGCATCTTCTTTGTTTAGCCCATCTAGGAATTCTGAATTAACGTGAAGGCCATCTTCAGTATAAGCAGCTTCTGCTACATTTCCACCTTCCAACACTTCTACGATTGGAAGACCAAACTGTTTGGCAAATTCCCAGTCACGTTGGTCATGGGCAGGTACAGCCATAACAGCACCTGTTCCGTAACTAGAAAGAACATAGTCGGCAATCCAGATTGGAATTTCTTTGCCATTTACAGGGTTGATGGCATAAGCACCAGTCCAAACCCCTGTTTTTTCCTTGGCAAGGTCTGTACGAGCCAAGTCTGATTTCAAGCTGGCTTGGTGTTTGTAATCAGCTACAGCCTCAGCTTGTTCAGGTGTTGTGATAGCATCTACCAAGTCATGCTCAGGCGCCAAGACAGTGAAAGTTGCACCAAAAAGAGTATCCGGACGTGTCGTAAAGACGGTGAATTCCTTGTCTGTTCCTTTCACTTTGAAAGTGACATTGGCACCAGTTGATTTACCAATCCAGTTGCGTTGCATATCCTTGATAGACTCTGGCCAGTCAAGATCATCCAAGTCATTGAGCAAGCGCTCAGCATAGGCAGTGATTTTGAGCATCCATTGGCGCATTGGTTTGCGGACAACTGGATAGCCTCCACGCTCAGATGTTCCATCTGGAAGAACTTCTTCGTTGGCGATAGCTGTTCCCAATTCTTCAACCCAGTTTACTGGCACTTCAGCTTCATAAGCCAAGCCTTTTTCGTAAAGCTTAGTGAAAATCCATTGCGTCCACTTGTAGTAGTTTGGATCTGTAGTATTGACTTCACGATCCCAGTCGTAAGAGAATCCAAGCGCATTGATTTGGCGTTTGAAGTTGGCAATGTTTTCCGCTGTGAATTCCGCTGGGTCATTCCCTGTATCCATAGCATACTGCTCTGCAGGCAAACCAAAAGCATCCCAACCCATTGGGTGAAGGACGTTGTAGCCTTGTGCACGTTTGAAACGGCTGAGGATATCAGTCGCTGTATAGCCTTCTGGGTGCCCTACGTGCAGACCTGCTCCAGATGGATAAGGGAACATGTCCAATGCATAAAACTTCGGTTTTGAAGCGTCTGTTCCTGTCTTAAAGGTGTGATGGTCCGCCCAGTGTTTCTGCCACTTAGGCTCGATTTCTTTGTGATTGTAAAAACTCATGCTGTCTCTCCAATTTTCATGATGCTCCTATTATACCATTTTTAGGGGAAATATTGTTCCTCTTTTCGTGTTTTTTATCGTTTCGCCCTTTGAACACTAAACTATTTTACAAATAAATTTTAAAAATTCTCCAATTTATATAATTTCCTATTCAAACAATTCTTAATAAATAATATTAATGCAAGTTAGTGCTTTTTATGGTAGAATATAGGAAAGTGCTTTCTCAGAAGGAGGGGAAAATGAACAAACAAACCATCGCTGTTTTAGGGCCTGGTTCTTGGGGTACTGCTCTGTCACAAGTTTTAAATGACAATGGACACGAAGTACGTATCTGGGGAAATATTCCTGACCAAATTGACGAAATCAATACACAACATACCAACAAACGCTATTTTAAGGATACTGTATTAGACGAAAAGATTGTTGCCTATCATGATTTGGCAGAAGTCTTGAAGGGCGTTGACGCTGTCTTGTTCGTAGTTCCAACTAAGGTGACAAGATTGGTAGCTCAACAGGTAGCTACTGTTCTTGATCATAAAGTGGTTATTATGCATGCTTCAAAAGGTCTCGAGCCAAATAGTCACAAACGTCTTTCAACCATTCTTGAAGAAGAAATCCCTGAAGAGTTCCGCAGTGAAATTGTGGTTGTATCTGGTCCTAGTCACGCAGAAGAAACAATCGTCCGTGACATTACCTTGATTACAGCCGCATCTAAGGATTTAGAGACAGCTCAGTATGTTCAGACACTCTTTAGTAACCACTACTTCCGTCTTTATACCAATACAGATGTGATCGGAGTGGAAACGGCTGGTGCTCTTAAAAATATCATCGCTGTTGGTGCAGGGGCCCTTCATGGACTTGGCTTTGGTGATAATGCTAAGGCGGCGATTATCACGCGCGGGCTTGCGGAAATTACTCGTCTGGGGGTTAAACTTGGAGCAAATCCATTAACTTACAGTGGTCTTTCTGGAGTTGGGGATTTAATCGTTACAGGAACTTCTGTCCACTCACGTAACTGGCGAGCAGGTGATGCTCTTGGGCGTGGTGAAGCCTTGGCAGATATCGAAGCAAATATGGGAATGGTCATCGAAGGAATTTCAACAACCAAAGCTGCTTACGAATTGGCGCAAGAGCTTGGAGTCTATATGCCTATTACCCAGGCTATTTACCAAGTTATTTATGAAAATGTTAATATTAAGGATGCTGTTTCTGAACTCATGAGTAACGAGTTCAAGGCAGAAAACGAGTGGTCATAATCACCGTTAGAAAGGAAGCTCATGAAGCAAAAAGTTAGAAAAGCTGTTATCCCTGCTGCGGGGCTTGGAACTCGTTTCCTCCCGGCAACCAAAGCCTTGGCCAAAGAAATGTTGCCAATCGTGGATAAACCAACCATCCAGTTTATCGTTGAAGAAGCTCTTAAGTCTGGAATTGAGGACATTCTTGTTGTAACAGGGAAGTCAAAACGTTCTATCGAAGACCACTTTGACTCAAACTTTGAACTAGAATATAACCTTAAGGAAAAAGGAAAAACAGATCTCTTAAAATTAGTTGATGAAACGACTGGCATGCGCCTTCACTTCATCCGTCAAACACACCCACGTGGACTCGGAGATGCCGTTTTACAAGCCAAAGCATTCGTTGGGAATGAACCTTTTGTGGTGATGCTCGGAGATGACCTCATGGATATCACTGATGACAAGGCTATCCCATTGACTAAGCAACTTATGAATGATTACGAAGAGACTCACGCTTCTACTATCGCCGTAATGCCTGTACCACACGAAGAAGTCTCTGCTTATGGTGTCATTGCTCCTCAAGGAGAAGGAAAAGACGGACTTTATAGCGTTGAAACCTTCGTTGAAAAACCAGCACCTGAGGACGCACCAAGTGATTTAGCGATCATCGGTCGTTACCTCCTCACACCAGAGATTTTTGGTATTCTTGAAAATCAAACGCCTGGTGCCGGAAATGAAATCCAGCTAACAGACGCTATTGATACCCTCAACAAAACTCAACGAGTATTTGCTCGTGAATTCAAGGGGGCTCGTTATGATGTTGGAGACAAGTTTGGCTTTATGAAAACTTCAATCGACTACGCACTTAGACATCCTCAAGTCAAAGATGACTTGAAAACTTATTTGATTAACCTCGGGAAAGAACTCTCAGGAGAAAAATAAGCCCTTAAACCAGGTTGAAAATACCTGGTTTTTTTGTTGCCTAAACACCTCCAAAGCTAGTCCAAGCCTAATTTCTTGCAATCATTGCTTTTATGGTATAATAATAAGGAGTGAGGAAAGAAATGAAGAATAAATTACTATCTATGAAAGAAAAAGGACTGGCTTTCCTTCAGTCCCTTAAAACAAAACTAAAAAATATACATCTAGGAAAAAAAGGTCCTAAAAATTCTAAAAAGAAAAAGCAAACCAAAGCGAATATTTGGACTATCTTTGCCAATATCTTACTGGGAATCAAGGCAACCTTTAATACCCTATTCATCATCGCCTTCCTTGGTGGACTTTTAGGTACTGGGGTTGTTTTCGGTTATGCTGTCTCTCTATTTGACAAAGTGACCGTCCCTCAAACAGAAGATTTAGTCAAACAAGTGAACGATATTTCATCCATCTCTGAAATTCGCTATGCTGATGGTTCCATGATTGGCGCTATTGAAAGCGACCTCCTTCGGACATCTGTCGCATCGGATGCTATTTCAGACAATCTCAAGCAGGCTATCGTTGCGACTGAGGATGAACATTTCGCAGAACACAATGGAGTCGTTCCTAAAGCGGTTATTCGTGCCAGTCTAGGAAATTTTATCGGGCTTGGTTCTTCTAGTGGAGGCTCTACACTAACACAGCAGCTCATCAAGCAACAAGTGGTTGGTGATGCTCCTACACTAACCCGTAAAGCTACTGAAATCGTGGATGCCTTGGCCTTAGAGAGAGCAATGAGCAAGGACGAAATCTTGACAACCTATCTCAATGTCGCTCCATTTGGTCGTAACAATAAAGGGCAAAATATCGCAGGAGCTCAACAAGCAGCCAAGGGTATTTTCGGTGTTGATGCCTATCAGCTAACGATACCTCAAGCAGCCTTCATAGCAGGTTTGCCACAAAGTCCTATCTCTTACTCACCTTATGAATCTACTGGGGAGATGAAGAGCGAAGAGGATATGGCACTTGGTATCAAACGCTCTCAAGATGTTCTTTACAATATGTACAGAACAGGGGTCCTCAGTCAGGAAGATTACGAAACCTATAAAGCATACGACATCAAACAAGATTTCTTACCAGCTGAAAGTGTAAACGTAACTTCTAGGGGCTATCTCTACTTTACTGCTCTCGATGAAGCAACTAATCTCATGTATGACTACTTGGTACAAAAAGACAACGTCTCTGCCCAAGAACTCAAAAACGAGTCTATCCAAAAATCCTATCGTGAATTAGCTGAAAAAGAGATTCAAAATGGTGGTTACCGTATCACTACTACAATCGACAAAGCTATCCATACTGCTATGCAAGATGCAGTGGCCAACTATGGCTATCTAGTTGATGATAATACCGGTCAACCTGAAGTCGGAAATGTTTTGATGGATAATCAAACGGGAGCTATCTTAGGTTTTGTTGGTGGCCGTGATTACCAAAGTAACCAAAACAACCACGCTTTTAATACCAAACGTTCTCCTGCTTCAACTACTAAACCAATCCTAGCCTACAGTATTGCCATTGACCAAGGTTTGATGGGAAGTGCAAGTGTCCTATCTAACTATCCAACTAACTTCTCAAACGGAAACCCAATCATGTATGTCAATAGCCCTGGTACAGGCATGATGAGCTTGAAAGAAGCCCTCAATTATTCATGGAACATCCCAGCCTACTGGACTTACCGCACACTCCGTGAAAAGGGTGTTGATGTTCGCTCTTACATGGAAAAAATGGGCTATGAAATCCCGGAATACGACATTGAAAGTTTGCCTATGGGTGGAGGAATCGATGTTACTGTAGCTCAACATACAAACGGATACCAAACCTTAGCCAACAACGGTGTTTATCATAAAAAATTCATGATTTCGAAAATCGAAAAAACTAGTGGTGAGGTTATCTATGAGCACAAAGACGAACCTGTTCAGGTATACTCTAAAGCGACTGCAACCATTATGCAGAGCTTGTTGAGAGATGTTATTTCGTCACGAGTCACTTCAAGCTTCCAGAGCGACCTTGCTGCGATTAATCCAAGTTTAGCAGGTGCTGACTGGATTGGTAAAACTGGTACAACCAATGAAGATGGTGACATGTGGCTCATGCTTTCAACTCCAAGATTGACACTTGGCGGTTGGCTTGGTCACGATGACAATAGACCTCTTGGAAAGGGAGCTGGTCACTACCGCAATGCTAAATATATGGCTTATCTGGTCAATGCTATTCAGCAAGCTTCTCCTTCTGTTTGGGGTTCTGAACGCTTTAGCCTGGACTCTAGCGTCACTTCTTCTCAAGTCCTTAGATCGACTGGTCAGAAACCAGGTAAGGTTACTATTAACGGTAGAGAAATTGAAGTAACTGGAGAAATGGTAACAAGTTACTGGGCTAACCAAGCTGGTGCTCCAACTACTACCTACAGATTTGCTATTGGTGGAAGCGATGCTGACTACCAAAATGCTTGGAATACTATTTTAGGAAGTCTGCCAAAATCATCTAATTCCAACAATAATAATTCAAACAACAATAACAATAATCGAAATAACAATAGCAATAATAATAGCAACAGTAGCAACAATAACGGTAATAATAACAATAATATTACCAACGGAAGTAACGACTCTTCGTCAAATAGACTACAACGCTAACCTTTCTATATGAATCAGTATCAAAAGAATATTTTTAAGGGAACCATTTACTCCCTCCTATCTGGGTTAATATGGGGTATTTGTGGCATTTTAGGAGAATTCTTCTTTACGCATTATCAAGTATCATCCGGCTGGATTACTTCCATGCGACTAAGCCTTGCAGGTGGTTTCGTGCTCATCTTGTCTAGCTTTAAGTTTCGCTCAAAGCTATTCGATATCTGGAGAAAGCGCAAAAACTACCTGCCTTTTCTGGCTTATGCCATCTTAGGTATCTTCTCCGTTCAGTATTTCTTCTATCTCTGCGTAGAATACTCTAATGCGACAACTGCAACCATCCTACAATTTATCAGTCCTGTCTTCATTCTCATATACAACCGCATCATCTACAAGAAAAAAGCTTCTAGAAAAGCAATCTTCTATGTTTTAACTGCAATGTTTGGGGTCTTTTTGATGGCTACCAAAGGCGACTTGTCTAAGTTATCCATCACTCCTATCGCTTTATTAACTGGACTGCTCAGTGCGCTGGGCGTCATGTTTAATGTCATCTTGCCCCAGCCATTTGCTCGAAAATATGGTTTTGTTCCTACTGTTGGTTGGGGAATGATGCTGGCTGGACTCTTTAGTAATTTTCTCTATCCTGTTTATAGAATTAGTTTTCAGCTGGATTGGGTGAGCATCTTGATTTGTTTGACCATTGCCTTTCTGGGGACAGCTTTTGCCTTCTTCCTATCCATGAAGGCTGTCTCGCTCGTTTCCCCATTAGTAGTATCCGTTGTCAGCGCAAGCGAACCGCTATCCTCTGCTATTCTAAGTGTTCTATTTCTAGGTCTGGTCCTAGATGGGTATCTGCTTCTGGCTATGATCTTGATTATTATTCCTATGATCTTCTTATCCATCGAAGAATCAAAAAACAAAATGAAAGAATCTTCTTTTAACACTTAAGGCTTCAAAATTGAAGCCTTTTTTGGTAGAATAGTAAGCATTACAAAGAGTGAGGAGACACCTATGACTGCTACAAAAATGAATGCACAAGAAATTATCCAATTTATCGCAAATGCTGAGAAAAAGACAAGTGTAAAAGTGACCTTTGAAGGACAACTTGCCGGAGCTATCCCTGCCTCTGTTATCAAGCTTGGGAATGTTCTTTTTGGAGACTGGAAAGATATCGCTCCACTTCTTGATGGACTAACAGAAAATAAAGATTATGTTGTTGAGCAAGATGCTCGTAATTCTGCAGTTCCTTTGCTAGATAAACGTGCTATCAACGCTCGTATCGAGCCAGGGGCTATCATCCGTGACCAGGTTGAGATTGGCGACAACGCTGTTATCATGATGGGAGCTGTGATCAACATCGGTGCTGAAATCGGTGCTGGTACTATGATTGACATGGGTGCTATTCTTGGGGGACGTGCTATTGTCGGTAAAAATAGTCACGTGGGTGCGGGTGCTGTTCTTGCAGGTGTTATCGAACCAGCTAGTGCAGAGCCTGTCCGTGTCGGTGATAATGTACTTATCGGTGCTAACGCTGTGGTTATCGAAGGTGTTCAAATCGGTAGCGGTTCTGTTGTCGCTGCAGGTGCCATCGTCACTCAAGATGTCCCAGAAAATGTTGTGGTTGCTGGTGTCCCAGCTCGTGTTATCAAAGAAATCGATAGCCAAACCCAACAAAAAACAGCGCTAGAGGATGCGCTTCGTACCTTGTAATTAGTAACAGAGGCGGAAACTTTTCCAGCCTCTTTATCGTATCAATAGAAGGAAATTAGATATGTTAGATTTGATTCAAACTCGACGCGATCTTCACCGAATTCCTGAGATCGGTTTAGAAGAAGTCAAGACTCAAGCTTATTTGCTTAATGTCATTGAGAAATTAACAGCTGGTAAGGATTTTGTTCAGATTCGTACTTGGCAAACAGGTATTTTAGTTTATTTACAGGGAAGTCAGCCAGAACGTACCATCGGTTGGCGGACAGATATCGACGGACTCCCAATCGTTGAACAAACAGGTCTTGTCTTTGCCTCTCAGCACCCAGACCGTATGCATGCTTGTGGGCACGACTTTCACATGACCATTGCCCTAGGAAGTCTCGAACGTGCTCTAGAAAACCAACCTAAAAACAATCTCCTCTTTCTCTTCCAACCTGCCGAGGAAAATGAAGCAGGTGGCATGCTCATGTATGAAGACGGAGCCTTTGGCGACTGGTTGCCTGACCAATTCTATGGGCTTCATGTTCGTCCAGACCTAAAAGTTGGACAGATTGCAACCAATACCCATACACTCTTTGCAGGAACTTGTGAAGTCAAGATTCGTTTCAAGGGTAAAGGTGGTCACGCCGCCTTTCCACATCAAGCAAACGACGCTCTGGTTGCAGCTAGCTATTTTGTCACTCAAGTTCAGTCGGTTGTCAGCCGTAATGTCGATCCTATCGAGGGAGCTGTCGTAACTTTCGGTGTCTTTAAAGCTGGAACAACCAATAATGTCATCGCTGATACAGCTTTCTTGCATGGGACCATTCGAGCTCTCACACATAGCATGAGCCTCTTAGTTCAAAAACGTGTCAAAGCCATCGCTGAAGGTGTCGCAGCTGCTTTTGATATGGATGTGGAAGTTGAACTCAAACAGGGAGGTTACCTACCTGTCGAAAACAACCCTGAATTAGCCCAGGAATTGATGACCTTCTTTGATGAAAAAGAAGGAATTGAACTAATCGACATCGAACCTGCCATGACAGGAGAAGACTTTGGTTATCTTCTCTCCAAGGTTCCTGGTGTCATGTTCTGGCTCGGAATTGATAGTCCCTATGCTCTTCACCATCCACAGATGAGTCCTAAGGAAGAAGCTCTGGCTGTCGGTGTCGAGGCTGTATCAAGCTTTTTAGCAAAGAAAGCTGCGGAGTAAACAATGAAAAAAGCCCTACGCAAGCAGGTCTTGCAAGAACTCAAATCTCTATCAGCCGAAGAAAAGGAAGTCATGGACGCTTGGTTGACTGAGCAACTACTTCTACATCCCTTCTACAAGGAAGCAAAAACCATCGCCACTTACCTGTCTTTTCCTCATGAATTTCAGACAGCTAGACTCATTGAACAAGCTCAAAAAGATGGTAAAACACTCCTCATTCCCAAAACCTATCCACATGGGAAAATGGACTTTGTTCTATATGAACCAGAGAAACTCGAAAGAAATTCTTTTGGACTTCTTGAACCTCAAGGAGACTTCACAATCCTTGAACCCTCTCAGATTGACCTGATTCATGTTCCTGGTTTGGCTTTCAACACTTCTGGCTATCGGGTTGGCTATGGAGGTGGCTATTACGACCGCTACTTAGAGCATTTCCCAGGCCATACTATTAGTACGATTTATCCATGTCAGATTCAGAATTTTCAACCTGAGCACTACGATATTCCTGTTGAGGAGGTACTCATCTATGAAAGAAATTTTTGATCGTCGGTATCCTGTCACGAGCTTCTTTCTACTCGTAACAACCCTGGTTTTTGTGCTCATGTTTCTAACCAGTGGTTTCAACTATACCAGCGCAGCCACCTTGTATAAATTCGGAGCTGTGTATCCCCCTGCTATCAAGGCCATGCCTGAACAAATCTGGCGCTTATTCTCCGCAACATTTGTCCACATTGGCTTGCAGCACTTTTTAGTCAATATGCTATCCCTCTACTTTTTGGGGCGTCAGATGGAGCAAATCTTTGGCTCCAAACAGTTTTTCTTTATCTACCTTCTATCAGGTATGATGGGAAATCTCTTTGTCCTAGTTTTTAGCCCTGATGCCATTACCGCAGGTGCTTCAACTGCCCTCTACGGAATGTTCGCATCTATTGTCGTACTTCGGTATGCTTCACGCAATCCCTATCTCCAACAACTTGGTCAATCCTACCTCTCCCTCTTAGTCATCAATCTAGTAGGTAGTGTCTTAATCCCTGGAATCAGCCTTGCTGGACATCTAGGTGGAGCTGTTGGTGGTGCATTGCTGGCTATCGTCTTCCCAGTTCGAGGAGAACGAAAAATTTACAGCCCAGTCCAACGTGGTCTAGCAACCCTAGCCTTTATTGCTTTATCAGCTCTACTACTTTTTATCGGACTATTCTAAGAACAAGAAAAACCATTGGAAGTTCTCAAATTGAGAAGTTTCAATGGTTTTTTGAATCTATTTGAAAAGTAGCTTAAAATCCATTATTGTCACTGAGTTCTTTGAACCAGTGGCCTGATTTCTTCAGGCGACGTTCTTGTGTTTCTAAGTCAAGCTCGACCAAACCATAGCGGTTTTTATAGCTGTTGAGCCATGACCAGCAGTCGATAAAGGTCCAGATCAAGTAGCCTTTACAGTTAGCACCGTCTTCAATGGCGCGATGAAGTTCAGCCAGATGACCTTTGACAAAGTCAATACGATAATCATCCTGAATCATTCCATTTTCGCGGAATTTATCTTCACCTTCAACGCCCATCCCATTCTCTGTCAACATCCACTCGATATTGCCATAGTTTTCCTTGATATTTTGAGCGATATGGTAAATCCCTTGCTCGTAGATTTCCCAACCGCGGTGCGGATTGATCTTACGACCAGGCATGACGTAAGGTTCATAGAAATGCTCTGGCAAGAGTGGGCTGTCAGGATGCTTAGCAAAACGTGGCGCCATGACACGCAAAGGCTGGTAGTAGTTGACTCCAAGGAAATCTACTGTGTGCTCACGAATCAGCTCCAACTCCTCTGCTGTAGAATCTGGCAACAAATCATGATCAGCTAAAATTTCCACCAATTCTTCTGGATAAGTTCCCAAAACTGACGGATCTAGGAAAGATTGAGCTTGGAATAGATCAGCAATGCGTGCAGCTTTCACATCCGCAGGATGTTGGCTTCGTGGATAAGCTGGAGTCAAGTTGAGGACAATCCCAATCTTAGAACCAGGTAAGACCTCATGGCAGGCTTTGACCGCAAGAGTGCTGGCTAGTTGCGTGTGGTAGGCAACCTTAACTGCTGCTTTGGCATCTACCTTATGAGGATAATGGGCATCATAGAAATAGCCAAACTCTACAGGAACGATAGGCTCATTAAAGGTAATCCATTGGTCCACCAAGTCTCCATAAGTTTCAAAACAGAAACGAGCATAGTCTTCATAGGCCTTAATGGTCGCCTTATTTTCCCAACCATCCCCATCTTCTTGAAGGGCAAAAGGCAGGTCAAAGTGATAAAGATTGACTAAAAGGCGAATTCCCTTAGCCTTAATAGCTTCAAAGACCTGACGATAGAAAGCCACACCTTGAGGATTGACTTCTCCACGCCCCTGTGGGAAAATACGAGACCACTGGATAGAAGTACGAAAGGCTGTATGACCTGTTTCTAACAAAAGTTCAATGTCCTTCTCCCAATTTTCATAGAAGGTCGATGTTTTGTCTGGTCCAATCCCATTGTAGTAGCGATTTGGCTCTACTTGGTACCAATAATCCCAGAGATTATCTCCCTTGCCGTCACCAGGCACTCGCCCTTCTGTCTGTGGCCCAGAAGTTGAGGAACCCCAGACAAAATCCTTTGGAAATATTAGCATAGCTCTACCTCTTTATTTACTCTTTTTATCTTTATTTTATCTCATTATAAAGAAAAAACAAGGCAAAAACTAGTTACATTTTTGTCTTGTTTTTCTTCTGATTATAGATTTTATTTGTTTGTTAGGATTTCAAGAGTTTCAAGCAAGTTATCTGTATGAACTTCGATTGTATCTCCTGTCGCCTTAATCTTGACTTCTACGATACCATCAGCTGCTTTCTTCCCAACAGTGATACGGATTGGAAGACCAATCAAGTCGCTATCGCTAAATTTAACACCGACACGTTCGTTACGGTCATCTGTCAAAACTTCGTAACCTTTGTTGACCAAGGCTTCTTCGATACGATCTGTCAATGCAAGACTTTCTTCATCCTTGACGTTAACTGGAATCAAGTGCACATCAAATGGCGCCAATTCTTTAGGGAAGTTGATTCCCCAAGCGTAACGGTATTCACCCTTTGGAGTTTTGTTAACAAAGAGGCGAGCATGTTGCTCCATAACTGCTGAAAGGAGACGGCTGACACCGATACCGTAGCATCCCATGATGATTGGTACAGCGCGGCCATTTTCGTCCAAGACATCTGCTCCCATACTTGCTGAGTAGCGAGTCCCAAGTTTAAAAATGTGACCAATTTCAATACCACGCGCAAAGTTGAGAACACCTTGTCCGTCAGGAGAAATTTCACCTTCACGAACTTCACGGATATCCACATACTCAGCAGTGAAGTCACGACCTGGGTTTACACCAGTCAAGTGGTAGCCATCTTCGTTGGCACCTACAACAGCATTGCGACTATCTTGCACCTTGCGGTCTGCGATAATCTTGACATTTTCTGGAAGATTGACTGGGCCAAGTGAACCAAAGTCCGCTCCCAACAATTCTTTCACTTCTGCCTCAGTTGCAGGTTCTAAGAAGTCTGCTCCAAGATAGTTTTTCAATTTAACTTCGTTGAGTTGGTCGTTGCCAACCAGTAAAGCTACAATTGGCTCCTCGTCTGCGATATAAACCAAGGTCTTGATTGTTTGCTCTTCAGAGACATTCAAGAAGGCTGCGACTTCATCAATCGATTTGACACCTGGTGTTTCCACGCGAGTCACTTGATCTTCAGTCACAACACGGTTGCTTGGTTTGTAGGCGTTAGTTGCCATTTCCAAGTTAGCTGCATAGCTTGACTCACTTGAGTAGGCAATGGTATCTTCACCAGAAACCATCCATTTGAGCAATTCTGCCTTGATTTCTTTCTGTACATCTACAGGAATCTCATCAAATGATGCGACAGACTTGTCTAAAACAACCCAACGGTCAAGGTCTGTACGAGCAGGTGTGATGGCCATAAATTCTTGGCTATCCTTACCACCCATGGCTCCACCGTCACCGATGATGGCTTTGAAGTCCAAGCCACTACGAGTAAAGATACGCTCGTAAGCTGCCTTGTACTCATCATAGGTTACATCCAAGCTATCGTAGTTAGCGTGGAAGCTATAGCCGTCTTTCATGATGAACTCACGTGTCCGAAGAAGTCCATTACGTGGACGTTTTTCATCACGATACTTAGGCTGGATTTGGTACAAGTTCAAAGGCAATTGCTTGTAAGACTTGACAGAATCACGGACAATCGCTGTGAAGGTTTCTTCGTGAGTCGGACCCAAGATAAAGTCAGATTTTTCACGATTCTTCAATTTGTACAAATCTTCACCGTAGGTTTCATAACGGCCAGATTCACGCCAAAGGTCAGCACTAAGAAGGGCTGGAGCCAACATTTCAACAGCACCCATCTTGTCAAACTCTTGACGCATGATGTTCTTGGCTTTTTCGATAACACGGTTAGCAAGTGGCAGGTAAGAATAGACTCCTGCTGATACTTGGCGAACATAACCAGCACGCAACATAAGGGCGTGGCTGATAACTTGAGCATCGCTTGGCATTTCGCGAAGCGTTGGAATAAGCATTTTACTTTGTTTCATATTTTTCCTCTAATTCTTAAAAGAAGGTACGCATGATGTCGTTCCAAGTCACGGCGATCATCAAGACAACCATAATCACAACTCCAACTAGAGTCACATAGGTTTCAATTTCTTGTTTCAGCGGTTTACGGCGAATAGCTTCGATGATGTTGAGCACGATTTTACCACCGTCTAGTGCCGGGATAGGAATTAAGTTGAAAATACCGATATTGATGGAAATCATAGCCAAGAAGAACAAGACATTCTCAAGACCATTTTTAGCAGCATCACTACTTGCCTTAAAGATAGCAACAGGTCCACCCAATTTATTCAAGTCAGGCTGAAAAATCAAGCTCTTCAAGGCATTGAGAATGCGCAAGGCCGAGTCAGCCGCACTAGTAAATCCACCTACAAACATAGACCAGATATCTGATTTGAGTCTCGGTTGAACACCTAGAATATAGCGACCTTGGTTTTCCTCAGGGGTCACACTGACTTGTTTTTCAGTTCCATTTTCAGAGACTGTTACATCCAATACCGGTGCTGTTTTGTCTTTGGTCTCTGCTTCAACAGCCTGAATCAAATCTTGCCAGTTACTAATTTCGTGTGAACCGACTTTAGTGATTTGTGCTGTATTTTCAACACCAGCCTTAGCAATCGCGCTATCAGGGATGATACTAAAGTTATTGCTTTGCGTATCTCGAACACCACCTTGCATGAAAATCAAAATCCAGAAGACGATGACTCCCAAAATAAAGTTGTTCATGGGGCCCGCAAAATTGGTAATCAGCTTGCCCCAGACAGTCGCATTCTGATATTGAACATCTAGCGGAGCGATACGAACTTCTGTTCCATCAGCTTCCACGATAGTTGCATCATGGTCTACAGAAAAAGTTTTTTCCTCTTCCAAGACCAGACCTGTGATAAAGAGTTTATCTTCAAAGTCATATTGGGTTACCTGCATCGGAAGAGCCATTTGGTCGACCTTCTTACCAGAAAGATTAATTCGCTTCACCTTGCCATCTTCAGCCAAAGTTAAACTAACAGGAGTTCCTGTCTTAATCTCTGTGGTATCCTCGCCCCAACCTGCCATGCGGACATACCCACCAAGCGGTAGGAGACGAATCGTGTAAGCTGTCCCATCTTTCCCGATATGGGCAAAGATTTTCGGACCCATACCAATGGCAAATTCACGAACCAGAATGCCAGACTTCTTAGCAAAGTAGAAATGTCCGAACTCGTGAACCACCACAATAATTCCAAAAACAAGGATAAAGGTTAATAATCCTAACATTTAATTTCTGTTCACCTTTCCTTAAAATAAGCCAAAGAGGTGCATAATAGGGAAAACAGCCAACATAGAGTCAAAGCGATCAAGCACCCCACCATGTCCTGGGATAAATTTCCCCGAATCCTTGACACCAAAATGGCGTTTCATGGCACTCTCAATCAAGTCACCCAATTGCCCTGCAATACTAAAGAAAATAGCAAAGAGCGTCATTTTGTAAATGCCATAAGGAAGGGCAACTGTATTATCCACTAACATAAAGATAAGAGTAACAAGCATGGCAGCTAAAATTCCACCAAAGGCTCCCTCGATTGATTTGTTCGGAGAGACTCTCGGAGCCAATCTTCTCTTACCGAAATTCATTCCGACCAAGTAAGCACCACTATCAGTTGCCCATACGATACAGAGGGCCAAGAGGGCTTTATCCAAACCTGCGATTCGAGCATCCACTAAAGCATTAAAGCCAAAACCAACATAGAAACTCATGGCAATCGGGTATACAGCATCCTCAATGGTGTAATTCTTGCTAAAAACAGTGCAACCTAACATGATAAAAATCACAACACCATATGCGACAACATTCCCATCTACAGGTAAAAATGTCAAGTAGTTTTCTAGGGGGATTGTCAGTGCAAAAGTCGCTAACAAGGTCAGCAAACCCTCAGGTGTCATGGTGTTTAACCCTTTCATCTGAAGCAACTCGTGCACCCCTAGCATAGCTAGAAGTCCCATAGCAATCTGTAACCAAAGCCCACCAATCACCAAGAGCGGGATAAAGATTGCTAAAGCAAGAGCGGCAAATATGGTTCTCTTTAATAAATCCTTTTTCATAACTTCTTCCTAAACTCCTCCAAATCGACGATTGCGGCGATTATACTCTGCAATAGCTTCTTTCAAAGCTTCCTCATCAAAGTCAGGCCACAAAACATCTGTGAAATAAAGTTCACTATAAGCTGCTTGCCAAGGCAAGAAATTGCTCAAGCGAAGCTCCCCACTCGTTCGAATGATTAAGTCCGGATCACGCAAGACCTTAGGCAAATGCCCTGTAAAGAGGTATTCCCCAATCAACTCTTCTGTAATATCGCCTGGATTCACCTTGGCATCCAAAACATCCTGTGCAATCAATTTGACCGCTTGTGTAATCTCAGCTCGTCCACCATAATTAAGGGCAAAGTTAAGAATCAAACCTGTGTTCAACTTAGTCAACTCCTCTGCCTTTTTCAAAGCTTCAAAAGTCTGTTTCGGCAAGCGATCGGTTTCCCCAATCATTTGGATCTTCATGTTCTTTTGGTGCAATTCGGGAACATACTTATCATAAAATTCAACAGGCAAGTTCATGATAAACTTGACTTCCTGGTCTGGACGTGTCCAATTTTCAGTCGAGAAGGCATAAACTGTCATAGCCTTGACACCCATATCACTAGCAGCAATGGCTACTGTTCTCAGAGCATCCATCCCAGCCTTATGCCCAAAGACACGTGGCTGCATCCGTTTTTTAGCCCAACGACCATTACCATCCATGATAACTCCGATATGTGCTGGCACCACTGCTGGTGTTTCTGTTACTTTATCTTTTTTTAAAAATCCAAACATGATTGTATTCCTATTCAAAAATCTATCGTTTCATTATACCATATTTTTCGCTTTTCTTCTATCATATTCTCTTATTCTAAGGCGGAATTCCATATAGAACTCCTATCTTTCTAAACTAACAAGCCTTGCATTTCACAGAGAAAGTTGGTACAATAAAACATAAAGATTTATCCTTGTTCAGTCACAAGGGTTTTTTATTGAAAGGATCTTATCATGTCAAAAAAACTACAACGTAAAAAACAATTAAGAAACAGCCTTCGTCGTTCAGGCGCACTTTCAAATGCTGTGAACAAGGTTGTCGAAGAAACAAAAAAAGTTGTGAAGCATGCTGAAAAAGCAGCAAGCGAGGCTGGAAAAGCAGTCTCTAAGCAAGTAGAAAAAGCTGTAGAAGCAACTAAAGAGCAAGCCCACAAGCTTACAACTTCTGTTGAAGATTTCGCAGCTGACCTAGGCGGACTTCCACTTGACCGTGCTAAAACTTTCTACGATGAAGGGATCAAGTCTGCTGCTGACTTCAAAAACTGGACAGAAAAAGAACTCCTTGCTTTGAAAGGAATCGGTCCAGCTACAATCAAGAAATTAAAAGAAAACGGCATCAAGTTCAAGTAATCTTTCTTGTTCCTTGCATTTCCGTCAAAAACTTGTTAAAATATAGCCATTAGAGGTGTTTTGAGTCCCACATTTTACAGAAAGTGGCGGAGCTGAGAAGTCCACAAATGTGTCAAAACTGGTTGCTAGTGAGTTGAAATTAAAAATTGAAATATAAATGTCTTTTTGTTTAAAAGACAAGAGATGCGGGCATCTGCCCGAAATTGGGTGGTACCGCGGATAAACACATTCGTCCCTGTCAGATTAATGACAGGGGCGATTTTTCTTTTACACCCTTAGCCAAAGGAAGTTGTCATGAAACAATCTTTCAAAACAAGTAAACTCTACTATGGTTTTCCTATCTTCATCTTAGGGTATCAGGACCAGAACTTTGGGTACAATATCACAACCTGCAGCTCCTCTTATAGTCTGGGCGATTGGCTGGTCATCGGTGTTGGTGCTGAGGAAAATGCAGCCGACCAGATTAAGCATTATCAACAGTTTACCGTAAACATCCCTGATGAAAACCTCATGCTTGAGATGGAGCAGGCTGGCTTCATCAGCCATCGGGAGAAATTGAAACACCTGGGGCTTGACTATGAGATTTCTGAACTGACTCAGGCTCCGATTTTGGAGGCCTGTCCAGTCGTATTGGATTGCCAGGTGGATAGGATTATCGAGGAAGATGGCATCTGCCATATCTTTGCTAAGATTCTTGAGCGACTGGCTGATCCAAAGCTCTTAGATGACAAGGGGCATTTTAAAAATGACCGTTTTGCGCCGACTTACTTTATGGGGGACGGCCATCAGCGCGTTTACCGTTATCTAGATGACCGAGTCGATCCCATGGGGAGCTTTATCAAGAAAGCGAGGAAGAAGAATGAAAAGAGCTGAACTGCCAGAACGAATCGAAACCAAGCGTCTAGTCTTACGAGTCCGTACTGTGGAGGATGCTGAGGATATCTTTGGCTATGCCAGTCGTCCAGAAGTCTCTTACCCAGCAGGGTTTCCACCTGTCAAAACCTTGGAAGATGAGATTTATTACCTAGAACATATCCTTCCCGAGCGTAATCAAAAGGATAATCTCCCAGCAGGCTATGGAATTGTGATTAAAGGGACCGATAAAATCATTGGTTCTGTCGATTTCCCCCATCGCCACGAAGATGATGTGCTAGAGATTGGCTATACCTTGCACCCAGACTATTGGGGCCGCGGTTATGTTCCTGAAGCAGCGCGTGCCTTGATTGATTTAGCTTTTAAAGAACTGGGGCTTCATAAGGTAGAATTGTCTTGCTTTGGCTACAATATCCAAAGTCAACGTGTCGCTGAGAAGCTTGGCTTTACCCTTGAAGCTAGAATCCGAGACCGCAAAGATGCCCAAGGGAATCGCTGTGATGATTTGAGATACGGATTGCTGAAGAGTGAGTGGGAGGTGGATTGATGCATGTTTTCATCATTGGGGCTCCAGCTGCAGGGAAAATGACCATTGGTCAGGAACTTTCGAAACTCACCGGTGCGACTCTCTTTTTCAACCATCAACCCATTGATTTTGCACTCGAAATCTATCAGGATTTTACGGAAGAAATGTGGGAATTTGTTCGTAGCGTTAACTTTTCTTTTCTTGGAACAAGCGCCAGGCATCATCGGTCGGTGATTTTAACAGGTGTAACTGATTTTTCAAATCAATACCATCTGATGTATTTGAAGAATATTCAAGATTTATTAAATGATTATCATCAAGAGATTCTCTTTGTTGAATTAGAAACGTCTCTTGAGGAGCGCTTACGTCGCAATCGGACGGAGAATCGGTTGAAATACAAACCCTTGAAACGGAATTTTGAGGTATCTGAAAGAGAAATTTTAGAGACTGATAAAACAGATCAACTTAATTCTCAAAAGCAACCGAGTGGTCTTCACCACTACCTGAAAATTGATAATACGAATTTGTCTGCAGAAGAAGTTGCTAAGCAGATTCAAAATAAAATAAAAATAATAGAGAAAGGACAAACACATGTCTAAAGAACTTTCACCTAAATACAATCCAGCCGAGGTTGAGGCTGGTCGTTACCAAAAATGGCTTGACGCGGATGTTTTCAAGCCTTCAGGCGATCAAAAGGCTAAGCCTTATTCAATCGTAATTCCACCACCAAACGTAACTGGTAAACTTCACCTTGGTCACGCTTGGGATACGACTTTGCAGGATATTATCATACGTCAAAAACGCATGCAAGGTTTTGATACGCTTTGGCTTCCAGGTATGGACCACGCGGGGATTGCGACTCAGGCTAAGGTTGAGGAGCGCTTGCGTGGTGAGGGCATCAGCCGTTATGACCTAGGTCGTGAAAAATTCCTTGAGAAAGTCTGGGAATGGAAAGACGAATATGCCACTACCATCAAGGAACAATGGGGCAAGATGGGGCTTTCTGTAGACTACTCTCGTGAGCGTTTCACCCTTGACGAAGGTTTGTCAAAAGCCGTTCGCAAGGTCTTTGTGGACCTTTACAAGAAAGGCTGGATCTACCGTGGTGAGTTTATCATCAACTGGGACCCAGCAGCCCGTACAGCCCTTTCTGATATCGAGGTGATCCACAAGGACGTCGAAGGTGCCTTCTACCACATGAACTACATGCTAGAAGATGGCTCACGCGCCCTTGAAGTGGCGACTACTCGTCCTGAGACTATGTTTGGAGACGTTGCCGTTGCAGTCAATCCAGAAGACCCACGCTACAAGGACTTGATTGGTAAAAACGTCGTCCTTCCAATCGCTAATAAACTCATCCCAATCGTTGGAGATGAGCACGCAGATCCTGAGTTTGGTACTGGTGTCGTGAAAATCACGCCTGCCCATGATCCAAACGACTTCTTGGTTGGTCAACGCCACAACTTGCCACAAGTCAACGTCATGAACGACGACGGAACTATGAACGAGCTTGCCTTTGAATTTGCAGGCATGGACCGTTTCGAAGCTCGTAAGGCAGTCGTTGCTAAGTTGGAAGAAATCGGTGCCCTCGTTAAAATTGAAAAACGTGTCCACAGTGTTGGTCACTCAGAGCGTACAGGTGTTGTGGTTGAGCCACGCTTGTCTACACAATGGTTTGTCAAGATGGACCAATTGGCGAAAAATGCTATTGCCAACCAAGACACAGAGGACAAGGTCGAATTCTACCCACCTCGTTTCAACGATACCTTCCTTCAATGGATGGAAAATGTCCATGACTGGGTAATCTCTCGTCAGCTCTGGTGGGGTCACCAAATCCCTGCTTGGTACAATGCTGAGGGTGAAATGTACGTCGGCGAAGAAGCTCCAGAAGGCGACGGATGGACTCAAGACGAAGACGTCTTGGATACTTGGTTCAGTTCTGCCCTTTGGCCATTCTCAACTATGGGCTGGCCTGATGTCGACTCAGAAGACTTCAAACGTTACTTCCCAACTTCAACCTTGGTGACTGGTTATGATATCATCTTCTTCTGGGTGTCTCGTATGATCTTCCAATCTTTGGAATTCACTGGTCGTCAGCCATTCCAAAACGTCCTGATTCACGGTCTCATTCGTGACGAGCAAGGACGCAAGATGTCTAAGTCACTCGGTAACGGGATTGACCCAATGGATGTTATCGAGAAATATGGTGCCGATGCCCTCCGTTGGTTCCTTTCAAACGGTTCTGCACCAGGTCAAGACGTGCGCTTCTCTTATGAGAAAATGGATGCTTCTTGGAACTTCATCAACAAGATCTGGAACATCTCTCGCTACATCCTCATGAACAACGAAGGTTTGACCCTTGAGCAAGCAACTGCCAATGTGGAAAAAGTTGTTAACAAGGAAGCTGGAAATGTCACTGACCGTTGGATTCTCCACAACCTCAATGAAACCATCGGAAAAGTCACTGAAAACTTTGACAAGTTTGAATTTGGGGTAGCTGGACACATCCTCTACAACTTCATCTGGGACGAGTTTGCGGACTGGTATGTTGAGTTGACCAAGGAAGTCCTTTATAGCGATAACGAAGAAGAGAAAGTCATCACACGTTCTGTTCTCCTTTACACTTTGGACAAGATCCTTCGTCTCCTTCACCCAATCATGCCATTCGTGACAGAGGAAATCTTTGGACAAATCTCAGAAGGCTCTATCGTTACAGCGGAATACCCAACTGTAAACCCAGCCTTTGAAGACCTCGTAGCCCACACTGGGGTAGAAAGTCTCAAAGACTTGATCCGTGCTGTTCGTAATGCGCGTGCTGAAGTAAATGTTGCACCAAGCAAGCCAATCACCATCCTTGTGAAGACAAGCGATAGCGACTTGGAAGCTTTCTTTAACAGCAATGTTAACTACATCAAACGCTTCACAAATCCAGAACACTTGGAAATCGCATCAAACATCCCTGCACCTGAACTTGCTATGTCAAGCGTCATCACAGGAGCAGAAATCTACTTGCCACTGGCAGACCTCCTCAATGTCGAAGAAGAACTCGCTCGTCTCGACAAGGAACTCGCTAAATGGCAAAAAGAACTGGATATGGTCGGTAAGAAGCTCTCTAACGAACGCTTCGTAGCCAACGCCAAACCAGAAGTCGTCCAAAAAGAACGCGACAAACAAGCCGACTACCAAGCCAAATACGACGCGACCGTTGCGCGTATTGATGAGATGAAGAAACTAATTTGAAATTTTTAGGGTAAGCAAAATGGGAATTCTTAAGAAAATCTTACAAAACAAAATTGTCAATACAAATGGATATACTCGTTCTGATACTGGTACTAAAGTCCACGCATATCTACGGACTCATCCCAAAAATCAAGGTGCGGGTAAAAAACTTACGAGAAACATTATTAATGCCTTAAAAAAATAATATTAATCTATCAAAACACGGCGGAATGCCGTGTTTTTTTGGTATAATGGAAAATAAAGTGTTAAAGTAGGTTATTAAATTGTCTATATCAGATATTGAGTTTGAACGTAGTGAGAAGAATTACCGTTATTTAAGACTAGCTATTGAACAGTTATCTGAAACGGATAAAACTTTTATTAAAGAGAATTTGTTAACGATTATTTCGGGACGTGAAAGTTCCTTATCTTTGAAGGAAGAAGCAAGAGAATTGCTAAATTATCTTAGAAGAATTGACATTAACAAAAGAAATGGAGCAATAGCGGAATTAGTCGTCATATGTTTATTGAGAACGAAAGGTTTTTCTCAAGAATATTGCTTTAGAAATTTAGAGGAAAATTCTGCTAAAAAAGGGTTTGACGGTCTTGTACTTGAGGGTGAAAGATTCTGGTTGTTAGAGAGTAAATCTAGTCAGATAGGACATAATAACAGTCATAGGAATACAGTATATAGAGCATACAATGGGTTAAAGAAGCAATTATCTGGTGAAAATGAAAAAATCAATAATCCGTGGCGGAATGCATATAATCATACAAAGATTGCTCAATCACCACATAGTTTAGTTCAAAAAGTTGCGGAATTATCAACAGATTATACTAATGGAAATTATTTTAAAATTGAGGATAATAACGTTATTATAGGATCGACGATTATACCAGATAAGAGAGGGAACCATCATATTAATGAAATTAATTTTGAGATTTCTACCTTAAATAATTTTATAAAAAATCATCAATCAAAAGATGAAATAATTATCGCAATTAATTTACAAACTATTGAAATATTTTTGGAATACTTAGAGGAAATCATTGATGAGTAGCGATGGAAAAAGTACATTGACAACACTCTCTAAAAGAGAAGAGATTGTAAATACTATCTTAGAATTATTGTTTATAAAAGAGAAATTAACTAATCGAGACGCAGAATATTTATTTGCAATATCATTGTTATTTATTGAAGAATTTGAAAAAAACAGATCCAGAAGTTATTATATAGAGTTTGCGTATTCAATTATTGTTAGAACATGCTTTAAAATCAAAGATTACAGAGCTCTATACGATTTTTCAGTTAATTTTGGTTATTATCCAATTGCACGAAAACTTTTAAAAAGTGGTTTGGTAGATGAAGGAATATTGAATTATTTTCTTTCGGATTTAAAACTTGCTCAATTCTCAAATGGTGATAAAATGAACACGTTTGAACAAGATAAAGTATCTAAGGAAATAATTACTTCAGAAAATAAAACATTTGCTTTTATTGCTCCAACATCATATGGAAAAAGCGAAATAATTTATCAACATATTTTAAAAAATAATGAGTTGGACAATATTGGAATTATAGTACCTACTAAAGCGTTGATTGACCAAGTACTCCGAGAAGCAAAAAAGTTAAGAGAATTAAATAGGAAAATTATAACTCATGAACAGAATTATAATGATTCTGATCGACGAGTACTTGCAATTGTTACACAGGAGAGAGCGTTGCGATTAATTGAACAAAACTTAATATTCGATTCTCTCTATATAGACGAAGCGCATGAACTGTTTAACTTTGATTTCGGTTTGAAACATGCAAATAGAAGCCTATTATTAGCAAGATTACTTAAACTCAACAAGAAACTAAATCCTGGACTAAATATATACTATTTTTCACCTCTAATTCAAAATGTTAAGAATTTATTGTTAAAAAATGAAGAAGGGGATGTAGAGCAGTATAAAATTAACAATAATTTGAAGGTTTTAGATATAAGATATGTTAGTAATTCCAATGAACAGTTTGTCTTCGAGCAATATCTGGGTTACTTTTTTAAATTACCTAATACGGAAAATAATTTAAAATATATTGTTAACTGTAGTAAAAATTACAAAAAAAATTTGCATTATTTATATAGGCCTATTTATATAGAACATTACGCTAAAGAATTATTTGACCAATTACCTGAGTATGATGAGTTACCAAATTCACTCGGTAATTTAATTGAAGAATTGAAGTATATAGTTCATCCTAAATTTAAGCTAATTGAATTTTTATCAAAAGGAATTCTATATTTACATGGTAGACTACCAAATAATATAAGGAATTATCTTCTGAAATGTTTTAGAGATGATACTTCAATTAAACATTTAATTGCCAATTCAGTTATTCTCGCTGGTATGAATATGCCTATCGACTCTTTATTCTTTATTTCAGGTTTTTCAGCTACTAATGAACTAATAAACTTAGTTGGTAGAGTCAATAGATTAAATGAGATTTTTTCAAATAATGGTGAACTAAATAAAATCTTAGTTCCTGTACACTTTGTGGAACTTGATAGCTATCCTCAAAATAGAAATGGTCAATTAAAGAAAACAGTTGAATCTTTACGAAGTAATATTAAGGATTCTGTAAAAAATCCACTGTTAGAAAATTCTGTAGTAAATAGATCTAATTTAGAAAATTCTGAGAAAATTTTAGCTTTAGAAAGTAATATAGTTAATGATTTTGATAATCCTAGTTTTATTTCTCGTCTCACGAGATCTGGAGCTCAGCAACTATTAAATTATACTGATTTAGGTTTAATAAAATTAGAGAAAATTATAAATAAAACAGAAATTATCCATAATGCTGATAATGTCTACAAAGAAATTTTGCTTAAAGTTAAGGAAGTTTTTTTTGATAATTTTGTTTCTGAAGGTGTCGATAGAGATATAGACTATAGGTATTTTCATCCGAATAACAATGTCAAACGTTTGCGGTTTGAACCTACGATTAATTATTATTCAGGTTTTATTCCAAGCGCCTATTCTCCTCTAAAGGATAGAGTAAATAATTTAGTATCATATTGGAAAGATATTTTAAGTTCTCCTTCGGATCATGATAAAAATTTCATGCAATATGTTGGTAGCCAATTTGGAGAAAAGGCATATCAGTCGAATGATTATAATGATTCCAGGGCAAAAGTCTATATAGATTTAAATGACTATAAAACTAGAGAATATGATATGTATAACATCGCCATTATTAAACTACAAATCGATGATGAATTTGTAGATTTTGAAATTGGCTTATTAGTAAATTCATTAAGAGAATTTAATATTATCTCTGATGATTTGTATAATTTGTTTATGTTTGGAACAAATGACATAAAAGAGTTGCAAATTTCGCAACTAGGATTAAGTAAAAATCTATATAACACGCTAAAAAAGGATAACCAAATTCAAAACATAGAGTTTGATGATTTTTATAATCCAAGAGCAAATCAACATTTAAGAGAGTACATACTTTCAAAGCAAGGAATTGAAAAATTTGAATTAGAACAATATTTTTTATAAACTATATAGAGCCATATATCTTTTATTTTAGAAAGCAGGTTACTACATGACAAATTCTGTAAGTTCGAACCGCTCTGAGAAGTACAACATTGCAGCTTTCTTCTCAGGTGTTGGGGGAATTGAGTTGGGATTTGAACAGACCAACGAGTTCAGAGTGGTGTATGCCAATGAATTTGATAAGTATGCGCGTCAGACTTATCAGTTAAACCATCCTGATATCTATTTGGATGGTCGTGATATTCACGATGTTCAGCCAGAAGACATTCCAGCTGAGCGCGTGGATGTGATTATGGGAGGTTTCCCTTGTCAGGCCTTTAGTATTGCGGGTTATCGCAAGGGCTTTGATGATGATCGTGGCGATCTTTTCTTTGAATTACTTCGCATGATTGAGGGATGCAGACCTCGTGCCATTTTCATCGAAAACGTCAAGAATATGGTCGGTCATGACCATGGCAATACCTTTAAGGTTATTCGTGAAGCCTTGACCGAGAACAACTACTTCATTAAGTGGAAGGTTCTCAATGGGAAAGACTATGGAAATATCCCACAAAACCGTGAGCGGATTTACATTGTTGGCTTTGATACCAAGGAAGCTTATGACTTGTTTGAATTCCCAGAGGAAATCAAGCTGACTACAACTCTTCAGGATGTGATTAACTTTGGTGATCAGCTAGACGAGGTCTACTACTACCGTGAAGGCAAGCAAAATTTCTACGACCAGTTAAAGTTTGAAGTGACCAGTCAAGATACGGTCTACCAATGGCGCCGTCAATATGTTCGTGAAAATAAAAACGGAGTCGTCCCTACCTTGACAGCTAATATGGGAACAGGCGGTCACAATGTTCCTCTGATCCTGACGGACAGTGGTGAGATTCGTAAGTTGACTCCCAAAGAAACTTTTAACGTTCAAGGATATCCTAAATCCTTTAAAATCCCAGAGGGGGTTTCTAACGGTCAGCTCTACAAGCAAGCTGGAAACAGTGTCGTTGTTCCCGTAATTAAACGCATTGCAGAGAAAGTTGCTAAGGCTTTAAATGAGAGCCGAGGACAATCTCAGCTTGACCGCTCTGGAAAATTTGCCATTATCTACACCAAGATGAATGGGCAATTTGAAGGCCAATCCTATGTCAAGGACTTTGTGGATAGTTATGACCAGGCTCTTGAAAAAATCAAGTCTTATGACGATGGTTTAGCAATTCTATCAGATGAAGAATATTTGAGACTTGTAAAAAAACAAGGCAAACTCGAATTTTACAGTATTAATTAACGAATATATAAGAGGATTAGTGAAAAACTAATCTTCTTTTGATATACTGAAAATAGAAAAGAGGGCGCTTATGTGGGAACATCTAAAGTCTGAACAAAAAGACAAATACAAAACCTTAATTACCAACTTCGCTAGCTTGAGCCAGGCTTTCTCTCAAAAGGCAGAATCCGAAGACGAGGAACAAACAGAGAATTATGTGGCTCCGATTGTCAACTCCAAATTTCAGGAGACTGTTTTTCAAAAAGCCTTTAATGCCGTAGGGGAAGATATTGCCAATACTTCCTATGATGCTTCCGTCGTTGTAGATGAAAATCATAAATACCTAGTGGGTATCAAGTCTTTTGGGATTAATTCAGGAGACCAAAAAATCGCTCAGTTTAAGAAAGATTCTCAATCATGGACGGACTTGTTGGGTGATATCAAGTTTCATGCGGATATTTCAGCGGATAAAGAAGCTGCAGACAAGGAAAATTATCAACGCTATGAAGAGTTAGCTCGAAAGATTGCGACTTTGAGGAATCAGAGAATCGAATCTTCTAAGGCGCAAATCAAGGGATTCAACTCTGACTCAGTCAATGTTGAAGCTGTTTATCACGTTCTAATGCCAACACCAAAGGGAGAAAATCCAAGGATTTTTGTCGGTGAAACATCTTATTTACCAGTTGATATCGATAATCTGGTCATTGAAGGATCAACTACCAAAAACAATCCAACTAATTTCCGATTTACAGATGGGCAACACCACTACAAGTACACAGCAGCTGACAGCCAGCTCCACATGACTTTTAACAATAAAGACATTGTGGTAGATACTTGGGACGTTCATTACATCGAAGATCCTTTTTCTCTCTTTGAAAATCTTCATTTGCTAACAGCTGAAAAGGAACAATCCCATATCTTAGAAACGGTGTCTTGGGTAATCACAGACAAACATGGAAATGTAGAAGAAAACTCTGGTTTCAATGCCTTTAATGGTGGTTCAAAACTAGCCAAAAAAGATCGTCTCCCACGAATTTTAAAGATTCAGGATAAATTTAAGGACAGTCTGGCTCCAGAAGAACTAGCTTTTGTGACCTTCTCCCTAGAAGAAATCCTCTTGAAAAAATGGACTAGCAAGGAAGAAAAAGCTAAGATGAAGGCGATTCGTGAGAACTTGATTCACTTTGCCCATAATACTGGCAATGAAAAACTCATTAAAGAAATTGAACAGCTAGTTTATCGTCCAGTTAGCGAGGTTTACATTCCCCTACCTGACTCCAAGAACTTCCATGACGAAAGGCCCGACTTCTTTGGCCCTGGATTTGGGACTTTTGAACCTGGGACTAAAAAACTAGCTCTATCCAAAGAGGAAAGAACCTTTAAACTAAGATTTTTACCTTCTGGTGATGTCATCAATGCCTATATCAACCAAGAAGCTGGTAAGGCGATTCAGTCAACTGATAAGCAAGAAATTCTTGGAAATTGGATCTTGCGTGGTGTTTTCCAGTTGAAGGAACGAGAAGTTTTGACAGGTCAAAGACTCAATGAACTAGAAATCAACGGCATTCGATTGACCAAGTTTAAAAATGGTGAAATCGGTATTGAATTTATCTGGATTGACACCGAAAACCCACCACACGATGCTATCGGCTGGGTAGCCAAATAGACTTGAATAACACAAAAACATCTCTTAGATCTATTTCTAAGAGATGTTTTCTTTCTCCCCCCTCACAACCAGCCTTCTTCTTCGGCAGTTTTGGCTGCTTCGGTTCGGTTGCTGGCGCCTAGTTTGGAGAGGATATTGGTCATGTAATTACGGACGGTGCCGTTTGAGAGGTAGAGCTTATCCGCAATTTCTTGGTTGGAGAGGCCTTGGGCAACTCCATGCAAAACAGCGACTTCTTGCTCAGTCAAGGGATTGGGATGGGTCATCATGACTTCCATCAGCTCTGGAGAATATTCCTTGCGTCCCTCTAACACCGTATGCAGGGTTTGCATGAGTTCGGCGATGCTTCGCTCTTTCAAGACATAGGCGTCGACTCCTGCTTTGACCGCTCGTTCAAAATAACCTGGGCGTTTAAAGGTCGTAACGATAACCACCTTTGTTTTAGGCACTTCTTGTTTGATCCACTCGAGCGCTTCTAGTCCCGTCTTTACTGGCATTTCGACGTCAAGGATGGCAATGTCTACTGCTTCTTTCCCCAAAACCTCAATAGCCTCGGCTCCATCTTTTGCCTGCAAGACAGCCTCCACATCTGGCTGAAAGCTTAAGAGCTGGCACATGGCATCTCTAAGCATACTTTGATCTTCTGCGACTAATACTTTCATCTACTTTCTCTCCTTATAAGGCAGATGCACGCGCACCTCTGTGGGATCTTTCAAACTGACCAGCTCTACTTGACCTGAGAAGGCTCCTGCACGGTCACGGACTGTATGAAGTTCATTCCCTTTTACAGTTGCAAAACCTTTCCCATCATCTCTAACTGTCAGGACCAACTCCTGATCTGTACGTTCCAGTTTTAGATAGGCTTTTTCAGCTCTGGCATGCTTGATGATATTGGTCGCCAGTTCTAACAAAATCATAGCAGCCGTCGACTCTACATCCTGGGTCAAACTAGCCTTGTCTAATTGATTATCAACCTCAACCTCAATCCCAGCAATTTCTAGCATCTTCTTAACAGTCTCAAGCTCTGAAGCTAGGGTCCGTGATTTCAGATTTTCCACAATGGTTCGCACTTCATTCATGGAATCCTTGCTGATCTGGTGAATTTCTTTTAATTCCTTTTCCACCTGTGGATAAGCCTCCATCTGAAACAACTGCAAGGCTAAATCTGTCTTGACACTCAGCATCGCAAAGGTATGTCCCAGACTATCATGCAAATCCTGACCGATACGACTGCGTTCATTTTCAGCTAACAAGAGATTTATCTGGGCATTTTGCTTGGCCTGCGCTTCTTTCAAATCCTCCACAATGCGAATCCGAACCAAGCCAAAAGTCATTAAATCGATAAAAGTGAGAATTCCAAGTAGATAGACTAGAAACTCAACTTCAACTTCCTGAAAAATCAAAAGTTGCCCCACAACAAGGACTTGAGCAAGGAGAAAAGTTCGGACATGTAAAGAATTAAAACTACGTACGCCGAAATGATAAATTAAGAGATTGGCAAGGAAAAAGAAGAACCAGATATAATTTACACCAACAAAGGCAGTATAGCCAGCTACATAGGCTAGCATGATAACCCAACAGAGCCAGGATAAACGCTGACTCTTGGTGGTTAAAACACCTAAGTAAGCCAAGACAAATAGAATATCAATCAACAAATGCCAGCTAGGAAGCTCCCCAGTCACTACAGGAACGATGGGAAAAACCATAAAAATCAAACTGGCCCAATACATATAATCTATGCTTTTCAGTCTTTCAAGCATTAAGCATTCTCCTTATGACCTTGAAGGTAAATAGTCAAACCAAATAAAACTGCTGAAAAAACAAGTAGATAAACTGTGGCTGATAAATTGATGCCACTCTCGTTTAAGAAGGTCTTGAGCAACTCCATCAACTGATAAGTTGGTAGGCACTTTCCGATTGCTTGCATCCAGTCTGGAAATAAAGAGATGGGCATCCAGAGTCCGCCTAAAACAGCCAAGCCTAGATAGAGAAGATTGCCCACGACAGACATCAGCTGACTGGACGGTAAGAGAGTCAGGATCAAGCCAAGCGCTACAAAGGCAATACTTCCTACTATCAGCAAGAACGCAGCCCCAATCCAGCTTCCTAGAGGCATATCCACACCTCTGACCAAGTGCCCAACTGAGAAAACAACCAGGATTGAGACCAGATAATCAACCATCATACTTGTTATCTTTGATAGATAATATTCTACCATATTTACCGGAGTATGGCGTAATGTTTTCTGCCAGTTGTTGATTTTATCGGTATGTAAAACAGCTGGGAATGAAAACATAGCTGTCGACATCATGGAAAAAGCCGTCATGGAGATGAGGTAATCACGCATAAAATTATCTGGTCCACCTGGTGTGTCCTGGTACATGCCTGAAAAGAATAAATAGAAGGCTGTCGGCATCCCTACGGATAATAGATAATAGACTAATTGCCGTTTGGTCAATAGAAATTCTATCTTGTTTAGTGCGATCCATCGTTTCATCTTAGTCATCTCCCTTTTGTGTTTCTTCAAAGATTGTATCCAACAAGCTACGATTATTGACTTCAATTTCTTGAATCCTACATCCTGCTCGGACTAACAGTTCCCAGAAAGCATCTGCTTCGCGTGTGACTACTTGTAGAGCATCTTGTTTTTGTGACCAGTTTTCAACCAAGTTAGACTGCTCAATAACTTCCTTGTATGCTAGAGGAAGGATAAAGTGCTTTTCAATCTCCTCACTGCGCATGGCTAGAGGTGTTGTATCGCGAATCAACTCTCCCTTATTCAAGACCAAGATTCGGTCCGCTGTATGCTCTACCTCTTCGATGTAATGGGACGAATAGAGAATAGTTACTCCCTGCGCTTTTAGATCCTGAACAATTTCCCAAAAGCGTTGACGGGTTGAAGTATCCATGGCAGCAGTCGGCTCATCTAAAAAGACAAGCTTTGGTCGGCCAATCAAGGTCAAGACAAAAGAGAAGAGACGCTTTTGCCCACCTGACAATTTTTCTGCGAATTGCTCTTTTTGTTGCTGGTCAAACTGCAATAGTTGATCGATTTCCTGGTTGCTCAAGGGATTTGGGTAAATGCTTTGAAAGAAAGCAATCAACTCTTTGACCTTTAATTTCTGAACGATGACATTTTCTTGAGGCAGGTAGCTTCTAATATAGTCTAACTGAGAACTCGTCACTGGCAAGCCTTGGATGGATACTTGACCGCTGGTGACCAGTTTATCTCCAAGCAAACAGTCTAAGAGTGTTGTCTTTCCAGCACCATTGGGCCCAATCAAAGCGACGCATTCACCTTCAGCTACCTCAAAGGAAATATCCTTCAAAATAGCCTTGCCCTTGATGTTTTTATTTAGGCTTTCTACCTTAATCATGTTCATGATATTCTCCTTTCAGCCACTCCTTTCCCATCGGAAAGGCGATAAAAATCATAAATCCTAATCCCCAGGCACCGCGAATGGCTTGGTGAAGGAAGGCTTGATCAAACCAACCTGTAAACATTTCTACCAACCATACCACTAGTGATAGTCCAATAAAAAGATAGAGAATCGCTTTTTTCATTTTTCAAACTCCTTTTTCACATCTGAGACTAATTTCAAACCTTCTCGGATAAGCCAAGACATGATTCCAAATCCTGCAAATAGCTCCCAAGGAAAATGATAGAAGCCTTCATCCAATCCTGAAAACATGAGATAAGTCATGACTCCTGCTGCTACTAAACTCATTGCGACAATTACTTTATCTTTCATTTTTTCTTCCTCCATTTGATACATCTAGTATAATTCTTTGAAGGTAGAATCACTAGAAACTTCTGTCATGAGGAAATATGACAAATGTCACAAAAAAAGAAAGTTGATTTCTCAACTTTCTTTTTTCTATTATTTAATCTTTATTCCACACTGAAAAGATATGGATAAACCGGTTGTTGACCTTGGTGGATTTCTACTTCGACATCTTCGAATTCTTCTGCGATTTCTTGAGCAATTTGGTTAGCCAATTCTTCACTTCCGTCTTCTCCGACATAGAAAGTTACGATTTCACTGTCTTCGTCCAACATATGTTTCAATGTTTCAGTCAAGGTTTGGTGCATATCAGGATTTGATACGAGAATCTTACCATCCACCATACCAAGATTGTCATTTTCATGAATTTCTAGACCATCGATAGTCGTGTCACGAACGGCTGTTGTTACACTACCGCTGACAACGTCGCCAAGGGCTGCAGTCATGCGTTCTTGGTTTTCTTCGATAGACTTGCTTGGGTCAAATGCTAGAAGGCTAGTCAATCCTTGAGGAATTGTACGAGCTTCTACTACAACAGCTGGTTGTTCCAATACTTCAGCTGCAGATTGAGCTGCCATGAAGATGTTTTTGTTGTTTGGCAAGAAGATGATGTTACGAGCATTAACTTTCTCAACAGCCTTGACAAAGTCTTCTGTCGAAGGGTTCATGGTTTGTCCACCCTCGATGACATAGTCCACACCTTGAGCACGGAAGATGTCTGCCAATCCTTGTCCAGCTACTACTGCGATAAGAGCATATTCTTTTTCTTCAGCTGGCTTGCTGACTTGAGCTTCTTTTTCCACTTGAGCTTCGTGTTGGTTACGCATGTTATCTACTTTAACCTTGACCAAGCTACCATATTTAAGACCTTCTTGCATAACAAGTCCTGGATCTTCTGTATGGACGTGAACTTTAACGATTTCGTCATCATTGACAACAAGTAGAGAATCCCCAAGTTCGTTCAAGTAGTTACGGAATTCTTCGTAGTCAAACTCTTTAGCATAAGTTGGACCTTGCTTGAGGGCAACCATGATTTCAGTACAGTAACCAAAGGTAATGTCTTCAGTTGCTACATGTCCGGCTACAGATTTGTGGTGTTCTGCATTGATCATCTCACCCATATTGGCTGGAGTCGCTACAAAGTCTTCAGATGCACTGTATTCACCAGTAAGAGCTGAAAGGAATCCTTCATAGATGAAGACCAAACCTTGACCACCTGAGTCCACAACTCCAACTTCCTTCAATACTGGAAGCATTTCTGGAGTTTTAGCAAGGGCTGCTTTAGCTCCTTCCAAGGCTGCACGCATAACTTCAACTGCGTCATCTGTCTGTTCTGCTTTTTTCTTAGCACCGATAGCAGCTCCACGTGATACAGTCAAGATTGTTCCTTCAACAGGCTTCATAACAGCCTTGTAGGCAACCTCAACACCTGATTGGAAAGCAAGAGCTAGGTCTTTTCCTGTTAACTCTTCTTTTGTCTTGATGGCTTGTGAAAATCCGCGGAAAAGCTGAGAAGTGATAACTCCTGAGTTTCCACGCGCACCCATCAAAAGACCTTTAGCCAAGATACTTGCAGCCTCACCAACAGTTGAAGCTGGTTTGTCTGCTACTTCTTTAGCACCATTTTCGATCGTCATTCCCATGTTTGTTCCTGTATCTCCGTCTGGAACTGGGAAGACGTTCAATGAATTGACATATTCGGCTTGCTTGTTCAAACGAGTTGAAGCAGCCTGTACCATTTCTTGAAATAAGCTTGTAGTAATATTTGACACGATTATTCTCCTACAACTTTGATATTTTGAATGTAGACATTCACAGTTTGAGCAGTGATTCCAAGTTGGTTCTCTAGGCTAAAGCGAACACGTTCTTGGATGTTTTTTGAAACTTCACTGATTTTTGTACCGTAGCTCAATACAGTATATACATCAACTGCAATACTACCGTCTTCAGCTGCTTTAACGACTACACCTTTTGAATAATTTTCCTTACCAAGAAGGGCTTGGAAATTATCTTTGAGGGCATTTTTACTAGCCATACCGACTACACCAAAAATTTCAGTTGCTGCACCACCTACGACAGTAGCGATTACATCATCTGTCAGTTCGACTTGACCATCTTTTGTATTAATTTTTACAGTCATTTTTTTTACCTCAAATAGTTGATACTCTATTTTATCATATTTCAGCCCAACTGTAAAAGCAGAATGATGTATCATCGGATATTTGCTTGATTTTTCAAATGATTTCAGCTTTCGAGCAAAAGAAAAAGACCCTGTAGGTCTTTTCATGTTTATTAAACGCGTTCTACTTTTCCTGATTTCAAAGCACGAGCTGAAGCCCAAACTTTTTTAGGTTTACCATCGATAAGAACAGTAACTTTTTGAAGGTTTGGTTTTACGGCACGTTTAGTTTGGTTCATCGCGTGTGAACGGTTGTTTCCTGATACAGTCTTACGACCTGTAAAGTAACATACTTTAGCCATTGTGTTTTCCTCCTATTAGATCTAATATAGCGGATGTGCTAGCACCACATACCGTACTATGTTATCACACTTTCTTATTTTTGGCAAGGGAATTGGAAGACTTTTTTTATTTGACGTAGACGACACCGAGTTTCCCGAAAGCTACGTCTCCACGGATAATCAAGGTTTTGCTGGTTGGGGCTACAGGAGCATCTGCCTTGGCCGCACCACAAAAAGTTTCCACCTTTAGGTCCACTCTCCAGTGTTGGGGCACATAGATAACTGCATTCCCAAATCCGACTTCTATCTTCAAGGTTGCGCTATCTCCTAACATCTCCGCATTATCATAATAGATTTTGGCATTCCCAAATCCGACTTCAAACTGGTCTTCTACTAATTCTTGGTCTTGCTTGTAAAATGTACCTGCTCCAAAAGCGACTTCCTTGTCTGTCAGAATGGTCTTTTCACCATCATGCCACCATTTTTTCCCATTCCAAGTTCTGTTAGTATGAGTCAGCATACTTACTCCAAGCACGATTAGCACTCCCGCCCAGAACAATGATTGATTGGGAAGCGGTAAAATGTCATAAAAATGATTCGCAATCATGAGGGCCACTAGGGCTGTAACGGAGGCTGAAGTGAAATGACGACGAAGGATTGCCTCAACTGATTGATAGGCAAAAAATCCAATACCGATCAAGGGCCAAATTTCCCCTCCAAATGAAGGAATTCCAAAATTCCCCTGTAACAATACTAAAGCTGCCAATACTAGCAACACAATACCAAATGCTTTCTTTTTCATGTTCTTACCTCATGTTTCTTAGATTTTCTTTTAGGAGGGATTGGTAGTGCCGTGACACGTGAACCTCCTTGTGGGTTTGATAAAAGGAAATAGTGCCTGTCCCTGAGAAGGACTTGTCCACCGAGTAAACTTGCCGGATATTGGCAATGGTCGACTTGGAAACCCGACTGAAATAACGTGGCAGGATAGACTCTAGTTCATAAAGCTTGAGCCGAACCTCGTAGGCCTCTTTCTGGGTATGGGCGTAAATCTTGCTACCTTCCGTCTCAAAGAAGAGGATTTCTGCCAAGTCTAAGTAATACTCACCCGTCCCCTTGTAAAAGATTAACCTAGGAGCCTTGGTTTCTTGCAAGAGTCGTTGCAAGTCAGCTATCTCATCTGTCAGGGCTGCAGCCTTGATGACAATCTCTGTCTCAGTTAATTCACTATCAATCTCGATTCGTAACTTCATCCTATCTCCTTTCTGCATCTACTATACCAAAGGCCAGAAGACTTTACAAGGGCAAAAAAGCAAGTGGTCACTTTTAGCCCGTAAGTGGTTACGAGCCCAAGCCCACTTGCTTTGCTTCTTACAAAATAAAGAAAAGAATTCCCAAGAGGAGACCACAGGCGTAGCCAACTAAAACATCCTTGGGATAATGAACGCCTCCTAAGACCCGCACAAAGCCGAGAAGAGCTGATAAGACCAACAAAACCAACCCCACAGGAAGATTTGCATGCAGGCAAGCCATGGAAATAATGGTTGCTGAAAAGACGTGGCGACTAGGCATTGAATTGCCAGAACTGTCCTTGTCCAGTAGCGGAACAATTTCCCAAGTTTCATAAGGCCGTGGTTGATTGATCCACTTACGAACAAGCGTCAACAGGATAAAACCCAATGCTGGAACTAAGATATAAGCGTAAAGGTCGTTCCCACCCCCTTTACTTACAAAGTTTGTCCCCAACAAGGTCAAGTAAGCTAAGGGCATCAGAACTGTCATCATTCGATTAAAGACTCGCATCAATTGCAATAATTGTGGATGTCGAAGAAGATTTGATTTCCTCTTCTCGTACCACTCTTGATAGTTTTTCATCTGTTTTCTCATTGTTTCTAGATTTTACACAAGAAGCCTGACAGAACGAGTCCGCTAGCATCTCCTACTCTAGTATAGTGCAGAAAAAGAAGGCCGTCAAGCCTTCTGAGATTTATTCTTCTGCTTGGTCTTCTGTAAATTGACTATTGTAGAGGTCTGCATAGAAACCACCCTGAGCCATCAGCTCATCATGATTTCCTTGCTCGATGATATTTCCTTCTTTCATGACCAGAATCAAATCAGCATTGCGGATCGTAGACAAGCGGTGGGCGATGACAAAGGATGTGCGTCCCTCCATCAAACGGTCCATAGCCTTTTGAATCAACTCCTCCGTACGAGTATCGACTGAGGATGTTGCTTCGTCCAGAATCAAGAGCGGAGCATCCTTGAGCAGAGCACGAGCGATGGTCAAGAGTTGTTTCTGTCCGACTGACAAGGTCACTGTATCATCCAAAACAGTATCGTATCCATCAGGTAAGGTTGTGATGAAGTGGTTGATTCCGACTGCTTTGGCAGCTTCAATCACTTCTTCATCACTAATTCCTGTTTGATTGTAGATGAGATTGTCTCGAATGGTTCCTTCAAAGAGCCAGGTATCCTGCAAGACCATTGAAAAGGCATCGTGTACTTCTGAGCGCTTCATAGCCTTCGTATCCACACCATCAATGCGAATACTTCCCTTATCAATCTCATAGAATTTCATCAAGAGGTTAACAATGGTCGTCTTCCCAGCACCAGTTGGTCCGACAATCGCGACCTTTTGACCTGCATGAGCTGTCGCAGAAAAGTCATGAATGATTGTTCGCTCCGGTGTGTAGCCAAATGAAACCCTGTCAAAGACCACTTCACCCTTCATGTTGGTCAATTGTCTTTCCTTATGAGATTCATCTTCCATTTCCTCTTCACCTAGAAATTCGAAGACACGAGTCATGGCTGCACTAGCTTGTTGTAAGCTGGTAATTCCTTGGGCAATCTGTGATAAGGGCTGCGAGAAGGTTCGAACATAAACCATGAAGGCTACAATAATCCCGATACTGATATACCCTTCAAGAGCCAAGGCAGCACCGACGATAATGACTAGAACATAACTAAAGTTGCCTACAAAGACCATGGCAGGCATCATAATTCCAGAGATAAACTGAGATTTCCAGATGCTATCATGTAGATTCTGATTCAAGCCTGCAAATGTATCTTTTGTTGGTTCCACAGCATTATAGCTGGTCACCACATTGTGGCCAGAGTACATTTCTTCCACATAGCCATTTACAGCTGCTAGGTTATTTTGTTGAGCTTTAAAGTAGCCCTGCGACTTGGCCATAATTACGGAAACCGCCGTAAATCCAACAAGGGTTGAAACAACGGTTACCAGAGCCAAAATCCAGTTCATACCAAACATAGTAATCAAAACAGCAATCAGTAAAAAGCTAGCTGAAAGAACTGTCCCAAGGCTTTGGTTAAGAGACTGAGCTGCTGTATCAACGTCATTAGTCACACGAGAAAGGGTGTCCCCTTGAGAATGACGGTCAAAATAAGCAAGTGGCAAGCGATTGATTTTCTCAGCAATAGCTGTCCGCAAACGTTTTGAGAAATGTTGGATACTAGTTGAAAAAATATAGGCTTGCGTATAGTTCAGGATAATCCCAAGCACATAGAGGATAACCAAAAAGCTAGCAATACTTGAGACAGCCTTTAGGTCAATTTCAGTCATTAACCCATCTGAAATCAAATTGGTAATTTCTTTGATCTTAGTTGGTCCATAAACCGTGATAATACTTGAACATATAGCCGCCACAACTGCGATTAGTAGGGGAAGTTGGAGACCTGCTAGAAAAGGTCTACATTGTTTCCATAAGGACATTTTCTTATTTTCCATGTTCCAATTCCTCCTTCGATAGTTGTGAATAGGCAATTTCTTGGTAAACTTCATTGCTTGCGAGAAGTTCCTTGTGGGTGCCTTGTCCCACGACTTTACCTTGATCCAAGACTAAGATCAGGTCTGCATCCATAATGGTTGAAATGCGTTGGGCAACGATTAACTTGGTCATGGATTGTGTTTTTTCAGCTAATACTTGACGCAAGATACGATCTGTCTTGTAGTCCAAGGCTGAGAATGAATCATCAAAAATGAGAATCTCTGGTTTACGAGCCAAGGCGCGTGCAATGGCCAAACGTTGTCTTTGTCCACCTGAGAAATTGGTCCCACCTTGAGCCACTTCTGATTCAAGACCCGCTTCCTTATCCTCTATAAAGTTTTTAGATTGAGCCAATTCCAGAGCTTGCCACATGGCCGTCTCACTTAGTGGCGTTTCTTGACTCTTACCAAAGTCGAGATTGCCCTTAACATCTCCTGAAAAGAGCACAGCTTTTTGAGGGATATAGCCAACTTTATTACGCAAATCTTCTAAGTCATAATTCTGAACATTGACGCCGTCTACTAGAATTTCTCCCTCTGACACATCATAAAAACGGGGCAAGAGGTTAACTAGAGTAGATTTACCTGAACCAGTTGAGCCGATAAAGGCAATGGTTTCCCCTGCTTCTGCCTTGAAGCTGACATGTTCCACAACTGCTTCTGAGTTTTTAGAGTAGCGGAAGGTTACGTCGCGGTATTCCACTTGACCAATTACAGAAGAGTTTGCTGTCTGTGGGTGACTAGGATTTTCAATAGTGGAATTGAGGTCCAAGACTTGATTGATACGACCTGCAGAAACCAAGGTACGAGGCAAGACGATAAAGAGAGCACCCATTAGTAAGAAGCCCATTACCACTTGCATAGCATAGGACATGAAGACCACCATATCGCTAAAGAGGGGTAGACGCTCTGTCAAGCTAGCGTCGTTGATAAGATAAGCACCAATCCAGTAAATGGCAAGGACCAAGCCGCTAGAAATCGCCATCATAATAGGATTCATAATGGCCATTAAGCGACTGACAAAGAGATTGAGTTGTGTGACTTCATCATTGGCTTCTTCGAATTTCTTATCTTGATATTCCTCAGCATTGTATGCACGAACAACCCGAATCCCTGTCAAGCTTTCACGGGTGATGCTATTGAGTTTATCTGTCAATTTTTGAATGACAGATTGTTTAGGAAAGGCCAAAGTCATCAAGACAGTTGTCATCAGAACATTGACAATGACTGCCACCACTACTGCCCAAATCCAGTATTCTGACTTGCCAAGAATTTTCCCAATAGCCCAGAATGCCATGATTGGTCCGCGAGTGACTACCTGAAGTCCCATGGTAAAGAGCATCTGAATCTGCGTGATATCATTAGTCGTCCGAGTCAATAGACTGGGAATTGAAAAACGTTTAATTTCTGTCTGGGAGTAATCCAAAACACGATTAAAAATATCGCTTCGTAGATGAGCCGTATAGGATGCTGCAACTCGAGCGGCAAAAAATCCAACTGTTACAGATGATAGGAAGGCTAAGAATGACAAACCCATCATCTTAGTTGCTGGCGACCAAAGGTCTCCCAACTCCGTACCTGGTGTTCCGAGTAATTCTGTTATTTTTGAAACGTAAGTCGGTACTTCTAACTCTAGATAGACCGAGCAACAGGTAAAGAGAAGAGTTATTAGAATCATGCCCCACTCTTTTCCTGTGATACGCTTAGCGAGTTTCTTCATTCTTACCTCCTATTTTTTCTACATTTGCTTGTAGTTGGCCCATGACTTCTTCAAAAATAGCGAGATTCTCTTCGGAAATACCATCAAGTAAACTACGGTCAATTCGATCAAAAAAAGACTTAACTTGCTTCATTTGAGAGCGTGATTTTTCGGTCAAATGAACAAATTTCGCCCGTTTATCACTTGGACTCACCTCCAACTCTACCAAACCATTTTGCACCATACGCTTGACCAAATTACTAGCAACTGACTTGGTAATATTGAGTTCTTGTTCAATATCTTTGATGAGTGTTAATTCTTGTTCATGCTCACGACGTTCTAAAAAACGAATGACCTGCCCTTGCGGTCCTCCCATAAATTCAATACCACAACGCTTGGCTTCCTTTTGTACCATCAGATGTAACTGGTGACCAAAACGTTTAAAGACCAACATCGGTTTATCCATGCTATCTCCTTCTAAATAAAAAATAGTTCTCTTGCGAACAATTAAGTTTCTATGAGAACTATTTTATCATTTTCAGAAAAGATGTCAAGAAAAAAGTTTCTATGAGAACTATCTCGGTATAAATTGACATCAGCTCTTATTTTATCTATAATAAACACTATCTCACACCTATAAGAACACTTCCTGATTAGAAATGAGAAACTCACAAATGAAACAAAAAGAAGAAAAAATTTTAGGAATCTTTGCCATCATCTTTGGAACCCTAGCCCTTCTTGGTTCCTGGCTACCAATCATTAGCATTCTAGCCTTTTTCTTTGCCATTATTGCTATAGCCCTAGGAGTTTTTGGTATCGGCCTTAATCTCAAAAATCGTAAAATATTGGCTATCATCGGAACAAGCCTAGGTATTCTATCCATTTTTCTTGTCTTAATGATGCAAGTATTACCTTCTGGTCTCTTTACTGACTTGGCTAAAAACTTTCGACACCCATACAGAAGTCTGACCTCTTTAACAGAAGATGACGATTTTGGAACGCTACCAGATAATAGCACCGATGAGGATAAGGACGACGAAGATACCGATTCCTTCACTTGGACTAAGGAGCAGTTCGATGCTTTGATAGAGGGAGACACTGCAAACAGGGGAAAAGGCGGCTCCAACTACAAAGATATCATCAGCAAGCATGGACTACCAGATTCTGAAATGGAATCAACCTCAGGTGACTACGACATCAAGAGAATCACCTATCTATCCCTCGGTTCAAACACCAAGACAGTCGTACTCACTTTCGCAAAGCAGGAAAACGGCCAGTTTCTTCTCGTCCGTAAATTTGCCCTAGGCTTAGATAGAAAAGAGCAAACTGATGATGGAGTGAAAGTTTAACATAACAAAAAAGCGAACAGCTATTAAGCCTGTTCGCTTTTCTATTAGAAGCCATCTACATTGGTATAGATTTTTTGGACATCTTCGTCATCTTCAAGAACGCCATAAAGTTTTTCAAAGGTTTCAAGGTCATCCCCTGACAACTCAACTTCTGATTGAGGGATCATCTCAAGTTCTGTCACTTGGAATTCTTCGATACCAGATTCACGCAAAGCCACAATAGCTTTGTGAAGGTCAGTTGGAGCTGTGTAAACAGTGATTGTTCCTTCTTCTGCTTCTACATCGTCTACATCGACATCTGCTTCAAGCAAGAGCTCAAAGATAGCATCAGCGTCATCACCAGAAAATACGATGACACCTTTGTTGTCAAAGAGGTAAGATACTGAACCTGAAGCTCCCATGTTTCCACCATTTTTACCAAAGGCAGCACGGACATTGGCAGCTGTACGGTTAACGTTTGAAGTCAAGGTATCCACGATCAACATAGAACCATTTGGTCCGAAACCTTCGTAACGACCTTCTGTAAAGGTTTCGTCTGTATTTCCTTTTGCTTTATCGATTGCCTTATCAATAACGTGTTTTGGCACTTGCGCTTGTTTAGCACGGTCGATAACGAATTTCAAAGCTGAGTTTGATTCTGGATCTGGATCACCTTTTTTAGCTGCTACATAGATTTCTACACCAAATTTTGCATATACTTTAGAGTTAGCTCCATCTTTAGCCGTTTTCTTGGCTACGATATTGGCCCATTTACGTCCCATTAGGAATCTCCTTTTTTCACATTTTAATCTTTCTTATTATAACACAAGTCTAGTCGATTTTCACTAGAGGAAATGGATTTTTCTTTTATAAATGAAGCTAGGATTGTCCGCCGACAGCCAAGATTTTCTTGCCTTCTTTTATCCAAGGGTGCTGAGAGAGTGAGATATAAAGCTGTGCAGTCATAACAAGCCAAAGTAGCGGTTCACATAGAATCACACCTGTATAACCTGCCCATGGAATAATCCAAGCGACGAAAACAATTTTCCCGATAAACTCGATAAAACTAGAGATGAGGGGTAAGAGTTTTTGACCGAGTCCCTGCAAACTATTTCTATAAATCAATAAAAGACTCAAAAACGGATAGAAAACAGAACTAATACGTAGGTACAAGGTTCCATTTTCAATCAAGAAACCATCTGTCGAACTCGCTAAGAAAGAAACTAGGCTAGGACTTGCAAAAAATAGGAACACACAAGCAAAGGTTGCCCAAGCCATACTCAAATAGCTCCCTAGACGAAGAACTTGGACGATACGATCTGGACGTTTTGCCCCAAAGTTTTGAGAGATAAAAGTCGTCATAGAAGCAGAAATTGCCGTCATTGGCAATAGGGCAAAGGCCATGATTCTACGTGCTGCCGTTTGGGCACTGATAATAACTGCTCCAAAGCCATTAACAGAGGATTGCAAGATGACACTTCCGACAGAGACGATTGAACCCATCAGCCCCATGGCTAGCCCCTGCTCCAAGAGATCGACATAGAGATCCTTATTCCATTTGAAGTGCTTAAGTTCTGGAAGAAGCTCTGGAACACTCTTGCGGATATAGAAATAACAGAGAATAGCGGACAAACCTTGCGAGATGATAGTTGCAAGACCTGCAGACTGAACCCCCAACTGCAGTTGTGTAATAAAATACAAATCTAGAATGACATTAACAATGGCTGAAAAGATAAGAAAGGCAAGCGCCGCAAGGCTATCACCAATCGAGCGTAGTAATCCTGCAAAAAGATTGTAAGCAAAGCTAACTCCCACACAGCTGACAATCATAGAGATGTATTCATAAGACTGGGGGAGAATTTCTGCAGGTGTTTCGAGATATTGTAAGAGTGGATAAAGGCCGAAGAAACCCATCAGCATCACAAGACCACTCAGGATTGCACCTAAAATCCAAGTCGCTGCGACAGCCTCTTTAATCTTTGTAAAATTACGAGCACCGTAAAGACGGGCAATAACAACTCCCATACCATTTCCGACTCCGAGGGCAAATCCAATAATCAAATCAAAAATAGCTGTCGTAGCTCCGACTGCCGCCAAGGAATTTTGTCCCAAAAAACGCCCAACAATCAAAATATCAGCTGTATTGTAGAGTTGCTGAAAGATATTGGACAGTAAAATCGGTAATGCAAAACTAATCAGTGACGGAAGAATGGGACCATGAATCAAGTCCACCGTTGATTTTTTATTCATAAGGCTATTATATCAGCTTTCAAGTTGAGGAACAAGGAAGTTTCCTTAAGAAAGCGTTGCCTATATGTAAACAATCTGGTATAATCGTGACAGAAAAGGAGGGTATGTATGAGCTTAACAAGTCAGTTAATTACAGATGTATTCCCAGACCTTGAGAAAGTGGAACAATTAAACAAGGAGGCCTTCCCTGAGGAAGAAAGGGTGCCCTTAGACGAATTTTTACTGTATCAAGATAGAGATGACGCCCACTTTTTCGCCTTTTATAACGAAGAAGAATTTGTCGGCTTCGCTTTTGCAATTTCTAATCAAAAAGCTTTCTACATTAGCTTTTTTGCCATTATGCCTCATCTCCGTAGCCATGGATACGGGAGAGAAATCATTGAAAAACTCATTGATTTTTACCAGCGTACCATGATTCTTGAAGTGGAGCGATTAGACGAAGACTGTGACAATCTCGAACAAAGAAAATCCCGAATGGAGTTCTATAAACAAAATGGTTTCAAAACAGCCAATGCTTTTTTAGAGTATGAGGGCCTTAGTTTTGAAATTCTCTATCGTGGCGACCACTTTGATGAAGAGGCCTATCGGAACATCTTTCAAAAATTGCAAGAAGAGAACTACTTCGACTTTCGTATCGAATACCGACGCTTTAGTGACCACTAGTCATCATGAAACAAAAAGTAGCAGTTTTACTGCTACTTTTCTTTTTATTCTTCAATTTCGATTTCAAGAGCGTCGCCCAAATCAAGTGTTACTTCTTGGTTAGAATCTGCATCAGCTGCTTCACTTGCTTTAGAACCTTCTTCCTCTTCAATTAAACCATATTGAACACGAACTTGGTGGTCAATTTCATCAAAGATCTCTGGGTGATCTGCCAAGTATTTCTTCGCATTCTCAGAACCTTGTCCGATTTTTTCACCCTTGTATGAGTACCAAGCACCTGCTTTTTGGATAATATCCAAATCACTAGCAATCTTCAAGAGTTCACCAGTTCTAGAAATCCCTTCACCATACATGATTTCAACAAGAGCTTCTTTGAACGGTGGAGCCACCTTGTTTTTCACAACTTTAATCTTAGTTTCTTTACCAACGTTCGTATCTTTTTGATCACCAGTTCCCTTGATTTGTGTACTTCCACGCACATCCAAACGGACTGAAGCATAGAATTTAAGGGCGCGTCCACCAGGAGTTGTTTCTGGATTTCCAAACATAACCCCTACTTTTTCACGCAACTGGTTGATGAAGATAGCAATTGTCTTTGTCTTGTTGATAGAAGCTCCGAGTTTACGCATAGCCTGGCTCATCATACGAGCTTGAAGACCAACGTGGCTATCTCCGATATCTCCATCGATTTCCGCACGAGGAACAAGGGCTGCAACTGAGTCAATAACCACAAGGTCAACCGCACCTGAATCAATCAATTTCCCAGCAATTTCAAGACCTTGCTCACCTGAGTCTGGTTGTGACAAGAGCAATTCGTCAATGTTAACCCCAAGAGCTGCTGCATAGGCTGGATCAAGAGCGTGTTCCGCATCGATAAAGGCTGCAATTCCGCCTTCTTTTTGTGCTTGCGCTACAGCGTGAAGGGCTACTGTTGTCTTACCTGATGACTCTGGACCGTAGATTTCGATGATACGCCCCTTTGGATAACCACCTGAACCGAGTGCAATATCAAGTGCCAAAGAGCCTGAACTCATCACTTGCACTTTTTGTTCTGCTCGCTCACCCAAGCGCATGATTGAACCCTTACCGAAGTCTTTTTCAATCAATTTAAGGGCATCATTCAAAGCTTTTTCACGATCAGCTCCAAATTTTTTCCCAATTTCATCTAATTTTTTTGTTGGTTTTTTCGCCATTTTGTTCTCCTATATTTTAATGATTCTAAGAACCTTCTTCTATTATATCAAAAGTCAGTCACTTAATAAAGCTTTGCGAACTAAGTTAAAAGCATGCATGACTGCAATTTTACGAACGTCTGCTCGACTTCTTCCAGCTATATTGACCTGAACAACTTCTGTGCCTGATGCTTGAGACAAACCGATAAAAACTGTGCCTGCTGGATGGCCTTCTAAACTATCCGGACCAGCCACTCCTGTCAAGCTAACCCCAAAGTCTGATTGAGTTTTAAGCCGTGCCTGATCTGCCATTTTTTCCGCCGTAAAGGCTGAAACAACTCCATGTTTTTCTAACTCTACTTGTGGAATATCTAACATCTTAGCCTTTTCTTCCAGACTATAAGTGACAAAACCACCTTTAAAGATAGCTGACACTCCCGAAAAGTCTGCCAAAGTTGCTTGAAAAAGCCCTGCTGTCAAACTTTCCGCAGCCGTTATGGTTTTATGCTGCTTTTTCAACTCCTCAACAACTACACTAGCTAGACTCGCTTCCTCACCATAACCATAGCAGATATCCTTTAAAGCAACACCTTCAAAAGTCTGGCGGGCAAGAATTTGAACCTCCAGACGATCCAAAGATTTTCTTGCTTCTTCTTGACTAGTAGCCTTGGTAGACAAACGCAGAGTCACTTCTCCCGTTTTTGCATAGGGTGCTAGAGTTGGATCAGTCTGCTCTTCAATCAAATCCGACAGAATCGTTACTAGCTGGCTCTCGCCAATGCCAAAGAAACGCAGCACACGTGAGTACAACTTAGCTCCAGTTGTCAATCTTGGCAACAGTTCATTTAAAACCATGGGTTTTAGTTCGCTTGGTGGCCCTGGTAGGACGACATAGGTCACGCCAGCCACCTCAATCATGCCTCCAACTGCTAGTCCTGTTTCATTAGGTAGCGGGATTGAACCCTCAACGATTTGAGCTTGGCGTTCATTATTTGGAGTTCGGGCATAGTCCGGTCGATGAGCAAAGAAATTATCTAATTTAGCCTGCGCTTGAGCATCAAAAGTTAAATCACGCCTTAGAAATTGTGCCAAGGTTTGTTTGGTCAAGTCATCCTCTGTCGGTCCCAGTCCTCCTGTTAGGATAACCAGATTGCTACGATTCTTAGCAATCTCCAACAAGGATAAGAGACGAGCCTCATTATCTCCTACAGCCGTTTGGAAGTAGACATCAACACCGATTTCAGCCAACTTTTCAGATAAAAACTGAGCATTGGTATTGACGATTTGACCTGTTAGAATCTCTGTTCCAACAGCTATGATTTCCGCTTTCATTTTTTCCTCCTACCTATCTATTCGGATTTCTTTGAAAAAATCGCAGGAAAATTCCTACGATTTTAGTATTCATTTCTTATTGTTCTTGTTGTACTTGTTGGCTTTGTTGTTCTTGATCTGCAACAGAACCAGTTGTTTGTGGTAAACGCCCATAAATATTTTCATACAAAACTACATTTGTCTCCAATTCGGTAACTTCTGGCTTATCCAATGAACGACGTAAAAGATTTTGCATCTCTAACATATGCTCAGATGTCACGATTTGGTAAGATGTCCCATCAATCATTGCATCCTCTCCACGCAATTGCTGAGACTCAATGTTCTTAAAGGAATCTTGGTAGCCCATCAACTGAGGAATCGTTGTTGTCGTAATCTCGATATTTGTCTGCATGTTATCGCTAAGAGCCTTCAAAATTTCTTGATAGTGGCTGACACTATTCAAACTAAGAATTTTTTCAACAATCTTTTGGATGACTTCGCGCTGACGTTTCTGACGACCGTAGTCTCCCTCTGGATCCTGATAGCGCATGCGTGAATATACTAGCGCCTCGTCACCATTTAGGGTTTGTTCCCCAACACCGATAGAAATCGTGTTAAATGGTTCCTGGTCTTGGATAGAGATTGGGAAACCTAGAGTGTTGTTTACTGTGATACCTCCGACAGCATCAACCATTCTTTGAAGACCGTGCATATTGACCATCACATAGCGGTCGATATGGATATTCATCATTTTTTGAATGGTCGAAATGGCAAGCTCTGCCCCACCATCAGCATAGGCAGCGTTGAGTTTAGCTTCTCTAACACTACCATCTGGTTGTTGGATTTGTGTCAGAATATCACGTTCCAAACTCATCATAACGACTTTCTTGGTTTTAGGATTCACTGTTACCAAAATCATTGAATCACTATTTCCTGCCCATGGGTCTGTACGTTCAACATTCCCCGTGTCCACCCCCATAAGAAGGATTGTCAATGGTTCAGTTGCCTCGATAACCTTGGTTTCTTCTCCGATTTGTTTATAAGTTTTGGCTAAAGTCTGTGTACTTTGTTGGTAGATAGTATAGGCATAAGCTCCCACACCAAGCACTGTCACAAGAACAAAGCCTAAAAACATTCCGATTATTTTTTTTGCCATACATTTATTTGTCTATCAGTCGACCCATCAGGTAAACATCAAGAAACTCTCCTCCTTCTATACAAGCGCCGCGTTCCTGCTGGCCTTCAATGATGAAGCCCAGCTTTTTATATAGATGAACAGCTGCCAGATTTCGTTTTTGAACTGTCAATTGTAAACGTCGAATACTTCCGCTCGACTGGGCCCATTCAATAGCTTCTTCCATCAAGATACTACCAAGACCATTTTCCCAATAGGCTTTTTTGATACCTAAAAAGATATCCCCAATATGCCGAACTCGCGGACGTTGATCAGCCGTTATATTGATCACTCCTGCCAATTCTTCATTCAAATAAGCTAGTAAAGTAATCTGATTATCCGACTGGGCCTGCTTGTTAATAAAACGCTGCATCTCAGATTCACTCATTGCAATTCCATTTTCATCCAGACTGGTAAAACTAGATTCATGACCAATCTGATCCAAAAGTGCAATAAGTTCTGTAGCATCTTGGGCTTCTGCTTCACGAATTAATAAATCATACTCCATCTGTCAACCTCTGCAAGAGTTCTGCTGCTCGTTGACCATGAGCATGAAAGACAACTTCGCGCCCCTCACCGTCTTTGAGAATTTCTAATTCCAAATAGTCGGCTGGAAGAGCCTCACCTAATAGGTGTCCCCACTCAATAACCGTCACACCTGAACCAAAAAGAAATTCGTCAAGGTCGATTGAGTCTGCATCTCCTTCGATACGATAAACATCCAAGTGATACAGGGGTAGGCGTCCTTCATATTCTCGAACAATGGTATAAGTAGGACTTTTGATCATTTGATGAATCCCTAGTCCTTTAGCTAGACCTTTTGTTAATGTGGTTTTTCCAGCACCTAATTCACCAGTTAAAATCAATACATCATTTTTTTCAAGTAGACTACCCAACTCTTGTCCAAGAGCGATTAGTTCATCTTCATTTTTTGTGTGCATGTTATTATTATACCAAAAAGTTTTCTTTTGCGACATTTCTAGTAATAAAAAAAGAGGAGTTTCCTCCTTCTTTTTTAAAGTTTTTGTCTTTAGTTTAGAGCCATGCTAATGTAGTTCAAGATGAACAAAGCGTCTAAAATCCAAATCATCACATGCACTTCCTTAACTTGACCTTTAACAATCTTCGCTAAAGTGTAAGTTAGGAAACCAACGGCAATCCCTTGTGTAATGGAGTAACTGAATCCCATAAAGATAGATGTGAAGAAGGCTGGAATAGCTTCTGACATATCATCCCAAGGAATGTTTTTCAAGTTAGAGAGCATCATAATTCCGACGATAATCAAAATTGGTGCTGTCGCAGCTGAAGGCACAATGGCAAGAAGTGGGCTAAAGAAGCTTGATAGAGCAAAACAGATAGCAACAACTAAGGCTGTCAATCCAGTACGTCCACCAGCACCGATCCCTGCTGCTGACTCAATATAAGTTGTAACGTTTGAAGTACCTGCAATGGCACCAACTGATGTCGCCACCAAGTCAGAATATAGAGCCTTATCCAATTTAGCTGATTCATTGTTCTCACCACTTGATGCGATGATCCCAACTTTTTCACCTGTACCTATAAGAGTACCAATTGTATCAAAAATATCAGTCAATGAGAAGGCAAGAATGGCCATCAAGGTTTCAGGTAAACGTGAAGTATTTGAAATCAGAGAACCCAAACCTTCTGAACCAAGGGCTGCACCAAATAAAGTTCCTAGGTCGTTAACTGCTGCTGAAAGATTGTTGCTAGCAAAATCGATTCCTGACAAATTAACAAGACCAACCGCAATCGCAAGGACTGTCGTTGTTAAGATAGAAAGGATGATCCCACCTTTAATACCTTTGACAACAAAGAAGATTGTAATGGCAAGACCTGCAATAGCTACCAATACTGCTGGGGTATTGAAATCTACCAATCCTGGAACAGCTGCTGCATTTGCAGTAATCGCTGCTTGAGCCTTATCTGCTCCTTCACCTGCTACAGTATAAGTCCCTGGGTCAATTGAGAATTTCAAGAGGCCAGCATTCTTAATACCAACATAGGCAAGGAAAACACCAATACCAGCTGAAATTGCTGAACGAAGAGTTGAAGGAATAGACTCAATGATCATTTTACGAACATTGGTCAATGTAATAATCAATGAAATAATCCCGCAGATGAAGACCATCCCAAGTGCTTCTTTCCAAGTATAGCCCATTCCGAATACAACCGTAAATGTGAAGAAGGCATTGAGTCCCATACCTGGAGCTTGCGCATATGGTAAGTTAGCATAGAAGGCCATCATCAAAGTCCCCACAACAGAACCGATGATTGTTGCCAAGAATACACCCTGAACAGGCATTCCTGTTTGTGAAAGCATTTGAGGGTTTACAAAGAGAATATAACTCATTGCAAAGAAAGTTGTTAAACCAGCAAGCACCTCTGTACGGACATCTGTCCCGTGCTCTTTTAGTTTAAATAGTTTGTCCATTTTTAATCTCCTTTGTCATTTTACGAACAATATGACTATTATATCATCAATCATTCACATTTTCAAGCTGTTTTTCCTATTTTTAAAAATTCTTAGAGGATATGATTCTTCTTATTTTTGCTTATAGTCAGCTTTTCTTTCAGCTTTTTGATATAATAGGAAACATCTTATCTGAAACTAAATTCGGGAGGATTTTATGACTAAAAAAATGATTGCCGTGGACTTAGACGGTACCTTACTTAATGGAGAAAGCAAACTCTCTGACTTTACAAAAGAAACCATTAAAAAAATTTCTAAGAAAGGCCACCATGTGGTTATCGCAACTGGTCGCCCATATCGTATGGCCAAAGATTTTTATGACCAACTTGAACTCGAGACTCCTATGATTAACTTCAACGGTTCGCTCACTCACCTACCTGGTAGGGCTTGGCAACATGAAAAATGCCTTACTGTGGACAAAAAATATCTCTTGGATATCGTAAAACGAAAAGAGGATATCGAGGCAGACTTTATCGCAGGTGAATACCGTAAAAATTTTTACATTACATCCCCGGACAAGGAAATTGCAGATCCTAAATTGTTTGGTGTTGAAAACTTTCGCCCTGAAAATCAATTCAAGTCTGACTTAGTGACTAAGGGGCCTAACTGTATTCTATTACAAACTAGGGCAGACGATAAATATGCACTAGCAGAAGAGATGACTAGCTTTTACAAGCATCAGCTTAATATCAACACTTGGGGCGGTCCCTTGAACATTCTTGAATGTACTCCAAAAGGTGTTCACAAGGCCTTTGCCCTTGAATACCTCCTCAATGTCATGAATATAGACAGACAGAACCTGATTGCCTTTGGTGACGAACACAATGACCAAGAAATGCTCTCCTTTGCAGGTAGGGGATATGCCATGAAAAATGCTAATCCCGCTCTACTTTCTTTCGCAGACGAGCAATTATCACTAACCAACGAAGAAGACGGAGTCGCTCACTTTTTACAAGAGCAGTTCCTTTAATAAAAACTATCCCTCCATACTTTTTTGGTAGAAAATAGCTACCTTAATCGTATGGATTTTTTTTGCCAAAAATCGATTAAAGAAAAAAGGACCCGAATCTGTGTTAACGAGATTCAAATCCTTACAAAAGATGTCTATTTTTTTAGAACGATACGATCAGAAATTTCGCGGTCCATATCATCAATGATCATTTGATTGCCATCAGCTACATAAACCTTGATATCATCTCCAATAAAGACTCTCTGACTTTCTGGTTCGAAGGTGACCTTTTTAATTTCTTGATCACCATCAGCTTCAACTTCTGTCCATGTTCCAGTATTACCAGTAACTACGAGAGTAATGCTATCTCCCTCATCTTGCCCTTTATAGGTCCCATCAATGTTAGTTACTGAGCTAGCAGTCGAACTAGAAACAGTCGTTTCTGCTGACTGAGCAGTCGTTACTTCCGTACTAGTACTTGCTTGAGTTGAAGGAGTTACCTGCTCTTTTGGCGAACATGCAACTAAGAGACTAAGACTTGCCAAAGAAGCAAGAGAAAGTGTGAATTTTTTTAGTGACATGACGACTCCTTTCTTTTAGTGGCTTAAAATCAGAATAACCCTGCCGAGCCACCACACCTTTACTATAACAAATAAAGATAGGAGGGTCAATCAAATGAATCTAGGGCCATGAGACAAGCTCGAACCTCAGATATAAAATAGAGAGAGCCTGTCACAAATAGCAAGTCTTTCTCTTGTGCAGAAGCTTCAAAATTATCTATAAAATCTCGATAGGAAGCAATGCTTGTATAATCTCCAAAATCTTGCTCTTCCAAGGAACCCTGATAGTCAAAACTCGTAACATAGAGAGCTACATCAGGTAAATGCTCTGCTAAATAAGTAAGCATCCCACTATAATCTTTCCGCTTTAGGGCACCAAATAGGATGTGAGGCTGATACCCTTGCTGGATCTTTTCTTGGATAAACTCAACTAAACGCTCTAGAGCCGGTAAATTGTGAGCCCCATCTAGATAGATGTGCTCAGTGACAGCTTCTAGCCTTCCAGCCCATTTAGTAGCTTGCAAGGCAGCACGTACTGCTTCTTGATCTACTTTCTCGTTTCTTTGTACCATAAATAGTAGAAAAGCCTGCAAGGCAAGAGCTGCATTTTCCTCCTGATATACTCCCTCCAGTCCCAATATTAGGTGGTTAAAGTCAGCTAGAGAAGAAGAAAAGTTCCCATTTCGGAAAGAAAAATCTTTATTAGTTTGGTAGAGACTTACACCCAAATCAGTGGCTGTCCTTTGACAAACGAGTTGGGCTTCCGGTGCTAAATTTGCAATCACAGCTGATTTCCCAGGCTTAAAAATTCCTGCTTTCTGCTCTGTAATTACTGTTAAACTATCGCCCAAGGTCTCCTGGTGATCGAGGCCGATTGATGTGATGATTGCAATTTCTCCTGTCACCACATTAGTGGTATCAAGAAGTCCACCTATCCCAACTTCCAGTAGGACCAAATCTACTTTTTGCTCTTTAAAATAAAGCAAAGCAATCAAGGTCAGCAACTCAAAAAAAGATAGCTGATCGTGGGTTTCTAAAAGTCTTTGCTCCATTGCTTTGACTTGATCTGCTAAACGAATAAAATCTTCGTCCGATATAGGCTCACCATTAATACAGATACGGTCATGGATGCTGACAATGTGGGGCGAAGTAAAGGTGCCAACCGTTTTCCCATGGGCAACAAAAAGCTCCCTCATAAAAGCAATAGTTGACCCCTTGCCATTTGTCCCTGTCACATGGATAATTGGATAGGTTTGCTCAGGATTCCCCAGCAAATCTACTGCTCTTTGCATCCGTCCCAATCCTGATCTAAAATTCAAGCCAATTCGACTATGAAGCCATTTTTCTACTTCAATCATGCTTATCTCCTTAACAAAAAAGCGAAGATTCTCTTCGCTTTTTACTCATTTTGCTAGATACTAGCTAAATTTTATTTTTAGCGTCAGGCTAAAAACGTCCACTGGACTTACCAGTTCTCTCTTATTTCAAGGAACTGGGCTGATACAGTCTCCCAGACTGTATCACTCCTCCATAAAGCTGTTGAAGACTTCTTCAATCATGTTCCATTCATCTTCTGAATCTTCAGGGATTGGTTGCAATTCACCTTCAGTTCCATCTTCATTTTCGATGAATGAGTATGCTTGGATTTCAACTTCACCGTTTTCATCTTCTTCTGCATTAACTGGTACAAGAAGAACATAGTTTTTACCAAATTCTTCTTTTCCGTCAATAGTCAAAAGGATTTCAAATAAAGTTTCGTTTCCTTGCTCATCTACAAGTGTAATAAGTTCACGTTCTTCGTGATCGTGGTTGTGATCGTGTGACATAGTTTCTCCTCTGTCTTAAAATTTTCTATCTAAATAATTTTGCAAAATCAATTGAGCTGCTAATTTATCAATGACTTTTTTACGCTTATTGCGACTAATGTCTGCTTGCTCAATCAACATGCGCTCAGCAGCAACCGTGGTTAGGCGCTCATCCTGGTACTCTACTGGCAAACCAAAGAGTTCTTCCAGTTTTGCTCCATAGGCTTGACTCGCTTCCACCCTAGGTCCACTGGTATTGTTCATATTTTTAGGTAAACCAACAACAAAGCGCTCTACCTTATAGGTGTCAACCAATTCCTTGAGTCGTTCAAAGCCGAACTCTCCTTGATCTTCATTGATTTGGATGATTTCGAGCCCTTGTGCTGTAAACCCTAACGGATCGCTAATCGCTACTCCTACTGTTTTGGAACCAACGTCCAACCCCATAATTCTCATTGGTTATAGATCGACTCCTTGTCCCTTAAGGTAGTAGCGGACCAATTCTTCAACAATCTCATCGCGTTCGTATTTACGGATTTGATTTCTTGCGTTATTGTAACGAGGAACGTAGGCTGGGTCTCCACTGAGAACATAGCCCACAATTTGGTTAATAGGGTTATACCCCTTCTCATTCAATGAAGCATAGACTTCTGTCAATGTTTCACTAATTTCTTTTTTATTGGAATCATCCAATTTAAAACGTACGGTTTCTTCAGTAAATCCCATTCTAACACCCTCTTTCCTTAGAATAGTACTATTATAGCACATTCACAGCCATTCTACAAATGACACAGCCTGATTTTGCTGATTTTCTGTGACTTCCTTACTGGACAGTCGCGCCACTTGCAACTCGATTTTCAATATATTCTTCTGGTTCGTTTTTTAGTAGATTTTCTAATCCCACATTTTTTAAATATTCGCTTTCGCTTGCCTTTTTAACGTCTAGAACTTGAAAATCATAACTTGTTTTTGTTTCAATCTCGGTTTCACTTAAAAGATTGGTTTCAATGTTAAATCCAGGAATTTTCCGTGCTTCTTGGACCGACTCATCCTTGTCTTCTCCTTCTTTCAAGGCCTTTCTTGCTTCCTCTAATCCATGCTCTGCAATAAAGTTCTTGAGGTCTTCTGAAACTTGTCGTTTTTGCTGAATCGTTAAGTTCAAAAACTGTTTGCCCTTATAGGTAATGGTCTGGGTTTGTTGAACCCCATTTTCGTCAGCAGGTAGAACAAGCGTCTTTGTTACAACTGTATTGTTATTGGCATTTTCTAGAACAGGCAAAGTTGATTGAAGAGCTTCTGTCGTTGTATCTTTAGAAGGTTCCGCAGACTCTTTTTTCTGTCCACAACCAGCTAGCAAAAATAGGAGCGCAACTGTACCGATAACTATCTTCTTCATATTTATTTTTCCTTATTTATCTATCAAATAAGGCTAGGAGTCACTCCCAGCCTTTATGTTTTATAGTGCTGCACGTAAACGTGCTTCTGCATTTTCTACATTGCGGACAGAGCGTGGCAAGAAGGCACGAATGTCATCTTCTTTATAGCCAACTTGTAAACGTTTCTCGTCAACAAGAATTGGACTTTTTAGGATGCGTGGTGTTTCCATGATTAAATTAAGCACTTCATTGACACTCAAATCTTCAATATCAACTCCAAGAGCTTTAGCGTAGCGATTCTTTGATGATACAATGCTCGCAATTCCATTGTCTGTTTTTGTTAGAATATCTAATAATTCTTCTCTAGAAATCCCCTCTTTACCGAGGTTTTGTTCTTTATAACTTAACTGGTGGGCATTGAGCCAGGTCTTAGCTTTTTTACAGCTAGTACAACTTGAGACTGTATATATTTTGATCATGTACCTACCCCTTTCGCTACATGTTACTATCAGTTTATTCTATTATACCATAAAAAACATCCGACTTGCGACCTATTTTTAAAAAAATTTGACTTTTTCCCTAGTTTTCTATCTTTTTTCTTGACAAAAACCGAACTATAACCATTCTTTGTACTTCCTAATGTAACATTTCTTAATAACTGTGACGCTAAACATGTACAAGAAAATAATACAGGTTAGGAACAAGAAATAAGGAAGTCCTAATGGAGCTAAACGAAGAATATTTACTAGCGGTCCATAAGGCAGACTAGTTACGAAAATTGCGGCAACCATGGTTGTCAAGATTACAAGCCAAGCTGGTCTGCTTTGTACAAAAGGAACTTTTGCCGTACGAAGCATATGGATAACCATAGTTTGAGACCACATAGATTCAATGAACCATCCTGTTTGGAACAAGATAATAAACTGAAGGGCAGATTCAGAACCATGAACATAATGATAGCCTGTCACCAAAGGAACAATAATAAAGTAGAGGAAAATAAAGGTCAAAATATCAAAGACAGATGAGATTGGGCCCATCCAAACCATAAATCTAGTAATAGATTTTGCTTCCCATGTATGGGGTTGTTTTAGGAAGTCTTGATCCACATTATCAAACGGCAATGCCACACAAGATAAATCGTAGACTAGGTTTAGGACAATGAGATGAACAGGAGCCATTGGTAAAAATGGCAAGAAAATACTTGCAACCAATAGTGAGAAGATATTCCCAAAGTTTGAACTAACGGTCATCTTGATGTATTTGGTCATGTTGGCGTAGACCTTCCGGCCTTCAACGATACCTGTTTCAAGAACAATGAGATCCTTGTCCAGCAAAATAACATCAGCTGTTTCCTTTGCGATATCTACTGCTGTATCAACGGAAATTCCAACATCTGCCACCTTCATAGATGGGGCATCATTAATACCGTCACCCATATAACCAACGGCATGACCATTTCTCTTTAACTGTAGAATGATGCGGGCTTTTTGGTCAGGTGACAATTTAGCAAAGACTGTTACTTTTTCAACCACTTCTGCCAATTCTTGGTCTGTCATTTGATCAATGTCAGCACCTAAGAGCATATGCTCAACATCCAATCCAACTTTTTCACAGATGGCTTGGGTTACTTTCTCGTTATCTCCAGTTAAAATTTTTGTTTTGACACCATGCTCAAGTAGAGCTTGAATAGCGGGTGTTGCAGATGGTTTTGGTGGATCCAAAAAGGCAAGGTAACCTGTAAGGATCATGTCACTTTCATCAGTCACAGCATAGGCATAATCTTCACGTAGACCTGACTTGTAACCAACACCTAATACACGTAAACCTTGACGGTTTAATTGACCAACTTCTGCCAGTACTTCTTGGCGAATACCTTCCGTAATAGGGATTATTTCTCCACGATATTCCACATGTGTCGAAATGGTCAACATTTCTTCCAAGGCGCCTTTGGTCACCATACTAACAACATTGCTATCATCTTTGACGATAACACTCATGCGTCTACGTTCAAAATCAAATGGTAGTTCGTCGATTTTTTGGAAACTGGTGTCTAGATTTTGTAGGATAACATGTTCCTTGGCTTCTTTTTCAGTTCTACTGATGATGGCACGGTCCATCAAGTTTTTTAAACCGGTTTGGAAATGTGAATTTAGATAAGCTCTTCTTAAGACTGCCATATCCAAATCACCATGGATATCCAAGGGATATTCTAAGACAATCTCATCTTGCGTAAGAGTTCCAGTTTTATCCGTACAAAGGATATCGATTGCTCCTAAGTCCTGGATAGCATTGAGTTTTTTGATGACTACCTTTTCCTTGGCCATGATAATGGAACCTTTGGCTAAGCTGGCTGTAATAATCATTGGCAGCATTTCTGGTGTCAGTCCGACACCAACGCTCAAGGCAAACACTCCCGCTTCTAGCCAATCTCCATCGGTTAATCCATTTGCAAAAAACACGATTGGAACCATGACAAGCATCAAGCGGATCAAGAGCCAAGAAATGCTGTTCATTTCACGCTCAAAAGAAGTCGGTTCATCATAAGTGTTGAGAGTTTGCTCAATTGCTCCCATCATGGTGTCATCCCCAACTGCTAGAACCATAGCTGTCGCACTTCCTGAGATAACGTTTGTCCCCATGAATGCCAAGGATTCTGCTTCTAAAAGGCTATCTATATTTTGACCAGTGGCTTTATTTAAAGCAAGTTTTTCGACTGCATCACTTTCTCCAGTCAAGCCTGACTGTTGAACAAAAAAGTCGCGGGATTCAAATAAGATAACATCTGCTGGAATCATGTCTCCCGCACTCAATTTCACGAGATCTCCCACAACCAACTCATCGATTGGCAACTCTTGCTCAAGACCATCGCGAATAACAGTTGCAGTGTTGACAATCATTTTTGAAAGATTGGTTGTCGCCTTGTCGCTCCGCAACTCTTGGACAAAACGGATGCCTCCTGAAATCAAAACCAAGACAACGATAATAATAGAGGTCGTAGGGTCCTCTTGGCCAGGTTTGGCAAGCCAAACGTTTGTAACGAGAGAAATAAAGGCAATCACAAGCAAAATGATTGTGAAAGGATTGATAATAGACTCATAAATCTTTTTAAAGATGGAATCCTCTTGACCTTTTGTGATGGTGTTTTCACCATATAGGTCACGGTTTTCTTCGACTTGTTCTTGGTCTAGGCCTTTTAGACTTGTATGATAAAAAGCTAGACTATCTTTTAATGGAGTTTGAATAGCTACTGCTAGTCTTTCTTTTGTAGTTTTCATTGGTTTCTCCTATCTGTATGAATGGTGATTTCATACTCAATGAAAATCAAAGAGCAAACTAGGAAACTAGCCACAGGCTGTACTTGAGTACGGCAAGGCGACGTTGACGTGGTTTGAATTTGATTTTCGAAGAGTATCATACACAGAGACCAATCACTTTATAGGGACAGAACGACACAAATCAGCGATTGGCTGTGTATGTGCGGTTCTGGATGATCGTCAATTTGCATTGTTTGTCTCCTTTCTTTGTTTTAAAACAGCAGAAAATCCTGCCATAAAATGGCAGGACTAAAAAACTTATGATCTGTTTTCGTTCAAGCTTTAACTCCATAGGGCGATGTAATGAGCTTAGTCTTGACCTTCGCGACCAGGACTGTTGACCAACGAGTAGTGTCTCCACTGCTTTGCGGTAGTCATCCGTATCCCTATGGTAGCCTCACCTACCGTTTTCGCCTTTCAGTATAAACCTTTAACTAATAAAAGTCAACGATTTATCTCATTTTCTTAGATTACGATTAATTCTTTTGGAGCAAGGGTTAATAACTCACAACCTGTATCTGTAATCAAGATATCATCTTCGATACGAACTCCATATTTACCTTCGATATAAATACCGGGTTCATCAGTCAAGACCATACCCGATTTAATAACTTCTGTAGAAGTTTGGCTAAAGTATGGTTCTTCGTGGATATCAAGTCCGATACCGTGTCCGATACCGTGTGTAAAGTATTGTCCATAGCCTGCTTCCACAATGATATCACGAGGGATCTTGTCAAAGTCACGGAAACCTAAGCCAGCCTTAGCTTGGTCAATCAATGCTTGGTTAGCCTTTAAAACAGTGTTGTAGATTTCTGCTTGTTCGTCGCTGACATGGCCTAGGTAGATGGTACGAGTCATATCACTCACATAATGCTCGTAAAGGCATCCAAAGTCCATAGTGATAGCTTCGCCTAGTTCTACCGGCTTGTGCATTGGGTGGGCATGGGGTTTAGAAGAGTTGATGCCACTCGCTAGGATTGTGTCAAAAGACAAACCTGCCGCTCCCAGCTCACGCATACGGAAATCAAGGAAGTTGGCAATTTCAATTTCAGTCTTCCCTGGCTTGATAAATTCAAGGGCATCGTGGAAAGCTTGGTCTGATATTGAACAAGCCTTACGAATCGTCGCAATCTCTGTCTCATCCTTAATCATGCGAAGCGCTTCAACAAACTGTGTCTGAGGAATTAATTCCAAACCTTCAAAAGCGGCTTGCATGCGGTGGTAATAAGAAACCGAAATTTCATCTTCAAACCCGATACGAGAAAGTCCCATGTCTTTAGCAATTTTTGCGATAGTAGCCAACTCATCACGCTCTGCAAAAATCTCAAAACCAGTTACTTCTTGCTTAGCAGCGATAATATAGCGGGCATCTGTCACCAAAATTTGACGGTCACGACTGATAAAGACTGTTCCATTCGAACCCCAAAATCCTGTCAAATAGTAGACGTTCTTAAGGTTATTGATAATGATCCCATCTAGTTCTTTTTCTTGCATTTTATCGAGAAATGCTTGCACACGTTTATTCATGATGTAACTTTCCTTTCAAATACTGTCCTGTATAGCTAGCTTCATTAGCAGCTACTTCCTCTGGAGTTCCTGTTGCAATGATGGTACCACCACCAACACCGCCTTCTGGGCCTAGGTCGATAATATGGTCTGCTGTTTTGATGACATCTAGATTGTGCTCAATCACGAGAACTGTATTGCCATCATCTACAAAGCGAGACAAGACCTTTAGTAGACGCGCGATATCCTCGGTATGAAGACCAGTTGTCGGTTCATCTAGAATGTAGAAGGATTTACCGGTCGAGCGTTTATGGAGCTCGCTAGCCAGCTTCATACGTTGCGCTTCTCCACCAGAAAGTGTCGTGGCTGGTTGCCCTAAGGTCACATAGCCTAGACCAACATCTTTGATAGTCTGGAGTTTGCGTTGAATTTTTGGAATGTGTTTGAAAAATTCCACCGCATCGTTGACGGTCATATCTAAAACTTGCGAGATATTCTTTTCCTTATAATGAACTTCCAGGGTTTCACTGTTGTAGCGGGTTCCATGGCAGACTTCACAAGCTACGTATACGTCTGGCAAGAAGTGCATCTCAATCTTGATAATCCCGTCACCTGAGCAGGCCTCACAGCGACCACCCTTGACATTGAAACTGAAGCGACCCTTCTTATAGCCACGAATCTTGGCTTCATTTGTCTGAGCAAAGAGATCTCGAATGTCATCAAAGACACCTGTATAGGTTGCAGGATTAGACCTCGGTGTTCTTCCAATAGGACTCTGGTCAATATCAATCAGACGATCGATATGCTCAATCCCTGAGATAGTCTTAAACTTTCCAGGCTTGTCTGAATTTCGATTGAGTTTTTGAGCAATGGCTTTTTTGAGGATGCTGTTAATAAGTGTCGACTTCCCTGAGCCAGAGACCCCTGTCACCGCAATGAATTTCCCGAGTGGGAAGCGAGCGGTGATATTTTGTAGGTTGTTCTCACGCGCCCCAGTCACCTCGATAAAGCGACCATTGCCTATACGGCGTTCCGTCGGTACTGGAATCGCACGTTTCCCTGACAGATACTGTCCTGTAATTGACTTACTGTTTCGAGCTACCTGCTTAGGCGTTCCTGCTGCTACAATCTCTCCACCAAAGACCCCTGCACCAGGGCCGACGTCTATCAGATAATCGGCTTCTCGCATGGTGTCTTCATCGTGTTCTACCACGATAAGAGTATTACCCAAATCCCGCATCTTTTTCAGACTGGCAATCAGACGGTCATTGTCCCTCTGGTGGAGACCGATTGACGGCTCATCTAAGATATAGAGGACTCCTGAGAGATTGGAACCAATCTGGGTCGCTAAGCGAATACGTTGGCTCTCCCCACCTGATAATGTTCCTGCAGAACGAGAAAGGGTCAGATAGTTGAGACCAACATTATTGAGGAAGGTCAAGCGGTCCTTTATTTCCTTAAGAATCGGACGAGCGATGGTGGCTTCGTTATTTGATAGGGTCAACTGTTCAATAGCTTCTAAGTGGTCTGCGATGGAGAGGTCAGAAATTTCTCCGATATGAGGTCCTTCCTCTCCTCCTACACGAACGGATAAGGCCTGATCGTTGAGGCGATAACCATGACACGTGCCACAAGTTAGCTCATTCATATAAAGACGCATTTGTGTGCGGGTATAGTCGCTATTGGTTTCATGATAGCGACGCTTGATATTCCCTATAACACCTTCAAAAGGAATGTTGATGTCGCGAACTCCACCGAATTCATTTTCATAGTGGAAATGGAATTCCTTACCATCTGAACCATAGAAAATGAGATGTTTCTCCTCCTCAGACAAGTCCTCAAAAGGAGTATCCATATCCACTCCAAAGGCTGTCATGGCTTGTTCTAGCATATTTGGATAATAGTTAGAAGAGATGGGATTCCAAGGTGCTAAGGCTCCCTCACGAAGTGTCTTGCTAGCATCTGGTACGACTAAGTCCGTATCAACCTCTAGCTTGATCCCCAAACCATCACACTCACTACAAGAACCAAACGGAGCATTGAAGGAGAAGAGACGAGGTTCTAGTTCCGGAACTGTAAAGCCGCAAACTGGACAAGCATAATGTTCTGAAAAGAGTAACTCCGAATCATCCATAGTATCGATAACCACATAACCTTCTGCGATACGAAGGGCTGCTTCGATGGAATCAAAGAGACGACTACGGATGCCTTCTTTAATGATAATACGGTCTACCACCACATCGATGGTATGTTGTTTATTCTTTTCAAGTTCAGGAACTTCGGTCACATCATAGACAACCCCATCGACACGGACACGAACATAGCCATCCTTTTGAATTTTTTCAATCAGAGTCTTGTGTTGCCCTTTTTTCTTACGAATAACAGGAGCCAAAATCTGCAGACGCTGGCGCTCTGGCAATTCCAAGACCTTGTCTACGATCTGTTCGACAGACGAAGCCTTGATAGCCCCATGTCCATTTATACAGTAGGGTGTTCCTACACGAGCATAGAGGAGACGTAGGTAGTCGTTGATTTCCGTCGTAGTTCCAACCGTTGAGCGAGGGTTTTTACTAGTCGTTTTCTGGTCAATGGAAATAGCAGGGCTGAGACCATCGATAGAGTCCACATCTGGTTTTTCCACATTGCCCAAAAACTGACGAGCGTAGGCTGATAAGCTCTCTACATAGCGGCGTTGCCCTTCTGCATACAGGGTATCAAAGGCAAGACTGGACTTGCCCGAACCCGACAGCCCCGTCACCACAACTAGCTTGTCACGTGGAATTTCCACGTCAATATTTTTTAAATTATGGGCGCGTGCCCCATGGATGACAATCTTATCTTGCATGTTACTTCTTTCTAGTCCATTGTTGATTCCCATTATACCAAAAAAAGTGAAATTCTATTACCAAAAAAGCCGATTTTGTAGTATAATAGTACGGTGCTAAAAATCACTTAAACACAGAATAGATTAGGAAAGGATAGGAGATATGAAACAAGTCTTTCTCTCAACAACAACTGAATTTAAAGAGATCGATACGCTCCAACCGGGCACTTGGATCAATCTCGTCAATCCTACACAAAGCGAATCGATGGAAATTGCTTCTGCTTTTGATATTGATATCGCTGACCTCCGTGCACCACTCGATGCGGAAGAAATGTCTCGTATTACCATTGAAGATGAATACACTCTGATCATCGTAGACGTTCCCATTACCGAGGAGAGAAATAACCGTACCTACTATGTGACCATTCCCTTGGGGATTATCATCACAGAGGAGGCTATCATTACTACTTGCTTGGAACCTCTCCCACTTCTAGATGTCTTTATCAATCGGAGACTTCGAAATTTCTATACCTTTATGCGTTCGCGCTTTATCTTTCAAATCCTCTACCGCAACGCTGAAATTTATCTGACAGCCCTTCGTTCAATTGAACGTAAGAGTGAGCAAATCGAAACCCAACTTCACAAATCTACTCGAAATGAAGAATTGATTGAACTCATGGAGTTGGAAAAGACCATCGTCTACTTCAAGGCCTCTCTTAAGACAAACGAGCGCGTGATTAAAAAATTGACCAGCGCAACTAGCAATATTAAGAAATACCTTGAAGACGAAGATCTACTTGAAGACACATTGATTGAAACGCAACAGGCCATCGAGATGGCGGATATCTATGGAAACGTCCTTCACTCTATGACAGAGACCTTTGCCTCTATCATTTCAAACAACCAGAACAATATCATGAAAACCTTGGCCCTCGTGACCATCGTTATGTCTATCCCGACTATGATTTTCTCAGCTTACGGAATGAACTTTAAGGACAATGAAATCCCTTTAAACGGAGAACCGCATGCTTTCTGGCTCATCGTCTTTATCGCCTTTGCTATGAGTGTTTCTCTCACTCTTTACCTCATCCATAAAAAATGGTTCTAAACAGGAGTTATTATGTCACAGATTGATTTAAAAGAATTAACAAAGAAAAACCAGGAATTTATCCATATTGCAACCCAGCAATTTCTCAAGGACGGGAAAACCGATGCCGAAATCAAGGCTATCCTTGAAGAAGTCATTCCTCATATCCTTGAGGAGCAACCAAAAGGAGTGACAGCTCGTTCTATCTACGGAGCACCAACTCACTGGGCTCATAGTTTCAGCGAAAAAGAGCAATACGAAAAAGAACATCCAAAAGAAAACGACGATCCAAAATTGATGATGTTGGATTCAGCCCTTTTCATCACAGGATTATTTGCAGTAGTTAGCGCCTTGATGAGCTTCTTCTCAAACCAACCTGTGGCCTACGGATTGGTAACACTTATCAGTGTAGGAGCCTTTGGTGGAGTTGCCTTCTATCTTCTCTACCACTTCATTTACCGCTACTACGGACCAGATACTGACCGTAGCCAACGCCCTCCATTCTGGAAATCACTTTTAGTTATGTTGGCAACCATGTTTGCCTGGGTTCTCATCCTCTTCTTGAGTAACTTCCTTCCACAAGCCATCAATATTAGTCTCCCACCACTTGTTTTGTTGGTGATTGGAGGAGCACTTCTTGCCCTACGTTTCTACCTCAAAAAACGTTTCAACATCAAGAGCGCAAGTGCTGGACCAGCTAGATATTAAGATAAACAAAAAAAGTAGTGTGTTTTACAGACAGACTACTTTTATTATGGCTCCAAAGCATTTTTTGATTCTCCAAAGAAAAGTAGCTACATTTTCTAAAAACGTTCTAATGTAACGGCTCCCCTTAAAATCCCTAGGTTTTATCCTTGAATTCAAGTTGTTTTTCTGTTATGATAATAAAGTAATAAGGAGAAATATATATGACTAAACAGAGAATTAATCAAATTGTCGGTTCAATTGGTGCCTTTATCGGGATTATTGTATTTATAGCCTACATCCCCCAAATTTTTGCCAATTTACAAGGAAATAAAGCTCAACCATTCCAACCTTTATCAGCAGCAGTCTCTTGCTTAATCTGGGTCATTTATGGATGGACAAAAGAACCTAAGAAAGACTGGATTCTAATCATTCCAAACTCGGCTGGGGTTATCCTTGGCGGACTGACCTTCCTTACTGCTCTATAAGAATGCAACTACTATAAAAAGCAACCACACAATTGGTTGCTTTTTACTACTTTCTTGATCCAAAAGCCTTCTTCTGGCTCTAATTCTTGTTGTTTTCCCTCATCTTTTGTGATAAAATAAGCTCAATCTATTTCTCGGAGGATAAGATATGGTTTCTACTATTGGTATTGTGAGCTTGTCTAGTGGCATTATCGGAGAGGACTTTGTAAAACACGAAGTGGACTTGGGTATCCAACGTCTCAAGGACCTAGGACTCAGTCCTATCTTTTTGCCCCATTCGCTAAAAGGCTTAGACTTTATCAAAGAACATCCTGAAGCTCGTGCGGAGGATTTGATGCAGGCATTTTCTGATGAAAGCATCGACATGATCTTATGCGCCATCGGTGGAGACGATACCTATCGTTTATTGCCTTATCTTTTTGAAAATGACCAACTACAAAAGGTTATCAAACAAAAAATTTTTCTTGGCTTCTCGGATACAACTATGAACCACCTCATGTTGCATAAACTAGGAATCAAGACTTTTTATGGTCAATCCTTTTTAGCAGACATTTGTGAGTTAGACAAAGAAATGTTGCCATACAGCCTCCACTACTTTAAAGAATTGATTGAGACTGGAAAAATCTCAGAAATCCGCCCTAGCGACCTTTGGTATGAGGAAAGAACTGACTTCAGTCCCAAGGCTCTGGGAACACCTCGTGTCAGCCATACAAATACAGGTTTTGACTTGTTACAAGGAACTGCCCAGTTCGAGGGAAAAATCCTCGGTGGTTGCCTCGAATCCCTCTACGATATCTTTGACAACTCTCGATATGTAGACAGTACAGAACTCTGCCAAAAGTACAGACTCTTCCCTGACTTATCCGACTGGAAAGGAAAGATTCTATTGCTAGAAACAAGTGAAGAAAAGCCTGAACCTGATGTTTTCAAAAAAATGTTGCAGGCTTTAAAAGAAACTGGGATATTTGAAGTCATCAGTGGACTCTTGGTCGGAAAACCTATGGATGAAACTTTCTATGACGACTATAAAGAGGCACTATTGGATATCATTGACAGCAATACCCCGATTGTCTATAATCTAAACGTTGGTCATGCCACACCAAGAGCAATTGTTCCCTTTGGAGTCCACGCGTATGTAGACGCAACGGAGCAAGTCATTCGATTTGACTATAACAAAGAAAGCTGAGATGAATTTCTCAGCTTTTTTCTATACTCTCAGATGTTCTAGACATCTAACGTCACTTATTTCCACCCTTCCATTCACAATCATTCTCATGGTCATCAACTAGCCCTGCAGCCTGCAGATAGGACAAGACAGCGACTGGTCCAGTAAATTTGAAGCCTCGTTTTTTGAGATTCTTGGATATTTTTTCAGACAAAGGCGTTTTGGCCGGTGCTTGACTGTAGTCCGGGATATCATTGATTATGGTTTGTCCATCTACAAAAGACCATAGATAGGCATCAAAGGTGCCAAATTCTGCCTGAACTTGTAGAACGGCCTGGGCGTTGGCACGTGTCGCAAAAATCTTGGCACGGTTGCGGATAATTGCTGGATTATTCATCAAAGCTTCCAATTCTTCATCCGTCATGTCTGCAACAGCTTGAATTTGGTAACCCTGAAAAACTTGACGAAAAGCCTGTCGTTTATTGAGCACCGTTTCCCAAGATAAGCCCGCCTGATAGGTCTCCATGCAGAGCAACTCAAAAAGCGCTTGGTCATCATGATGGGGCTGGCCCCACTCTTCATCGTGGTAGGCTACATACAGAGGGTTGTTCATTTTAACCCAGCCACAGCGTTTTGGCATAGACTTCTCCTATTTCACCAACATCTTAAGGGCAGATTTGATGTAGTTTTCAGCAGTATCTGAAGTTCCTTCAAAGAATTTCTTAATTTTCTTGAGCTCTGTTGCCTTGTAACCCAGTGCCAACATGGCTTCCATAGCTTCTTCCAGTTCTTGGTTGTCACTGCTAGATGGAGCTGCAGTTTTAGCAGGGAGGTCATCCCCTGCCACAACCACCTTACCTTCTAGATCCAATACCATCTGTTGGGCTGTTTTCTTACCGATTTTAGGAAACTTGGTCAAGTAGGTGATGTTCTTAGTCTCAATAGCTTGAACGAGGCCTGCATTGTCATCAGCTGCGATGATGGCAAGAGCGGAAACAGGGCCAATGCCTGATACAGAAATCAAGCTAAGAAAGAGCTTTTTCTCGTCTTCTGAACGAAAACCGTAAAGTAGATGAGCATCTTCACGTACAACTTGATGCACATAGATTTGCGCTTCTTGGTTGACTTGCCCTGTGTAGGCATAAGGGTTAGCTACATGCAGAATGTAGCCGATACCGTTAGCTTCTAGAACGATGTATTTGGCAGTGATTTTAGTAATGATTCCTTTTAAATATTCGTACATAATTTTCCTTTAAATTTAGTATTTTCCTAGTTCTCGTAGACTCGTGTGATTTTCCTGAATGCGACGGAACATCTTTTCCATGTCTGACTTGGTAAAGTGGACCAAAACAGGACGTCCGTGGGGACAGTTGTATGGGTTGTCACATTGAGAAAGCTGATAGAGGAGTTGTCTAGCCGAGTGGTCATCAATACGATGGTTAGCCTTGATGGACCGCTTGCAGGACATCATAATGGCTAGTTCAGCTCGGTATTTCTTGATAGAAACTTCCTTGGTCAAGAGGAGCATGTCGCACATTTCATAGATCCCAGACTCGATTTCCTCCTCTGCCATCCAAATGGGATGTTCACGCAAGATAAATTGATTCTCCCCGTACTCTGCTAGAAAGACGCCAACTTCCTCTAAAAGAGACATTCTTTCCTTGAGACGAATGGCATCATCCGCAGGAAATTCAAAGATATAGGGAACTAGGAGTTGCTGCTGGCTCTGGTCAACATTGCCAATGCTCTCACGGTACTCCTCATACTTAACCCGTTCCTGAGCCGCGTGCTGATCTATGATGTAGAGCCCATCTCGACCTTGGGCAAAGAGATAGGTTCCATGCATCTGACCGAAAAATTCCAACTCTGGAAAGCTTGAAGATTCTTCCCGCTCCAACTTGTCATAAGCCTTATCCAGACTAGCTAGGTCTAACTCTGGATGGTCTAGTTGATCATAGCTAGCTGACTTTCTCTCTGCAAAATGCAGTTTGGCTGGTTTGGTTATCTGGTCTAAAGTTTCCTTAGCAAACAGATTCAAATCCTGTTTCTCTTCAGTCAGGTTCACCTGATGGTCTGCCACCTCAGCTTGTGTCGGTCTGGTCGGTTCATTTTTTTCATAATAGAGCGTATTTTCTCTCAGTGGCAAAGTCGTTTGCTCCACCTTTTCACGATTGCGAACCGCAGATTTGGCCAGATTTTCCAAGGCATCTGGAATCAAGGTCTGTTCCTTGAGACTCTTTGCGATAGCTTCTGAAACCAGCGCCATCAATTCTCTTTCCTTAGAAATTCGCACCTCTTGCTTGGTCGGGTGCACATTGACATCTGCTAGATATGGATCAATCTGGATATGAATCACAGCCAGCGGAAAACGCCCCACCATGAGCTTGCTACCGTATCCATCTAAAATGGCACGATTGAGCAGGAAGTTTTTGATATAACGGCCATTGATAAAAAGGCTGATATAGTTACGATTAGCCCGGGTCAACTCAGGCAATGAGACAAAACCAGAAATTTCAAAATCTAGGTCAGAATTCTCAATTTCAACCATCTTTTTGGCACTGGCTAAACCATAAATTCCAGCAATGGCTTGGCGCAGTTGACCCGTACCAGCTGTTCGTGTCATTTCCTTACCATCGCTAATCAAGCTAAAAGAAATCTCAGGATGGGCCAACCCTAGACGATTAACAATATCAATGATATGAGACAACTCTGCCTGCTGACTCTTCATATACTTGAGACGAGCCGGTGTATTGAAAAAGAGGTCTTCCACACAAACCTTAGTCCCCACAGGACTGGTCGCTGGAATGATTTCCTCAACTTCTCCCCCACGAGCCACTAGCTTGGTCCCGTGACTGGCACCATCCACTGCTGTCAACAAAGTCAAAACACTGACAGATGCGATAGAGGGCAAGGCCTCTCCACGAAAACCGAGGGTCCGAATTCGAAAAAGATCCGCTTGATTCTTAATCTTACTGGTCGCATGACGGCGGAGAGCCAACTCGACTTCATCGTGGGCAATCCCGTGACCATTATCTGTGATTTGGATTTTCTTAAGACCAGCTTCTTCAATCTCAACGATAATCTGGCTAGAGCCAGCATCAATGGCGTTTTCAACTAATTCTTTAACTACACTGGCAGGACGTTCGATGACTTCTCCTGCTGCAATCTGATTGGCCAAGACTTCTGGCAATTCAATAATATGAGACATCTTTCAGCCCCTTTCTTAACTATTTTTTTCTATTTCTCTGAAAATAATACTCTTCAAAAATCAAATTCAAACCACGTCAGTCTCGCCTTGCCGTACTCGAGTACAGCCTTCGGCTAGCTTCCTCGTTTGCTCTTTGATTTTCATTGAGTATAAGTTAGTGCTATTATACCATATTTCACTCGTTTCCAAAAAAGTCCAAGCAGCAACTTTCTTCCCGATTTTACTAGGTTATTTGCTAAGTTTGTGGTAAAATAGGTAGAAACAATATTTTAAAAAGGAGAAAAGACACATGCACATTTTTGATGAGCTAAAAGAGCGTGGTTTGATTTTTCAAACGACTGATGAAGAAGCTTTGCGTAAAGCCCTAGAAGAAGGTCAAGTTTCTTATTATACTGGCTACGATCCAACTGCTGACAGCCTTCACCTAGGTCACCTTGTCGCAATCTTGACAAGTCGTCGTTTGCAGTTAGCAGGTCACAAACCATATGCGCTCGTTGGCGGTGCTACAGGTCTCATCGGAGATCCGTCCTTCAAAGATGCTGAGCGTAGTCTCCAAACAAAAGACACAGTAAATGGCTGGGCCAAGTCTATCCAAGGACAACTTTCTCGTTTTCTTGATTTTGAAAATGGTGAAAATAAAGCTGTCATGGTCAACAACTACGACTGGTTTGGCAGCATCAGCTTCATTGACTTCCTCCGTGATATCGGAAAATACTTCACTGTCAACTACATGATGAGCAAGGAATCTGTGAAGAAACGGATTGAAACAGGGATTTCTTACACTGAGTTTGCCTACCAAATCATGCAAGGGTACGACTTCTTTGTCCTCAACCAAGAACACAATGTAACCCTTCAAATCGGTGGTTCTGACCAATGGGGAAATATGACCGCTGGTACCGAGTTGCTTCGTCGTAAAGCTGACAAGACTGGTCACGTAATTACTGTTCCACTGATTACAGATGCAACTGGTAAGAAATTTGGTAAATCAGAAGGAAACGCTGTTTGGCTCAACCCTGAAAAGACTTCTCCATACGAAATGTACCAATTCTGGATGAACGTTATGGACGCTGATGCTGTTCGCTTCCTGAAGATTTTTACTTTCTTGTCATTAGACGAGATTGAAGACATCCGCAAACAATTCGAAGCAGCACCACACGAACGCTTGGCTCAAAAAGTCCTCGCTCGTGAAGTCGTGACCCTTGTCCACGGAGAAGAAGCCTACAAAGAAGCCCTTAACATCACTGAACAACTCTTTGCAGGAAATATCAAAAAACTTTCTGTCAAAGAACTCAAACAAGGACTTCGTGGCGTGCCAAACTACCAAGTACAGGCAGACGAAAATCACAACATCGTTGAACTTCTCGTATCTTCTGGCGTGGTTAACTCAAAACGCCAAGCCCGTGAAGATGTTCAAAACGGAGCTATCTACATCAACGGTGACCGTATCCAAGACCTTGACTATGTCTTAGGGGATAACGATAAATTAGAGAACGAACTCACTGTTATCCGCCGTGGTAAGAAAAAATACTTCGTCCTTACATATTAAAAAGAAGACTGGAGGCATTTGCTATCCAGTCCTTTTTTTGCTAGACTTAAACTATGAATACAAACCTCAAACCCAAACTCCAGCGCTTTGCTTTTGCTAGTGCCTTTGCCTGCCCTATCTGCCAAGAAAATCTAAACTTGATAGAGACTAGCCTCAAGTGTAGCAACCGCCATTCTTTTGACCTAGCAAAATTCGGCTATGTCAATCTAGCACCACAAATCAAGCAATCGGCCAACTACGACAAGGAAAACTTTCAAAATCGCCAGCAAATCCTAGAAGCTGGCTTTTATCAGGCTATCTTAGAAGGCATCTCAGACATACTAGCGACTAAATCATCTGCAAAAACTGTCTTGGACATCGGTTGTGGCGAAGGTTTCTACTCTCGCAAACTCCAAGAAAGTCACTCTGATAAGACCTTCTATGCCTTTGACATTTCAAAAGACTCGGTCCAAATCGCTGCTAAAAGTGAAACCAACTGGGCAGTCAACTGGTTCGTTGGCGACCTGGCTCGTCTTCCTATAAAAGACGCCAGCATGGATATCCTGCTTGATATCTTTTCGCCTGCCAACTACGGAGAATTTCGCCGCGTTTTATCCCAAAACGGTATCTTAATTAAGGTCATACCAACTGAAAACCACCTCAAGGAAATCCGTCAAATTGTACAGGACCAGCTAACAAAGAAGGACTATTCCAACCAAGATATCAAGGAACATTTCCAGGAACATTTCCGCATCCAATCTAGTCAGATAGCTTCCCTGAACAAGTCCGTCACCGCAGAACAACGCCAAGCACTGCTTAGCATGACCCCTCTACTCTTTCACGTTGACCAAAGCAAGATTGACTGGAGCCAGTTAACTGAGATTACCATCGAAGCAGAGATTCTGGTTGGGAAAGCACTGTAAATTAGTTTAAATATGAAAAAACGCATCTATTAAAGATGCGTTTTTGTTTAATCTTAGTTCAAGTGCCAGATGTCTTCGTTGTACTGAGCGATAGTACGGTCAGATGAGAAGAATCCTGCTTTAGCAATGTTGACGATCACTTTATCCAACCATGCGTCACGGTTTTCGTAATCAGCAAGCATTTGCTCTTTCACTTTGATGTAGTCTTCCAAGTCAAGAAGAGTCATGAACCAGTCTTTGTTGATCAATTCATTGTAAAGACGTTCCAAGCGTTCTTTCTTACCAACTGCAAGAACAGCGTCGCTCACGATAAAGTCAACCAAAGGTTTGATCGCTTTACGAGCGTAGAATTCGCTTGATTTGTAAGCTGATTTTGCGTAAAGATCGATAACAGTTTCTGAATCTTCACCAAAGATGTAGATGTTTTCGTCTCCAACCAACTCAGCGATTTCCACATTAGCCCCGTCCATAGTACCAAGAGTCAAAGCTCCGTTCAACATGAATTTCATATTACCAGTACCTGAAGCTTCTTTAGAAGCAAGTGAGATTTGTTCTGAGATGTCACATGCTGGGATCAAGAAGCTTGCTGCAGTAACGTTGTAGTTTTCAACCATTACGACTTGCAAGTGTGGAGCTACTGCTGGGTCGTTAGCAATCACTTCTGACAAGCAAAGGATCAAGTGGATGATGTCTTGAGCGATTGTGTAGGCAGGAGCTGCTTTACCACCAAAGAATACTGTGATTGGACGAGCAGGGATGTTACCAGCCTTGATGTCAAGATATTTGTGGATGACATACAAAGCGTTCATTTGTTGACGTTTGTACTCGTGAAGACGTTTGATTTGGATATCAAAGATAGAGTTAGTATTGATTTCCACACCTTGGTGTTCTTTCAAGTGACGAGCCAATTTACGTTTGTTGTGAGCTTTGATGCTTTCCAATTTTTCTTTGACAGCAGCCTTGTCTTCGTATGAAAGAAGGTCTTCTAATTTAGAAGCTTCATGGTGCCATTCGCGTCCAAGGATCTCATCCAAGTAGTGAGACAAGCTTGGGTTAGCATGCATGAGCCAACGACGGAATGTGATACCGTTTGTTTTGTTGTTGAATTTTTCTGGGTAGATGTCGTAGAAAGCTTTCAACTCTGAGTTCTTCAAGATTTCAGTGTGAAGAGCCGCAACCCCGTTTACGCTGTATCCGTAGTGGATATCCATGTGAGCCATGTGAACACGTCCGCTCTCATCGATGATTTGAACAGCTGGGTCTTTGTATTCTGCTTTAACACGACGGTCCAATTCTTTGATGATTGGTACCAAGTGAGGAACCACTTCTTCCAAGAATTCAAGAGGCCATTTTTCAAGGGCTTCAGCAAGGATTGTGTGGTTAGTGTAGGCAGTCATGCTACGAACGATAGAGATTGCTTCATCAAGTTCGATACCACGTTCAGTCAAAAGACGGATCAATTCAGGAATCACCATTGATGGGTGAGTATCGTTGATTTGTACAACTGCGTAGTCAGCAAGGTCATGCAAGTTGCTTCCTTTTTCGATTGCTTCATCGATGATCAATTGAGCACCATTTGAAACCATGAAGTATTGTTGGAAGATACGGAGTAATTCACCTTGTTTGTCGCTATCGTCTGGATAAAGGAAAAGAGTCAAGTTGCGAGCGATGTCTGTCTTATCAAAGTTAATGCCATCTTCAATGATAGATGAATCAACTGAATCCAAGTCAAACAAACGCAAACGGTTTTTAGTAGCTGTTTTGTAACCAGGTACATCGATATCGTAAAGAGTAGATGTCAATGTGAAGTGTGCAAATGGCACTTGGTAGCTACGGCTTGAACGAACCAACCAGTTTTGGTCAGTCAACCAAGCGTTAGGAATTGTTTCTTGTTGGTTGTTTTTAAGCACTTGTTGGAAAAGACCAAAGTGGTAGTTCAAACCAACACCGTCACCGTTCAAACCAAGTGTAGCGATTGAGTCGATAAAGCAGGCTGCCAAACGTCCCAAACCACCATTACCAAGTGATGGTTCCAATTCTACTTCTTCGATTTCGATCAACTCTTTACCTGCGTCAGCAAGTTCTTTTTTAACTTCGTCATAAAGACCAAGGTTAATCAAGTTGTTAGACAAGAGTTTACCGATCAAGAACTCAGCTGAGATATAGTAAACTTTTTTCTTACCAGTGTTCACTGGTTTTTGGCTACTTGCAAGTTTGCTGTAGTTAAGAAGAGCAAGGTAAAGCTCTTCGTTACTACATTCTGCGATAGATTTATTGTAACGATTTTGTACAAATTCTTTTAATGGTAACATTTTTTGTGTCTCCTGATAATGTCTTATTTCTTTAATTCTACCAAATTTTCATTGATTCGGCGATAAATTGTAGTCAAGTCAAGCAAAGTTTCTTCGACAGCAGGAGTCAATTGATCCTCTGTCATACGCCATGACCAGTTTCCACCAAGAGTAGATGGGAAGTTCATACGAGCTGACTCATCTAGTTCTAGCAAGTCTTGCATGGTTGCAATAGCCATGAAGCTAACTGATGAAAATACTGTGCGAAGCATTGCGTGTGGCACTGTTTCATACTCTTTACGGTTCGTGTAACGAGCCATGTATTCACGAGTTGGATCGTCAATCTCATTACGGTACCAACCAAGAACTGTATTGTTATCATGTGTTCCTGTGTACATAACAGAGTTGGCAGGTGCCAAGTGTGGGCTATCAATACTTTCGTCTTCTGGGTTGAAGGCAAATTGAAGAATCTTCATTCCTGGGAAGCCAGTGCGTTCACGTAGTTCAATAACTTCGTCAGTCATGAATCCAAGGTCTTCTGCGATGATGTTCAAGTCACCAAGTTCCTCTTTAACCGCTGCAAAGAGTTTGTAGTCAGGACCTTTCACCCATTTACCAGGTGCTGCTGTTTCAGAACCAGCAGGAATTTCCCAGTAAGACTCAAATCCACGGAAGTGGTCGATACGAACGATATCGTAGATTTTGAAGCTTTCACGCAAGCGTTCAATCCACCATTTGTAGCCATCTTTGTCCATAGCTTCCCAGTCATAGATTGGGTTACCCCAGAGCTGACCAGTAGCAGAGAATTCATCTGGTGGGCAACCTGCGATGCAAGTCGCTTTCCCGTTTTCATCTGTTTTAAAGAGATGTGGATTAGCCCACATATCGCTTGAATCTTCCGCTACATAGATAGGCATATCTCCGACAATCTCGATGTGGTTTTCGTTAGCGTATGCTTTCAATTTCAACCATTGTTGGAAGAAAAGGTATTGGGTTACGCGGTGGTAAACAAGCTTGTCAGCTAATTTCTCACGGTAGCTTTCAAGAGCAGAAGCTTTACGAGCACGAGCATCTGCATCTGGCCATTCTGTCCAAGCAAGATTATCAAAATGCTCCTTGATCGCCATATACTCTGCAAATAGTTCAAGCCATGATTGATTTTCTTGAGCAAATTTTTCGAAGTCTTTGACATCTCCGACTTCAAGGAAACGTTTGACAGCTTTCTCTAGAAGTGGACGACGTGCATAGTAGATTTTAGCGTAGTCAACTTCAGTTGGGTTGCTACCAAAGTCCACACCTTCAAGATCACTTGCTTCCAAGAGACCTTGCTCCACCAAAATATCAAGGTCGATAAAATGAGTGTTTCCAGCAAAGGCTGAGAATGATTGGTATGGAGAATCTCCATAGCTGGTTGTTCCCAAAGGAAGGATTTGCCAGTAACGTTGCTTTGTACGAACCAAGAAGTCAACGAAATCATAGGCGCTTTGACCAAATGATCCGATTCCGTATGCTCCTGGAAGTGATGAGATGTGCATCAACACACCGCTTTGACGTTTTTTCATATTAGCACCTCAAGTGTTTATATTGTTAATTATTTCAATTTTTGCGCAAACGTTTGCGCTAAGTCAAGTATACCCCATTTCTAAAATAAATGCAAGCGTTTGTAAAAAAAACTTTTTCTCTACTTTTTATTTCCGAAATCGGAAATTCCCTATATTTTAAATTTCCCCCTCCATTTGTTTCGTCTTCTATTTATGCAAGCGTTTCCCTTCAATTATTTTTGAATTGAAATTTACACGATTTCCTATTTCTCTTCTATTATACAGACAATTTTGCGAATTGGCCAGTCATAAGTTTTTTAAATTTTTTTCAAAAAAACGCTTGCAACCGTTTTCTGTTTGTGCTATACTAAGGTCATAAGGGAAAACGTTTGCGTTTCCTCGAAATTAAAATTTGTTATTCTTTAGGAGGAATACACTATGTCAACTAAATTCATGAAGAGCGCTGCTGTACTTGGTACTGCTACTCTTGCTAGCTTGCTTTTGGTAGCTTGCGGAAGCAAAACTGCTGATAAAGCAGCTGATTCTTCTGCATCAGGAAGCAAAGAAATCACTTTCTACGTTGAAGACCAATATAAAGCTTACGCTGAGAAAGTTGCTGCTGCTTATGAAAAAGAATCAGGAACTAAAGTTAACATCAAATCTGGTGACCAACTTGGCGGACTTGACAAACTTTCACTTGACAACCAATCAGGTCAAGCTGCTGACGTTATGATGGCACCATACGACCGTGTAGGTAGCCTTGGTACTGATGGACAACTTTCAGAAGTTAAACTAAGCGACGGTGCTAAAACAGATGATACTACTAAATCTCTTGTAACAGCTGCTGACGGTAAAGTTTACGGCGCTCCAGCCGTTATCGAGTCACTTGTTATGTACTATAACAAAGACTTGCTCAAAGAAGCTCCAAAAACATTTGCTGACTTAGAAAACCTTGCTAAAGATAGCAAATACGCTTTCGCTGGTGAAGATGGCAAAACTACTGCCTTCCTAGCTGACTGGACAAACTTCTACTACGCATACGGACTCCTTGCTGGTAACGGTGGTTATGTATTCGGTCAAAATGGTAAAGATCCTAAAGATATCGGTCTTGCTAACGATGGTGCTATCGCAGGAATCGAATACGCTAAAACCTGGTACGAAAAATGGCCTAAAGGTATGCAAGATACTGAAGGTGCTGGAAACTTGATCCAAACTCAATTCCAAGAAGGTAAAACAGCTGCTATCATCGATGGTCCTTGGAAAGCTCAAGCATTCAAAGATGCTAAAGTAAACTACGGTGTTGCAACTATCCCAACTCTTCCAAACGGCAAAAACTACGCAGCCTTTGGTGGTGGTAAAGCTTGGATCATCCCATCAAGCACTAAGAACCTTGAAGGCGCTCAAAAATTTGTAGACTACCTTGTATCAACTGAACAACAAAAAGCATTCTACGATGCAACTAACGAAATCCCAGCTAACACTGAAGCTCGTTCTTACGCTGAAGGTAAAAAAGATGAGTTGACTACAGCTGTTATCGAGCAGTTCAAGAACGCACAACCAATGCCAAACATCTCTCAAATGTCAACAGTTTGGGACCCAGCTAAAACAATGCTCTTTGACGCTGTAAGCGGTAAGAAAGATGCTAAAACAGCTGCTAATGATGCTGTAACATTGATCAAAGAAACAATCCAACAAAAATTTGGTAACTAATTGATTGATTCAAGGGAGATAATTTAAACATCTCCCTTGATTTTTAGATACATTGACAATGTTTTCAGTAGTATTACTGATTAGCATCGAGCTCAATGCTCGTATCTTATGAAAGGAGCACTCATGGAACAACAACCAAAAAAAGCAGCCTTGCTTTCATTGATTCCTGGGTTGGGACAAATCTACAACAAACAAAAAGCTAAAGGTTTTATCTTCCTTGCTGTAACAGTGGCTTTTGTCCTCTATTTTATAGTACTTGCAGCACCTGAATTGAGAAACTTAATCACGCTTGGTGAAAAACCTGGCCGTGACAACTCTCTCTTCATGTTGATTCGTGGTGCATTCCACTCTATTTTTGTAATTGTTTATCTAGCCTTTTATATTCTCAATATTAAAGACGCTCACACTATTGCAAAACGTATCAATAATGGCATCCCTGTCCCATCGACACTTAAGGATATGATTAAAGGTATCTATGAAAATGGATTCCCTTACTTGCTTATCATTCCATCTTACGTTGCCATGACATTTGCCATCATCTTCCCGGTTATTGTAACCTTGATGATTGCCTTTACTAACTACGATTTCCAACACTTACCACCAAATAAATTATTGGATTGGGTTGGATTGACTAACTTCACAAATATCTGGAGCTTGAGTACCTTCCGTTCAGCCTTCGGTTCTGTTCTTTCTTGGACTATTATCTGGGCTTTATCTGCATCTACTTTGCAAATCGTACTCGGTATCTTTACAGCTATTATTGCTAACCAACCATTCATCAAGGGTAAACGTATCTTTGGTGTTATCTTCCTTCTACCTTGGGCGGTTCCAGCCTTCATCACTATCTTGACATTCTCAAACATGTTCAATGATAGTGTTGGTGCTATCAATACTCAAGTTTTGCCACTTTTTGCTAAGGTTCTTCCTTTCTTAGATGGCGTTCTTATCCCTTGGAAGACAAATCCAACTTGGACTAAAATTGCCTTGATTATGATGCAAGGATGGCTTGGTTTCCCTTATATCTACGTCTTGACTCTCGGTATCTTACAGTCTATTCCAAATGACTTGTATGAAGCAGCTTATATCGACGGTGCTAATGCTTGGCAAAAATTCCGCAACATCACTTTCCCAATGATTTTGGCTGTTGCGGCGCCTACTTTGATTAGCCAATACACCTTCAACTTCAACAACTTCTCTATCATGTACCTCTTCAATGGCGGTGGTCCTGGTAGTGTCGGTGGTGGAGCTGGTTCAACCGATATCTTGATCTCATGGATCTACCGTCTGACAACTGGTACAGCTCCTCAATACTCTATGGCAGCTGCAGTTACCTTGATTATTTCAATCATTGTCATCTCTATTTCTATGATTGCATTCAAGAAACTACACGCATTTGATATGGAGGACGTCTAAGATGAATAACTCAATCAAAATCAAACGTAGACTGACTCAAACCCTTACTTATCTTTACTTAATTGGACTTTCAATCGTTATTATCTATCCTCTTTTAATCACGATTATGTCAGCCTTTAAGGCCGGTAACGTTGTGGCCTTCAAACTCGACAGCAATGTCAATTTCAGTCTTGATAACTTCAAAGGGCTCTTTACAGAAACCTTGTACGGCACATGGTACCTCAACACTTTGATTATCGCTTTGATCACTATGGTTGTTCAGACAAGTATTATCGTACTTGCTGGTTATGCCTATAGCCGTTACAACTTCTTGGCTCGTAAACAAAGTTTGGTCTTCTTCTTGATTATCCAAATGGTGCCAACAATGGCCGCTTTGACTGCCTTCTTCGTTATGGCCCTCATGTTGAACGCCCTTAACAAAAGTTGGTTCCTCATCTTCCTCTACGTTGGTGGAGGTATCCCGATGAATGCTTGGTTGATGAAAGGTTACTTTGACACCGTGCCAATGTCTCTTGATGAGTCTGCAAAACTGGATGGTGCAGGACATTTCCGCCGCTTCTGGCAAATCGTTCTCCCTCTTGTTCGCCCAATGGTTGCTGTACAAGCACTCTGGGCCTTCATGGGACCTTTCGGAGACTATATCCTCTCTAGTTTCTTGCTTCGTGAAAAAGAATACTATACAGTTGCCGTTGGTCTACAAACCTTCGTCAGCAATGCGAAGAACTTGAAGATCGCCTACTTCTCAGCAGGTGCTATCCTCATCGCTCTTCCAATCTGTACACTTTTCTTCTTCTTGCAAAAGAACTTCGTTTCAGGACTTACAAGCGGTGGCGACAAGGGGTAATATACCCCCGCCACCCTTTTTCATTTTTGAACTTGTACATCGATTGTCTGGTGAGAAACAAGAGCTTGCTGAGATTACCTTGTTAGTTAGTGGACAAATCATAACAAACATTCACTTTTACCAAGGATTCTACTATCCCCGCTTGAAATAAAAAACATTTCTCTATATAATACTCGTATAGAAAAATGCCTATAGAAAGAGATTTATGTTACCATATCCATTTTCTTATTTTAATAGTATTTGGGGATTTCGTAAGCCCCTATCTCAACGTTTTGGTCTAAACTGGTTTCAACTGATTTTTACCAGTATTTTCTTGATTAGCTTATCCATGGTGCCTATTGCTATCCAGAACAGTTCTCAGGAAACCTATCCTTTAGAGACGTTCATCGATGATGTCTATGCTCCATTGACGGACGAAGTCGTTCAGGATCTAGCTACCAATGCTCAGATTGTAGATGGAAAACTAAGCTATACTGGTTCGACTCCTCATCAAGATTCTGTACAAATCGGGGCTACTGCTAGTTCAAGTTTCCCTGAGGAATTACTTCTTAGCTTTGAACCCGAGCAACTCGTCATCAGTAAGCAAGGAAAAGAGTTAACCAGCATTCGCTATCATGCTATCACAACTGATAGCTTCCAAAGTAAGGAAAGCTTGACTCAGGCTATTTCAAAAGACTGGTATCAACAGAACCGCGTCTATATCAGCCTCTTCCTGGTCTTAGGTGCTAGTTTTCTCTTTGGACTTAATTTTTTCATTGTAGCTCTAGGTGCTAGCCTTTTGCTCTACTTCACGAAAAAATCTCGTCTCTTCTCATTTAAAACCTATAAAGAGTGCTATCATTTTATTTTGAACTGTTTAGGATTACCAACTTTACTGACCCTGATTCTAGGTCTTTTGGGGCAGAATATGGCAACTTTGATTACTGTTCAAAACATTTTATTTGTTCTATATCTGGTCACTATCTTTTATAAGACTCATTATCGTGATCCAGACTACAAAAAGTAGGAGATTATTATGCCTGTTACGATAAAAGACGTGGCCAAAGCTGCAGGAGTTTCTCCTTCAACCGTAACCCGTGTTATTCAAAACAAATCAACGATTAGTGACGAAACAAAAAAGCGAGTTCGAAAGGCTATGAAGGAACTCAACTATCATCCTAATCTAAATGCTCGAAGTCTTGTTAGCAGTTATACGCAAGTTATTGGCTTAGTCCTTCCAGATGATTCAGATGTTTTCTACCAAAACCCTTTCTTCCCTTCTGTTCTTAGAGGGATTGCACAGGTTGCCTCGGAAAATCACTATGCCATTCAGATTGCGACTGGTAAGGATGAGAAAGAGCGTTTAAACGCCATTTCACAAATGGTCTACGGAAAACGTGTGGATGGGCTTATCTTCTTGTACGCTCAAGAAAATGACCCCTTGGTACAACTGGTTGCCGAGGAGCAATTTCCCTTCCTCATTCTTGGAAAATCACTTTCTCCTTTCATTCCGCTTGTTGATAATGATAACATCCAAGCCGGATTTGATGCGACCGAATATTTCATCAAAAAAGGTTGTAGTCGCATTGCTTTCATTGGTGGTACCAAGAAACTCTTCGTTACCCAGGATCGTCTGAAAGGTTACGAGCAAGCACTTCAAGAACACAATCTGCCTCTTGATAGTCAACGTACCTTCTTTGCAGATGAGTTTCTAGAAGAAAAGGGCTATAACTTTAGTAAACAACTCTTTAAACACGACCCTCAGACCGATGCTATTATCACAATAGATAGTCTCTTAGCTGAAGGTGTCTGTAACTACCTCAACGAACACCAACTTGATGTTCCGGTTCTCAGCTTTGATTCGGTCAATCCAAGATTAAATCTGGCTGCCTATGTTGATATCAATAGTCTTGCTCTTGGTCGAACTTCATTTGAAACCATTCTTCAAATCATTAATGATGTCAAAGAAAATCGTCAAATCTGCTATCGTCAGGTGATCGCACACGAAATCGTTGAAAAATAAAAACCAACTCTCTATTTTGAGTTGGTTTTTTTGTATCCTATTTACCTGAACAACTAGTTTTCAACTTCGACAAATCGCCCAAGAATATGAACATTTTCTGAGACAGATACAAAGGCTGTTGGATCCACTTGTTTCATAATCAGTTTAAAATCATTAAACTCTGCACGAGTGATAACCGTTATCAAAACTGCCTTACGCTCGTGGTTATAAGTCCCTTCAGCATCATGAATCACAGTCGCACCACGATGCAATTTGTGATGAATTTTTTCAATGACTGCATCTGGATTGCTCGTGACTATCATGGCCTGCATGCGTTTCTGTTTGGTGAAAACTGCATCTGTTACACGACTTGAAACAAAGATCGTAATCATAGAATAAAGAGCATATTCCCATCCAAAGGTCAATCCTGCAATCAGCATGATTGTACCGTTCACCAAGAAAGAGATGCTTCCGACGTTACGACCTGTTTTCTTACGAATGGTTAAGCTGACAATGTCTGTTCCACCACTGGAGATGTTATGGCGTAGAGCAAATCCGATTCCCAGTCCCATGACAACACCACCAAAAAGGGCATTGATGATGGGATCCTCTGTTAAGACCACCACTGGCACAAACTGGATAAAGAGTGAGCTCATGGATACCGTGATAAAGGTAAAAATCGTGAACTTATGCCCAATTTGATACCAGGCCAAAATCATGAGAGGAATATTGATGGCATAAAATGCTACTGAAATCGGGAAATGAAAACCAAACCAGTGGTTACTAAGGGCAGATATAATCTGGGCCAAACCTGTCGCACCACTTGAATAAACGTGCCCTGGTTGGAAAAAGAAATTGACGGCTACTGCTGATAGAAAACCATATACCAGAGAAGCTGAGATTTTTTCATCGTATTTTTCTCGAGAAATACTTTGTAAAACACGCAAAATCTTTACTCGATAAGCAAAGCGGCGAAGATAATGGTACCACTTTTTAGTTAGTTTCGTTTGTTTCATCTTGTTCTACTTGTAGATTAAGTTCCTCTAGTTGTTTAAGAGCTACTGTTGATGGTGCTTGCGTCATTGGGTCAGTTGCCTTATTGTTCTTAGGAAAGGCGATGACTTCGCGAATATTTTCCTCTCCAGCGAGCAACATGACAAAACGGTCAAGACCGATAGCCAAACCACCGTGTGGTGGGAAGCCATAGTCCATAGCTTCCAAAAGGAAACCAAACTGGTCATTTGCTTCTTCAGCTGAGAATCCAAGGGCCTTGAACATGCGTTCTTGGAGTTCTTTTTGATTGATACGAAGGCTACCACCACCAAGTTCATAACCGTTCAAGACGATGTCGTAGGCAATGGCACGAACCTTAGCCAAATCACCTTCTAATTCGTGAGCTGTTTCTTCCTGTGGAAGCGTGAATGGATGGTGGGCACTCATATAACGGCCTTCTTCTTCAGACCATTCAAACATTGGCCAGTCAACTACCCAGAGGAAGTTAAATTTGTCGTTATCAATCAAGCCGAGCTCTTTGGCAATACGTCCACGAAGGGCACCAAGTGTTGCATTGGCTACTTCAAGCGTATCAGCCACAAAGAGAACCAAGTCTTTATCTTCAAGACTAAGCGCACTTGTTAAATCGCCTTGAATGCTAGTCAAGAATTTAGCAACTGGTCCGTTTAATTCACCATCAACAACCTTAACCCAAGCAAGGCCTTTAGCACCATACTGCTTGGCTACTTCTGTCATTTTGTCGATGTCTTTACGAGAGTAGTTGTCTGCTGCACCTTTGACCACAATAGCTTTAACGGCAGGTGCTTCTGAGAAGACTTTGAAATCAACACCTTTGACAAGATCTGTCAAGTCCTGAAGCAACATGTCAAAACGAGTATCAGGCTTGTCAGATCCATAAAGAGCCATAGCATCATCGTACTTCATACGAGGGAATGGCAGCGTTACTTCGATTCCTTTTGTTTCCTTCATCACGCGCGCAATCAAGCCTTCTGTGATATCTTGGATTTCTTGCTCAGTAAGGAATGAAGTTTCCAAGTCGACCTGAGTGAACTCGGGCTGACGGTCTCCACGCAAGTCTTCATCGCGGAAACATTTGACGATTTGGTAGTAACGGTCAAATCCCGCATTCATCAACAACTGTTTTGTAATCTGCGGACTTTGAGGAAGTGCGTAAAAATGCCCTTTATTGACACGAGATGGCACCAAGTAGTCACGCGCCCCTTCTGGTGTTGACTTAGAAAGGAATGGTGTTTCCACATCGATAAATTCCAACTCGTCCAAGTAGTTGCGGATCGAATGTGTTACTTTGGCACGAAGTTTAAGGTTCTCCAACATCTCTGGACGACGAAGGTCAAGGTAACGGTAACGTAGACGCGTATCATCGTTTGCTTCAATGCCATCCTTGATTTCAAATGGTGTTGTTTTGGCTGTATTAAGCACAGTAAGAGCCGTTACATTCAGTTCAACCGCTCCAGTCGCCAGTTTATCATTTGCCTGCTCACGTGCTGCAACCTGACCTGTCACCTCGATGACAAATTCACTACGAAGGCTTTCAGCTGTTGCCATCACATCTGCAGAAACTTTTTCAGGGTTGATAACTAACTGCATGATCCCTTCACGGTCACGAAGGTCGATAAAGATCAATCCACCCAAGTCACGACGACGGGCAACCCATCCTTTCAAGGTAATTTCTTGTCCGATGTGCTCCTCACGAACACGACCAGCATACATACTACGTTTCATGTTTTCTCTCCTCTTGTATTCTGTTACTATTTTACCATAAAAGCGCAGGCTCTTCATGAAAATCAGCAGAAAAGTTGAGAGAATCCTCTTATAAATGAAAAAATCCAGCAAAGTCATTCGCTGGATTTAGGTTTTCTTTATTTTTTACGCTTTTCAGCAATCCCTTCTGTTTTCTTAGGAAGGACAATTTCTGTCACATAAGCTGTCGCAAATCGTATCACTCCTGCGATAGGAGCAAAGATAATCGCTAGATTGTTATAAAAGAAATCCCCCTTAATGAAATAGACAAGTAGGCCGATGACAAAGAAGAGAAATACAGCCTGAATAACTGCTAATAATAGTACTCGTTTCATGATTTCCTCCTGAGTCTATTATAGCATGACTATCATTAAAAATGCGATTAAATTATTCAAAGCATGTAGGGCTATACTATAAGCCAAACCACCTTTACTGATATAAGCCAAGCCCATGCTAAATCCAAGTGAAGCATAAACTAGGAACTGTAGTGGAGTTCCAGGAAAATGAACAAGAGCAAAAATGAGACTACTTACAAGAAGAAAGATAGCTGTTTGCTTGATGTTATCTTGCTGAGGGAAGACAAAGCGAGCTAACATACCTCTAAATGTTAACTCTTCTGTCAGAGGTGCAAAGACAACCACCATAAAGAAAGAGAAAAGAGGTTGATTATGAGTCAATTCTTCTACCATCTTTTGATTGACTGATGGATCATGTGGTAAAAAGTTTTCTGCAACAATGACAAGGATCCATACCAAGGCAGGTAGCCAAATGTATTTGTTAAGGGCCGTTTTTTCAATCGTAACAGTTCCTGTCTTATACCACTTGTAGGTAACGAAGGTGAAGATTCCTGCTAATAAGACATAAACAGGGACAGCAACGTAGCTAGGTGCTCCCAATATCAAGGCGGCTAAACCTACGCCCTGAATAAAACTATAGACCATAAGAAATGATAAGAAGGCAAGGCTATACCAGCCAATATTTTTAAGTGTTTTCATAATATTCTCCTATTTGAAATAACGTTTTGTTTTGCGCAATTGTGCGACATTGGTGTACAAATGGATGACAACTGCCACCAGCAGAGCAACCAACTGTACTTGGCCTAATACTACAGATAGAACTACTAAGACAACGTAGATACCAGGAATGAGGAGCTGATTGACCTTGAACAAGATCAAGTAAGCTTCTTCCATTTCAGCCTGTTTTTCTCCCTCATCATAAGTATCGAGGTAGTCTAAAACTTCCTTAGGCGTTGCCATAATAGAAAGTTTGTAGTTACGAATCTTACTGGTGATTTTTAGGCAGTACACACCTGCCCAGATACCTAAAACTATCAAAAGCAAGGATGCTACTGATGGGCCTAAAGCTCCCAAATCTATAAGTAGACAGGATAGCATACTAATTTGGCAAACATTCCAAGCTACCGTACCATAATCTAAGAAACGATACATAGCAAGATAGTCTTGTTCGTTTTCTTCGTCTTCTTCTTCTCTTTGATAACTCTGATAAGCCTGATGGCTTTTTCTAATGAAATAAAAGGTTAGAATTACCGTAATCAGCCCTAGACCAAGAAAGATTGAGTACAAGGCAATGATTACTTGAGCTTGACTGATACCTAAAGGATTAACACCAAGGAATCCAGCAAATATTCCTAATAAAACTCCTGCAATAAAAATCTTCAGTGCAAAAATGATTTGTTTCTTTTCCATCTTTCAACCTCTTTCTAAAACAAGCCAGACAACCATTGACCAAAAGCTTTTCCTGATTCAAAAATAGCTGTCAGGCCATCTGCTCCAAGCGTTACCAAAAGCAAACAAACAGCAAGTAAGAGAATAGCTTGGTTTCTAGCTTTTTTTGCTCCATCTCCCAAGGGTTCATTGCCAAGCCAACCTGCTAGATAAGCATAGGCTGTAACTGTTAAAATACCAATCTCTGTAGAAGAGAGAAACAAAAAGACTGTCACCAAACGAACGATATTGGCTTGAATGTTAAAATAATTTCCTAAACCTGCACAAACACCGGCAAGTGCTTTGTTCTCTGTATCGACTTGAAAACCTGCTAAAAACTCTTTCATAACTTTTCTCCTTTTAGGATCTCTTTAAACTTAATCTTTCTCTCTACCCATCTAAAGACTAATAGTAGCACTATGTTAATCCAGAAGAGGTATTTACTTTCAACAATTGTAAACCAACCAAATAGGCTTCCAATCATAGCCAAAAGATTTACGATAAACACGACTATAGATAGATAATAAATCACTTTATACTTGTTCATCACTCATCCTCCTCTAAGCGGAAGACTGACTCGACCGGCTCATGGAATATCTGAGCAATCTTCAGGGCAATGACGATGGATGGCGTGTACTCATCCCGCTCTAGCAAACTGATGGTTTGCCTGGACACGCCAGCTAGTTTGGCCAGCTCTGTTTGATTCAGGCCATCGCGAGCCCGAAGCTCTTTTAGACGATTTTTTAGCATGCCTTTTTTCTCCTTTGTTCTTTATCTTGATTTCATTGTAACACATCTTTTTATTTTTGACAAGCATATTTGTCAAAAAGTTTAAGATTTTTGTCATTTTGTAAAAGAAAACGGTCAAGAATGGTATCCTGACCGTATTTTTTATAGTTGATAAAAGATTTCTTACTCAGCTGATGGAGCGTCTTGACTTTCTTTCAGCTGGTTTTTATCATCCTTCTTGTAATCTCTTCTGATGATATAAAGGGTTGCTAGACTGATGAGAGTCAATACAGCACCTGTAATCCTTCCTTTTTGAGAGAAGACAAATTCTACTTTGTGTTGTCCGGAATTAATCGGGAATGAGATAAAGCTGTTCCATGCTTTTGTCACAGGGACATCCTTGCCATCTACTTTCACCTTCCAACCCTCACTATAAGGGATAGAGGTCATCATATATTTACTGTCGTCAGTAATATTCACTGAACCGACGATATGAGTATTCGAGAATTTCTCAACTTGTAGACCTTGTTCCTTCCGCTTTTCTAAAGCACTTTGAATTTGACTGATTTCTGCGCGGTAAACTCCTGCATTTGAAAGGTCAACCTTATCTGTTTTAAAGCGGAACTCCAGTACAGACTCTTGATTCTCTGCATTGTCAGCGATTTGCCATAGTTGACGTTGCGTATTTCTCTTAGAATGAGTGAACCACTTGCCGTTCAGAAGGACGGAGTAGTCTTTCTCAGAATTTAGACTTGCTGGTACGAAGAAGTAATAGGTCAAGTTTGTTCGCGGAGTGATTCGGTAGCGAACGATTGCATCCTTAGAAGAATCTACCCGCTTGTAGACTGCAGTTCCTTTTTCTTTGTCGACATTTTCCTCAGTAAGATTTTCTGTTTCAACATCTCCATAGGCTAATGGTTTGAAGTAGTCGAGGTAGTTTTCCTCGCCTTTTTTTACACCTTCCATAGAGTTAAGGATGATATTTTGATTTTGGATAGCGTTATTTCTACCAAAGTTGATGTTTCTTACCAAATCATTTGTTCCATAGGCTAGTGGGAAAGAATTTGGATTTTCGTACACGATATAGCGTTCATCTTCGTAGACCTTCTGCGTGAAATAACGCTGCATATCAAATCGACTGGCAAAACGCGTGAAATACATTCTCTCAGGATGAGCTTCTTTCTCAGTAGGATCCAGGTCTTTGACATCCATATAGTAGCGAACACCGTATAAGGCATCTGTCAGAGGAGTCCCATTTTCATACTCTGTCGCTGCATTAATCCCTTGGTCACCCATAAAGGCAAATTGATCCATGGTCGTACGCTCTAAGCTTGAACTGAAGGTACTTAAACCTGGGTAGGAAACAAGCGATGGCACTGTTTTTGAATAGGCAAAGGTTGTAGCAATTCGGTAGAATGGTTGATCTGCTTGTTTCTGAACATCGTCTGTCACTTGTTTTACAGATACCGTCGCATCTACAAACTTGTCTACATCTGCATACCCAAAGGTCACTTGAGATAGATAGGCATTATAGCCTAACTCAAAGATTGTTAGGGCAGACACGGCAAGAATGGCTAGTCTGGTCATTCTTGTGCGCAATAAGAAGATAACTGCCAAATAGACCAACAAAGTTAAGACAACCTGAGTTAAGAAATATCCTGTTTGGAGAAGAATTCCTAAAAGAAGGACGACAGCACCAGCTATCAATAGCACCATTTTTTTCACTTGAGGAGCTTTACGAGAACGACTCCAATAGAGATAAGAGCAGGCTGCAGTGATAGCTATTAGTAAAACCCAAAACACAAGAACATTCTTTGATAGAAATTGAGTCAAAGCTTCTGGCTGGGTTTTTGGAAGGTAGGTGAATTTCTTGGTATAGAGATAAATTGCTGATAAAACTAGCAACACCACTGAAAGCAACTTCCCTCTGCGAGAAATTTCTACTTGTCCCTTAACTACCTGATAGGCTAAAACGAGCATAAAGAACGAGAATAACCATGAGAAACGGAAGAAGAATCCAGCTGGGTTTTGTCCCATATGCCAGATTTTACTAACAAATTCATTGACAAAGGAAATGAAGAAGACAAGGGTGACCGCACCTGCAGCCCAACGTCTTTCCTTGGCTACCTGCTTCGATGTGAAGTAGAGGATAAAACCTAGAAATCCTAAAGCACCAATGTAGATATTTGGAAGGTTAGGTCCAGCCGACCAACCTGAGGCAGTATCAAAACCACCGATAGCTAACTTCGACAGGATATCCACAGGATTGATCTGAAAGGCGAAGGAGAACTTCATAGCATCTCCAACCTGCCCCTTACTCTCAAGGAGATTATAGAAAACTGGCACAATCAACACCGATGCCGTAGCAACCCCAATGACAGAGAAGGCAAATGTTTTTACCAAAGGACTCAAGAAGTGTTTCAGCTTCTGTTTCAGAGTTCCCTGGATAGAGAGGCGTGGTGAAACATAATAGCAAGAGTATAGGACGATAAAAATCGAAATCATATAGCCCATATAGAACTGCAGAAAGACTGTTAGCCCTAAAATAAAGGCATAACGATAGGGTCTTCCTCCATCCAAGAGCTCTTCCAGATAAACGATAACGAGCGGTAGCATAATCATGGCATCATAGAAAATGACGTTCATCTGATAGGAAACGAGCATCCCTGAAAGAGCATAGGCTGTTGCAAACAAAGGCACCAACCATACACGAGATTCTGCTCCCTTATAGCGCTTAATCAGGAAATGAGAGAAAGATAATCCGATTGCTCCATATCTAAGCCAAATAGTCAGAAAAACTGCTAGACCATAGTGTTTGAAGGGAATAAGAATATAAAAAATATTAAAGGGACTCATCAAGTAATAGCCCAAAACCCCTATCATGTCTCCACCGAGAGATTTAGTAAAAGAGTAAGTCAGGCTACTCAAATCACCAGTAAGTACCGCATGTTTAAGTAAGCCAAAAAAGCTGATATACTGCTGACCAAAGTCAACTGCCATCAGACTTTTATTCCCAAAGGGATAGCTACCCATGAAGAACCAAACAACCAGCATGATGGTCATCGGTAGTAAGGTACTTATCGTATAAAGCAAGGCTTTGGGATGTTTTTCTTTCAACTCTTGCAATTGCATTAACCACTTATTCATGATTGATTTCTCCTATGTCATCTTAACCAATCTTATCTTTTTCAGCTTGGTCAATATTGCTTTTTGCAATGATAAAGTGAGGACGTTGCTTCACTTCGTAGTAAATCTTCCCGATATACTCTCCAAGCACACCGATGAAAATCAGCTGCACACTGCTAAACAAGATAATCGCCGCTATTGTCGTGAAATAACCACTCGTATAGTCGGAAGAGAAGATAAATTTGCAAAACTCATAAACAATATAGAGAAGAGACAGAGCCATACTGACAAAACCAAATTGGATACAAATTCGGAGCGGGCGATCATTAAATGAAATAATCCCCTGGAAAGCATAGTTCATAGACTTCTTAAAGCCAAATTTACTTTTTCCTGCTTTCCGAACTTCATTTTTATAAGGGATGACCTTCTCTTTAAAACCAATCCACTCATAGAGCCCTTTATTAAAACGATTGTACTCTGGAAGTGAAACAAATACATCTACAGCTCTCTTGCTGAGGAGCCGTAATTCAGATTTCCCGTCTGTTAACTTGACATCCATGGAATGGTTCGAGAATTTATAGAAACTACGAGCAAAGAAGCTTCCTAGGAAAGACTCCCCTTCTCGACTTCTCTGACCACTGACGATATCGTAACCCTCCTTATACGCTTCTACAAAGAGAGGGATTAGGTAAGGCGGATGTTGCAAATCACCATCCATCACCATGACCGCATCACCAGTAGCATACTTAAAACCAGCAAGAATTCCACTCTCGCGTCCAAAGTTTCTACTAAAGCTGATATACTTGACCCGTGGATGTTGATTCGCAATAGCATCGATTAGCTCTAGAGTGCTATCGCTGCTCCCGTCATCTACATAAAGAATTTCATAATCAGATAGTTGTTCCGATAAAATCATGCTATCTAACTGCTCAGAAATGGCTTTATGCGTTTGAGCTAGAACTAATTCTTCGTTTAAAAGAGTGATAAGAATTGATAGTTTCATCTAAATGCTCCATGTACTATTTACTTTTAAAAAAGGAGAGAACCTTGCTCTCTCCCCTTTAAAGAAACTTAACTATTACTTGTTGGAATATTTACGTTTCAATACAACGGTACTTGATAAGATAACGATTCCTGAAAATACCAATCCAGTCCCCATAGCTTCCCCAGTTTTAGGAAGTTCTGGTTTTTCCTCTGTAGTTGTTGTTCCTGGAACATCTGGTTTTGAGGTTGTCGTAGTCGTTGTTGAAGTGGTTGTTGGCTCTTCCGTTGTTGTAGTTGTTGTCGAAGTGGTCGTTGACTCTTCTGTTGTTGAAGTGGTCGTCGGCTCTTCGGTCGTTACTGTAGTCACCTCAGTTGTTGCTTCTGTTGTTTCAGAAGTTGATCCTGTAGTTGCCTCAGTTGTTGCTTCTGTTGTTGTCGTAGTTGAAGTAGTCGTCGGCTCTTCCGTTGTTGTAGTAGTCGAAGTAGTCGTTGGCTCTTCTGTCGTTGTGGTCGTTGAAGTAGTCGTCGGCTCTTCGGTCGTGGTTGTCGTTGTAGTAGTCGTCGGCTCTTCGGTGGTTGTTGTCGTTGAAGTAGTCGTCGGCTCTTCGGTCGTTGTTGTCGTTGAAGTAGTCGTCGGCTCTTCCGTTGTTGTAGTAGTCGAAGTAGTCGTTGGCTCTTCTGTCGTTGTTGTCGTCGAAGTAGTCGTTGGCTCGTCCGGTGTTGTAGTTGAAGTAGTCGTCGGCTCTTCCGTCGGTGTGGTCGTTGTAGTAGTCGTCGGCTCTTCCGTCGGTGTGGTCGTTGTAGTAGTCGTCGGCTCTTCCGTCGGTGTGGTCGTTGTAGTAGTCGTCGGCTCTTCCGTCGGTGTGGTCGTTGTAGTAGTCGTCGGCTCTTCCGTCGGTGTGGTCGTTGTAGTAGTCGTCGGCTCTTCCGTCGGTGTGGTCGTTGTAGTAGTCGTCGGCTCTTCCGTCGGTGTGGTCGTTGTAGTAGTCGTCGGCTCTTCCGTGGTTGTCGTTGAAGTAGTCGTCGGCTCTTCGGTCGTTGTGGTCGTCGAAGTAGTCGTTGGCTCTTCCGTTGTTGTCGTTGAAGTAGTCGTTGGCTCTTCTGTCGGTGTTGTCGTTGAAGTAGTCGTCGGCTCTTCCGTCGGTGTGGTCGTTGTAGTAGTCGTTGGCTCTTCTGTCGGTGTTGTCGTTGAAGTAGTCGTCGGCTCTTCCGTCGGTGTGGTCGTTGTAGTAGTCGTTGGCTCTTCTGTCGGTGTTGTCGTTGAAGTAGTCGTCGGCTCTTCCGTCGGTGTGGTCGTTGTAGTAGTCGTTGGCTCTTCTGTCGGTGTTGTCGTTGAAGTAGTCGTCGGCTCTTCCGTCGTTGTGGTCGTTGTAGTAGTCGTTGGCTCTTCTGTCGTTGTTGTCGTCGAAGTAGTCGTCGGCTCTTCCGTTGTTGTAGTTGTAGTTGTGGTCGTAGTTGTTGTGGTTGTAGTTGTCGTTTTTTGGTCTACAATCGTCTTCTCTACTGGAGCTTTGGGTGTTTTAAATTCACCAGCTTCCACAACAGTATCTGCCGCCAACTCATAACCTTCTGGCGCTTTAATTTCTTTAATGATGTATTTGTCACGCAAGATATTTTGAACAGTAAATTCACCATTCGCATCTGACTCAAATTCACCAATAACTTGACCAGTTGCTTGACGAACAACTTGGAATTTCGCACCCTTAAGAGGGCCGTTTTGGTCGTCTACCTTAGTAACTTTGATACTAAATTCGTAACCAATCCCTTCACCACCGGCAATTTGGATTTTCACTGTACTGTTTGATGCGTATTCATCCTTATTACTTCCCTTGATAGTAGCTTGGTTAAGAATTCTTTCACCATCAACAACATCATAGTTCACATCTGCCCAATATTCAATGGCAAATTGGTCGTCTGCAGCAATGTTACCTAGGTTAATAGAAAATGAATCTCCATTAATAATCACTTTATAGTCAGCTGTAACATCTTTTGCGTTCTTGAGTACCCATTTACCATTGGTATATTCCCAAGTTCCTTTTTTAATCTTGAGACTTCCTGGCTTGTATGTGATACCTTTTGATTTCAAGGTATCAGTAATAACAGCGTCGTTAATTACTTCATTGGTTCTATTTACAGAAATTCGGAAACCAAGCTCTTTGTTTCCTACTTCGCTCCAACCTGATTTAATGATAGAGTAGCGGTAGCCTCCACCAATCGTCCCACTTGTAACTTTACCAGTGAATTTCTCTTTATCATTTACAGAAACTTTAACCGGAACTTCTCCATCGTTTGGAGATTTCACTTTATTAACTTGAGCATAGAAGAAAAATGAACCTGAAACGTCATTTTTTTCTTCCACAAATTTTGTAAAGGTCAAGATAATTTTACCAGCAGCGGCATCAACCTTTGCATTAGCGATCAATTTACCAGTAATTGAGTCATTAATTTCAAAATCCTGAGACTTAATATCAATCGGAGAAGCTATGCTAACTTCTGTTGTATCTCCAGCTTTAACATTTTTCCCCTCTAAAGCAAATTTTGCATTCAGACGGAAACTGTCAAATCGACCAACCGGTCCTGTCAAAGCCTCACCTTTGTCATTTTGAATTTTTACTTCTGTGATAACATCCACTTTTTTAGATGTATCAGCGTGCACCTTTCCAGATGACACAACAAAAAATACTGCCAATATAGAGATAAATAATGACAGCACAAAACTAGTTTTTACAAACTTTTTCATTATGGCTCCCTTTTCTTTTTAAAATGACAATATAAAATTATCAATTTTAAAATTGATTATATCATATTTATTTATTATTGCAAGTGATTGAAAGTATTAAAGTATTTTTTTCACCCTTATTTAGATACAATTAGCTTTTTTGTAACTCTAAAGTACAAAAAAATTATTATTTTAGTCAAAAACAGACTAATAAAGTTCGGATTTTTTATACATGAATTCTTATAATATTAAAAGGAGAGAATCTTGTTCTCTCCTTTTTTAAGAAACTAAACTATTACTTGTTAGAATATCTACGTTTCAATACAACTGTACTTGATAAGATGACGATTCCAGCAAACACCAAACCAGTTCCTACTGATTCGCCAGTTTGAGGAAGTTTTGGTTTCTCCTCCGTAGTAGATGTCCCAGGAACGTCTGGTTTTGAGGTTGTCGTAGTCGTGGTTGTTGATTCTTCTGTTGTTGTTGAAGTGGTCGTTGGTTCTTCTGTCGTTGTAGTTGTTGAAGTGGTCGCTGGACCTTCTGTCGTTGTGGTTGTAGAAGTTGTCGCTGGACCTTCTGTCGTTGTAGTTGTTGAAGTTGTCGCTGGACCTTCTGTCGTTGTAGTTGTTGAAGTTGTCGCTGGACCTTCTGTCGTTGTAGTTGTTGAAGTTGTCGCTGGACCTTCTGTCGTTGTAGTTGTTGAAGTTGTCGCTGGACCTTCTGTCGTTGTAGTTGTTGAAGTTGTCGCTGGACCTTCTGTCGTTGTAGTTGTTGAAGTTGTCGCTGGACCTTCTGTCGTTGTAGTTGTTGAAGTTGTCGCTGGACCTTCTGTCGTTGTAGTTGTTGAAGTTGTCGCTGGACCTTCTGTCGTTGTAGTTGTTGAAGTTGTCGCTGGACCTTCTGTCGTTGTAGTTGTTGAAGTTGTCGCTGGACCTTCTGTCGTTGTAGTTGTTGAAGTTGTCGCTGGACCTTCTGTCGTTGTAGTTGTTGAAGTTGTCGCTGGACCTTCTGTCGTTGTAGTTGTTGAAGTTGTCGCTGGACCTTCTGTCGTTGTAGTTGTTGAAGTTGTCGCTGGACCTTCTGTCGTTGTAGTTGTTGAAGTTGTCGCTGGACCTTCTGTCGTTGTAGTTGTTGAAGTTGTCGCTGGACCTTCTGTCGTTGTAGTTGTTGAAGTTGTCGCTGGACCTTCTGTCGTTGTAGTTGTTGAAGTTGTCGCTGGACCTTCTGTCGTTGTAGTTGTTGAAGTTGTCGCTGGACCTTCTGTCGTTGTAGTTGTTGAAGTTGTCGCTGGACCTTCTGTCGTTGTAGTTGTTGAAGTTGTCGCTGGACCTTCTGTCGTTGTAGTTGTCGAAGTGGTCGTTGGTTCTTCTGTCGTTGTAGTTGTTGAAGTTGTCGCTGGACCTTCTGTCGTTGTGGTTGTTGTAGTCGTGGTTGTTGTGGTCGTAGTTGTAGTAGTAGTCTTATCTCCACTACCCTCACCTGAACCTGTTTCTAAACGAGTCAATGCACTGACTGAACGAGATTTTTGGAAGTTACTTGCTGACCATTCCAAAACATTGGCAACTTTAGTACCTTTTGGAAGTTCTGAAGTTAATTCTGTTGTGTACTCAATGTACATTGCCCAGTTCCAGTTGTCACCAAAGTTAATGGTGAACCCTGTGATTTTACCATCCGCATTTCGAGTGAATTCAGCTTTTTTGCTAAAGTTATCGATTGGTTCCAATTTAAGAAGAGCTGCTTCATTTGGAATTTTTTCTGGTTGAGTTGCATAACGAACGGCACGGAAAGAGCTTTCTACCAAGACTTGTCCACTATCGCTAAAGTCATCCTTGATAACCATGTTGTTTAATTTATCTTGAACTGCGTTCAAAACAACACGCCACTTGATGCGTTTAGGATTTTCTGAATCTTGGTAACCATATTTCATTTCATAGTCACCAGCTTCACCGTCTGTTTTATCATAATTAAGGGTATAATTTTCTGTCCCGAATTGGAAAGTATATTTACCCGATTCTGGTAAGTTGGTTACATTTGGACGCACAGAATATTTCAAAGACATTACCTTATCTTTGTAATTCTTAGAGAAATAATCGGTAAAGGTAATCGTTACTTTTTGAGTACTTGGGTCTGTTACTGCATTCCCAACTATTTCACCACTGCTATGGGTAATTGGAAATTCTAGTTTAGTAATCAAGCCCAATTCTTTAGGAAGATCAAGTACCAGTACATCGCCTTCCTTAATTTGTTGAGTATCAGGGAAAGAAATGGTATTGGTTGCTTCCAACACTTTACCTGTGCTGATTTGAGTTTCCGATGTCAATGGTTGACCATCAACAGTGATTGTTGTTTTATTGGTATAGTCTGTAACATCAGCCGCAAAAACTGTTGTCAGTACTGTCAAAGATAACACGATTATACCTAAAAATGCAAACATCCGCATCGCGTTCTTTTTAAAATGATTCATGATTGACTCCTCTTTATTAATCAGATATATCATAGCATTTTTTGAATACGTTTACAAGAGTTTTTCTTATTTTTTAGCATTTTATTCTATTAAATGTTCAGTTTTTCTGAGCCATTTTTTGTAAAATTTGATTTCAACGGTCGTCTTTTTTATTACTAAGTAAAAAGACCAGGAATAAATCCCTGGTTCATTACTTTTCTATTAGAATCCTAATTGTTCAAAAACTTCTGAGAAATTTTTACTAATAGCTTCAAGCGAAACTTGAACTTCTTCTCGCGTTTGGTTGTTCTTAACCTTGACTTGTCCACTTTCGACTTCGCTCTCTCCAAGAGTGATAAGGGTCTTAGCTCCAAAAACATCGGCTGACTTAAACTGAGCTTTAAGTTTGCGATTGAGGTAATCACGCTCGGCTTTGAAGCCTTGTTTGCGAAGAGCTTGTACCAACTCCAAAGCCTTCAGATTAGCCTCTTCACCAAGGACAGCAATATAGACGTCTAGAGCATTTTCGATAGGAAGTGCCACGCCTTGTTTTTCTAGGACTAGAAGAAGACGCTCTACACCAAGTCCAAAGCCAAATCCAGCAGTTTCAGGACCCCCGAAGTAAGCAACCAAGCCATCGTAACGACCACCTGCACAGACTGTTAAGTCATTGCCCTCAATCTCTGTGATAAACTCAAAAATCGTATGGTTATAGTAGTCCAGACCACGCACCATGTTGGTATCGATGATATAGTCTACTCCTAGATTCTCCAACATCTGACGAACAGCATCAAAGTGAGCTTGGCTTTCTGCATCCAGGTAATCCAAGATAGATGGTGCATTCTCCACTGCCACCTTGTCTTCTTTTTCCTTCGAGTCCAAGACACGAAGAGGATTTTCCTCCAAACGACGTTGACTATCTTTAGACAAACTATCTTTGAGCGGTGTTAAGTAGTCAATCAAGGCTTGACGATAGGCCGCACGACTTTCAGGATTTCCAAGAGTGTTGAGGTGTAGTTTGACGCCTTGAATGCCAATTGCTTTCAAGAAGTGAGCTGCCATAGCGATCGTTTCTACATCGGTAGCTGGATTACTAGAGCCAAAGCACTCCACACCAATCTGGTGGAATTGGCGCAAACGGCCTGCTTGTGGGCGCTCATAGCGGAACATTGGGCCCATGTAGTAGAACTTGCTTGGCTTTTGCACTTCTGGTGCGAAGAGTTTGTTTTCCACATAAGAACGAACGACTGGCGCTGTTCCTTCTGGACGGAGGGTAATATGGCGATCACCTTTGTCGTAAAAATCATACATTTCCTTGGTTACGATATCAGTTGTGTCTCCAACAGAACGACTGATGACTTCATAATGCTCGAAAATAGGGGTACGCACTTCTGCGTAGTTGTAGCGTTTGAAAATTTCACGCGCAAAGCCTTCAACGTACTGCCACTTGGCAGACTCAGCAGGTAAAATATCCTGCGTTCCTTTTGGTTTTTGTAATTTCATAGAAAATCCTCTTTCTAACTTAATAGTCCTATTTTACCATAAATAAAGGGATTGGGACAGTCGGAGGAGTAAAGAAATAGCTTTAGTCTATTCCTCTTTCATCTAGTTTCCGGACAAATAGCAAATGTCGGCCAGTATTTACAATCTAAGGCAGGCATGATACAATGAAAACCATCAGATATACGAAGGAGAACTTATGAAAAAGAATATCTTGACAACCCTTGTTGCTGCCCTTGTCTACTTTCTCTGTATCGGAGTGGGGGTTCTACTAGGGAACCTTGTCGACCACACTGGAAATATGTTTTACGCCCCTGCCTTTTCTGCTCTTGTGGGCGGTAGCGTCTATATGATCCTTTTAGCAAAGGTTCCTCGTTTTGGAGCAATTACTACGATTGGACTTGTAATTTCTCTATTTTTCCTCGGGAGCAAGCATGGTGCTGGAGCCTTTCTGCCAGGAATTATCTGCGGTCTTGCAGCAGATGGCATCGCTCACCTAGGCCACTACAAAGATAAGGTCAAGAACCTTCTTTCCTTCCTAGTTTTTGCCTTTGGTACTACTGGTCCCATCCTACTCATGTGGTTGACCCCTCAAGCCTATATCGCAACTCTAGTCGCTCGTGGAAAATCTCAGGACTATATCGATCGCATTATGGTTGCACCGAATCCTACTAATATCCTCCTCTTTATCACAAGTATTCTCATCGGCGCTCTACTTGGTGCCCTGATTGGACAAACACTTAGTAAGAAATTAGCACATAAAACATCATAAAAAAGAGCCAGGTGGCTCTTTTTTATTTATGACTTAATTTCTTGGTCAAGAAATCTCCCAAAAATTGGATAGAAAAGATAATCAATATAATGATGAGGGTCGCAAGAATAGTCACATCGTGATTGTAACGGTTAAAACCATAAGCGATAGCTACGTTACCGATACCTCCAGCCCCAACTGCTCCCGCCATAGCTGTTTCACCAACTAGTGAAATCAAGGTTACAGTCGTCACTCGGATCAAGTCTGGAAGTCCTTCTGATAGGTAAACACCCACAATATCCCAGAATGTCGCTCCACTTGCTTGAGCCGCTTCAATGACACCGCCATCAAGCTCTGATAAAACTACTTGAACCTGACGAGCAAAGAAGGCAAAAACTGCAAAAGATAGAGGTACGATAGCCGCATTTGGACCGATACTTGTCTTCACAATCAAGTGAGAAAGTGGTGACAAGATAGCCAAAAGGATGATAAATGGAACTGCACGGAAAATTGAGGTAATCTTGTCTAAAATCCAGAAAACGACCTTGTTTTCCAAAACACCACCCGGAGCCGTCAAGACAAGGAAAAGACCTGCCACGAGACCCAAGAACCCTCCGATGATAAAGGAAAGAACCGTCATATAAAGGGTCAAGTAGATAGCTGTCCCCCAGCCAGCTTGACCAGACCAGCCCATCTTATAGACATTTGGTAAGTATGCTTTAATCAATTCTGCCATCTTACTGTCCTCCCTTCAATACTTTTAGTTGTACACCAGCCTGATGGATAGCTTCTTGAGCTTTTGCCAGTGCTTCTTTTTCCCCTGACAAGACAACCACAAGCTCACCAACAGGAGTACCATCCAAAATTTCGATGTTTCCATAGAGAATATTTGCTGTTACTTGGTAGTGCTTGTACAATTCATTCAAAAGTGGCTCATCTGTAGAAGCGCCTGCATACTTGAGTTGTACCAAAATGCTATTTTCAGATAAGTGCTCCACGATTTCTTGCTTTTCAATCTTGACCATAGCTTCATCGATACCAGTAGCCGTTGAGATAAAGTCCTGGGTCAATGGTTGCTTAGGATCTGAGAAGATTTCAAGAACGCTACCTTCTTCAATCAAGCGGCCATCCTGCATGACTGCTACACGATTAGCAATGTCTTTGACAATTTGCATCTCATGTGTAATTAAGACAATGGTCAAACCTAGTTTACGGTTCAATTCTTGCAAGAGTGACAAGATTTGTTTGGTCGTCTTTGGATCAAGAGCTGAAGTCGACTCATCCGAAATCAAGATTTTTGGATTATTGGCCAAGGCACGCGCAATGGCTACACGCTGTTTTTGTCCACCAGAAAGTTGTGAAGGATAGTTTTCAGCACGGTCAGCCAATCCGACCAAGTCTAATAATTCAGCCACTTTAGCCTTCTTATCTTTCTCACTGAGTCCAGAGTGTTTGAGGGCAAAGGCTACATTTTCCTCGGCCGTTTTTTGACTCATAAGGTTAAAGTGTTGGAAAATCATCCCAATATCTTGACGCTTACGACGCAATTGCCCGGCAGTTAAGGTTTCTTTCCCATCAAAAATCACATCATCATCAACAGTAATTCTACCTGCAGATGGTTTTTGTAAAAGGTTAATAACACGAACTAGGGTTGATTTCCCTGCTCCAGAATATCCTACAATCCCGTAGATATCCCCTTCTTGAATGTGAATGGTCACATCCTTGACCGCTGTGATGGTTCTTTTCTTTTGGTGGAAAGTCACATCAATCTGGTCTAATTTGATAATGTCTCTACTCATAACTTCTAATCAGCTCCTCTACTAATTCAATATGGGTGTAATAATCGGCGATTCGCACATTTTCATCTCCACCGTGGTCTCGGCTATTGGCATTTCCTAGACCAAAGGCAACCATAGGTACTTCTAAGGCATCAAATACCGTATGCATAGGACCTGTACCAGCTGTTGTCGGCAAGACAGATACGCCCTGTGGATAGAATTTCTTGGCCAGCTCAATGACATTGAGAATGGCCGGCGCACTCATGTCACTTCGATAGCTCATCTCACCCAAAGTATAGTACAATTCTACCTTATCAAAGCCATTTTTGTCTAGTTGTTTTCGGATTTTCTCCAAAACATCATGGGGTTCAAGCCCTGGAACCAAACGGACTTCTAGCTTGGCACTAGCCTCTGCTGGCAAAATCGTTTTAACTCCTTGACCTTGATAACCTGACTGAATCCCTTCGATATTGAGCGCTGGCTCAAAAAAGAAACGTTTTAGAAAGGCGGTACGTTCCTCTTGTAAAAGTGGCAATTCCAAGCCATAAATCTGACTGATTTCCTCTGGATTACGTTGGGCATAAGTTTCGACCAAGGCTAACTCACGTTCGTTAGGCTCTTGGACCTCATCGTACAAGCCTTCTACCAAGATACGGCCGTCGGCAGCGCGAAGGCTAGTCAAGGCTTGAATGAGATACCATGGAGCTGACTCCACAATACCACCATAGCTGGAGTGGATATCCACGTCTGCACTCTTGACCTTGGCATCAAAGGTCACAATTCCCTTGTTTCCACCAGAGATTTCTAACTGTTCTAAGGCGTTCTTTGTTCCTTGTTCCCAGACTAATAAATCTGCACCTCGGAGTTTGTCCGCGTGTTTTTCTAGATATTTGTCCAAATCCATAGAGGCCGATTCCTCTGCCCCTTCCATGATGAAGCTGATATTGACTGGAAGATCATCGTGATGTTGCATATATTTTCTCAGAGCGCTCAAGCGAGCAGTGATATGCCCTTTGTCATCATCAACCCCGCGCCCATACATAATGCCATCACGCACAGAGAGTGTAAAAGGATCCTCGGTCCAAACTTGATCACCATCTGCTGGTACTGTGTCATAGTGGTTGTAGAAAATGATAGTCTTGGCATTTGGTCGTGAACTTTTGAAATGTGCCATGACAAAAGGCGCCGTATAGCTCTCGTCAATCTCAACTTCTGCACCAACACGTTTAAAAATCTCACCTAGATAACGAGCCACCTCTTTCAGGCCGACTTGTTGGGCAAAGACTGATTTTTTAGAAATCAAGGTACGCAAAACTTCAAAATAATGTTGCGCTACATGATCCTTTTCAAACTTTTCAATTTGTTCTTCTTGGCTAGGGAAAACCATTTTCTCTCTACCTTTCTACTAGGACTTGTACCTTTAGAATCAATACAAGTGGATTTCATACGCTTTAGGCTCTATATAAAAGCAAGAGGTGGAAAAAATCTCTCCCACCTCCCTATGTTTATTACCAAACTGGTTGATCCAAGCCGTCTGAAGTTTCTTCGATGACTTTTTTCACTTCGTCAGTGTGGTAAGCTGCGATAATTTTCTTGATTGCATCAGCTTTAGGTGATGATTCCCAATCTTTTTTCGCAACGATGATGTTATACCATTGTTTTGAGTTTTCGTCAGCTTGCTCTTTAAAGAGTGCTTTCTTGTAGTCCAATTTTGCTTCTGTAACAAAAGTGTTGTTTACAACAGCTGCATCAACTGATGACAATGAACGAGCTGTTTGGCTAGCGTCCAATTCAGTGATTTTCAAGTTCTTTGGATTTTCTGTGATGTTTGCGATTGTCGCAAGTGCAGTTCCTGAAACATCCAACTTAATCAAACCAGCTGATTGAAGCAAGTAAAGAGCACGGCTTTCGTTTGTAGCATCGTTAGGTACTGCGATTTCACCGTTATCTGGGATTTCTTCCACTTTAGTGTACTTGTTTTCACTTCCGTTTAAACCTGAGTAAAGACGGATTGGTGAGATGTAAGTATCTGCAATCGCTACAAGATCTTTACCGTTTTCTTTGTTCCAGTTGTTCAAGAAGTTGTAGTGTTGGAAAGCGTTCAAGTCTACTTCACCATCAGCAGTTGCCTTGTTTGGTTGTGAGTAATCTGTAAACTCTGTGAATTCCAATTTAATTCCGTCTTTTTCAACCAATTCTTGGACTTTGTCCCAACGTGCTTCTTCTGAACCACTACGGTTAACAGTCGCAATTTTAACTGTAGTTGTATTGTCCGCTTTCTTGTCTGAATTTCCGCAAGCTGCAAGTGTAAGGCCTGCTACTGTAGCAATCGCTGCTACGCTTAACCATTTTTTGATTTTCATGATTCTTTCTCCTTTAAAAATAATACCGTAATAGTATCTCATACTTTATTTGATTTCGCAAATTGTTATTAGATAGACAGACATATAGTTTGAAACTATACATATTAAGCTGATATTAGACCTATCCTCGGATCTATCATTCTACAAAAAAGCCATCTAGCTGATTACTAGATAGCTTTTAAGATTTATTCACCTTGTCTTCTGCGTCGTGTTACGATGCCTGCTAAGCCGAGACTCGCAAGTAAACCGTAAACTCCAAACAGAGTCGTTTGTCCATCTACACCTGAGTTTGTTCCTGTATTTGGTAATACTTTAGTAGAAGCTTTTTCTCCAGGTTTTTTAGTTTCTGCTCCTTGAGGTTTGTCAGCAAGTTTACGAAGATCAAATTCTGGAAGTGGGTCTTGAATTGGTGCATTTTTTGGTAGCCCAATAATCATTCCGTCTTTTTCTGCCACTTTCAGCATATTCTCTGCTTCAAGTACATCTAATAAAGCTTGTAGCTTCGCTTTAGCTTCTGCCAAGGCTGTTTGAGCCAATTTCAACTCAGCTTCTGCTTGATCACTAACTTTCTGTGCATTTGCTTTATCAGTTTCTGCTTGCTTCAAGGTTGTTTCCAAGGCTGATGCTTGACCTTTCAAGGTCATTGCTTTATCGCGTTTTTCTTCTGCATTTTTAATGGCTGTAGCCAATTCTGCTACCTTGGCTTGCAAGGCTTTTAGATTTTGACTTGCTTTAGTTGCTTCTTGTGATTTCGTAGCAACTAAGTCAGCTTTTGCTTTCGCATCTGCAGTCAAGGTTGCCAAATCAGATTTCGCTTGTTCCAAGTCTTTTTTAACTTGTTCACGTGAACTTGATAAATTATTGGCTTGTTTATTTAATTTATCCAAAGCTACTAACAAGTCAGCTTTTTTAGTTTCAGCAGCTACTTTTTTCGCATCTTTGTCAGCTTTTTCTGCTTTCAATGATGCAAGTTCAGCCTTAAGGTCAGCAGATTTGTCAATAACTGTTTTTTCAACGTATACAAAGTGATGCTCAGGCAAGAACTTCATGCGTTTACCATAGAAAGTCGGATGCAATTTATCATCGTCCTTAAAGGCATAGAAATTAGACGTGTATTCCTTCACTGTTTCAGGTGAATAGGCATTACTTGTATATGTATAATAAATGTTATTAGGATTTTTTCCTTCAATCGTTCCTTGGGCAACTCCTACTTTCCCTCCAACCGGTGTAAGAAGGGCTCTGCGGTGTCCGTAGTCGATTCCTTTTATATTATTAAAGTCTGCATACCAAGCTAAAAGGATTTTATAAGCATACTGTTTATAACTCATAATCTTATCGTAATTATAAATCGTTTGACCATTTTTAACTTCCACAAAGTTTGGTCCACCATCTGTTCCAGGAATTGCATAATCCATTCCGATATTTTCTACACGAACATCTTCTCCATCTGGGTGTGATAACTTGGTATCATGGCTTAGGATACCAGTAGTAGCCATTTCATTTGAACGTTCTTCTGCATGTTTGATGTAGGCTTCGTCTAGAGCTAAATCTTGTGTAACACCATTAGCGCGACGGAGTTCATTTGCTACCTCAATGAAAGCTTCTGTCAATTTGCGATTATCCACAACAAACTTAAAGACTGGTCTTGTTTTATATTTGGATGGATTTGCATTGTAATCAGCCAGCGCCTTAGTGAAGCGTTTCATTTCTTCAGTTGCTTCCTCTTCAACTTCACGAACACCTTGAAAGTCAACATTTTCCATCAAAGGTTTGCCTGCGGCGTCTCTAGGGCGATATTTTTTGTTATAGTCATAATCATCCTCAGATGCTGGAGCTTTATGCCCTTGTTCTTCTGGATTCAAGACATTTTTCAAGACTGTTGGTTTGTAATTGTCAAGTTCCTTTTGTTTTTCTGCTATCTTATTCGCTACTTCACTTGCTGCTTTAGTCTGTTCTTGAAGAGACTGCTCTGCCTTTTTAACCTCTTTTTCTGTATTAGAGATTTGATTTTTAAGACTTTCATCAGTCATACCATCTAGTTCAGCTTGTTTAGCTTTTACCTCTGCCGCTTTAGCATCACGCTTTTCATTGGCAGATTGGCTAGCTTCTTTAGCTGCTGTTGCTGCAGATTTAGCTGCTGTTGCTGTAGATTCTGCATTTGCCAAAGCTTTGTCAGCTTCTGTTTTTTCAGCGCTCTTCTCAGATGCTACTTTTGATTCTTCTTCGATGATAGCATCAGCATTTTTAGCGATATTGATAGATTCTTTTGTCTCAGCAACCTTTTTATCAGCCTTGGCTAAGTCCTTTTTAGCCTCCGCTTCTTTTGAAGCTTTTTCATCTACAGACGCTTGAGCTTTCTTAACTTCCTTTTGCGCATCTGTAATCTGTTTTTCAGATGATGATGGTGTAACAGCTTTTTCCTTAGCATCTACAGGCTTTTCATTAGCTTGAACTTCCTGATTTATCGCACTTGCTGCTAACAAAGCAGTCGCTAATGTAAATGAGGATAGAAATTTTTTATATTTCATGACAATCTCCTTTAAGGGTATTATATACTATTATAATCTATGTAAACGCCTTCTGTCAAAGAATATGAGGTAAAGAGGTCGTTTTTTTGAATGTGCTTACATAAAAATACCCCTGTCACTAACAGAGGTAAGTTTTAACTATTTAATGTCAGCTTCTGCTGGCAGGTAAGAGCCACCAAAGAACTGTTGAGATAGTTTTTCAAGCGTTCCATCTTTATAGAGTTCTTGGATGCGTTTGTCCACAAAAGCCTTCAACTCATCTTGACCTTTGGCAAGAAGTGGATAAACATAAGGTTGTTGATCGCTTGGAAGTTCGATGACTTTCAAGTTATCCAAACCTTGGTTTTTGATAACTGTTTCTACACCGATTTTATCAAAAATCTTGTAGTCGAATTGTCCATCGCTCAAACGAGACATGATTTGTTGGAAATCTGCCTTAGTATAATTAAGGATAGTTGGATTGTCAGCATGTTCTGTGTTGTATGCTTCCAATTGTTTAGCTGAGGTTGTTCCTTGAACGACTTCAGTAGATTTTCCACCGATATCATCAAGAGACTTGATGCTAGTGTCGTCCTTCTTCACAACAAGAACGTTAGGGTTTTTAGCAGTTGGCGCTGCGTAGAGGTATTTCTCTGCACGTTCTTTGGTATAACTAAGGTTGTTAACGGCCATTTGGTAACGATCGCTATCAAGTCCTGGGAAAATCCCTGACCACTCTGTCTTTTCAAACTTGACAGTATACTTGTCTGAGTCTTTAAAGATAGCACGAACAAGCTCAATCTCGTAACCTGTCAATTCACCATTTTCTTCATAGATAAATGGTTTTGGCGATCCATTAGTTGCTACAACGATTTCTTTCTTACCAGATGTTGCTTCACCAGATGCAGCATCTTTCTTCTCACCACCTGAGCAAGCTGCTAATACACCTGCGGCAACAAGCCCTAGGGCAGCAAGTGATGAATATTTAACGATTTTTTTCATGATATTTCCTCCAAAATAAGATACAGTCTTATCTTAACAGAAAAAAAGCAATTGCGCCATTATATGATTTCTATATTTGCCATAGTTTTTCTTTATGGCTGATTAAAAAACCAAGCGTAGGACTGCTATCAAGACCACTCCAAAGAGAACCGTCCCCACCAGATTGCGGTAACGAAAGGCGACTAAGGCTGTTGGAAAGACTGCTATCAAGTCTAACCATTTTATCTGTGGGAAGCTTCCGATTTTTCCTGTCACCACACTTGAAAGAATCAAGGCGAAGATAATAGATACAGGTAAAAATTTCAAAAAACGCTCTACGATTACTGGTAATCCTTTGTACTTAGCAAGTATGAAAGGAATCATTCTTGGAATCCAGGTCACCAAGCCAGAGAAGATAATTGCCATTAAAATATACTTACTGACCATCCAAGACCACCCCCATGGTACAACCTAGCAAGGTCGCAAACAGAACAGCTAGTGACTGAGACACCACTGTCAAAAGCATAAAGAAGGAAAGGGCAACAACTCCTAAAATGATGAAGAGGTTGCGCAAGGGAATCCGTTTTTGCATAATTTGAAACTGGGAAGTAAAAATCCCGATAAACATCCCCACTAGGGCAAAATCTAGACCAATAACTTCCGGATTTGGCAAAAGTCCACCTAGAGCAGTCCCGACAACAGTTCCGACAAACCAAGCTAGATAGCTGTTAAGGTTGTTTCCGTGCATCCACATAGGATTAACCTTTTCCGTATGGACCAGCTCGCCCATCAAGACCCCGTATGTCTCATCCGTCAAGAGGCTAGACATTCCGATATTATGCCAGAGACTAGTATGACGGAAATAGGTCGATGCATGTAAACTCAATAAAAAGAGCCGTAGATTGATCAAAAAGACCGTCATGGCAATAGCAGCCACAGGCGCTTGGACTGCAATTAAGGCCAGCATGGCAAACTGGGCACTTCCAGCATAAACAAAGAGACTCATCAAGCCCATCTCTACAGGGGTTACATATGGAGCCCCGATAATCCCACAAGCAAGTCCGATGCTGACATAGCCTAAAGCGGTCGGCACTGCAGCCTGTGCCCCCTCCCAAAATCCTTTTTCTTTCATAAACCTCCTCATTCTTACAAATACATCATTCTATTGTCACAAAGCGTTCAAAACAAGAACCCTAGGGCGACTACCATCGAGATTGATCGATGCGAATATTATATTGGTTGTTCTCAGGATTATCCTCATCCTCATATTCTGTAGGATAAACATCAATCCAGAGTTCTCTCATTTGCCCTTTCAGTTTAACCTTGTAGCGATAACCGTCATCATAGAGTCCTACCGTATCAGTGGTCATGGACTGGTAATCTGGAAGAGCTTCGATTTCTGCTTTCATATCTTTGGTCATTTGATAAAAGATTTCTTTCTGTTGAGCTTTGGAAGCCACAGGGAAATAAACCGACGCCCCTTGTAAACGATGCGATTCTGAAAAAGTAAAGGTCACACGACCGCTGTAACTTTTCCATTTAAAGTTTTCGTAGTGGTAGAAAAGGCGCCCTGTTTTATAGAGATAGGGATCTCTTGCATGCCAAGGATTGTGATAACCAGTTTCTGTTTCTTCTACTATTTCATTAGGTTTTCCAAACACTTTTTCAAAGGATTCGAGGGGCATGTTAAATGAAATAGTTTCAAACATGACCAATTGCGTCTTTTGAAACAGCTGAAAAACCAGCAGAGACAGCAACAATACCACTAGGGCAAGTGCTACACTAATTATTTTTTTAAATCTCATATTTCTACTATACTAAAAAACTCGCGCATTTGTCCAAGATAAAAGAGTTAACGCTGAGCTAACTCTTTATTCCATAGTATCAAAAGCGAGGCTGGGTTTGGCATTTAGTTCCAAGTCTGCAAAGTTTTCTTTATTCCACTCACTAACGCTAGCATAGGCAATCATACCCGCATTGTCTCCGCAAAGTCGCAGAGGTGGAATGATAACCTTGACGTCGGTGATTTCAGCCGCCAAACGTTCTCTAAGACCTTTATTTGCAGCTACACCACCAGCCACAACTAAGGTTTTAACAGGGTATTTTTCTAAGGCCTTCTTGGTTTTTGCCATGAGAATATCCATGACTGCTGCTTGGAAGGATGCAGATAGGTCTTCCTTGGATAAACTTTCTCCCTTTTGCTCGGCATTGTGGTGAAGATTGATAAAGGCAGACTTCAATCCAGAGAATGAAAACTCCAGATTGTCCTCCTTGATCATGGCACGTGGGAAATCATATACATCCTGACCTTGATGAGCCAACTCGTCAATCTCCCGACCGGCTGGATAGGTCAAACCCATGACACGACCGACCTTATCATAGGCCTCACCAACCGCATCATCACGAGTTTCTCCAACAATCTTATAATCACCAGCCTCAGAAACATAGACTAACTCTGTGTGGCCACCACTGACCAAGAGGGCTAGCAAGGGAAACTCCAAAGGTTCGACACTTTGAGCTGCCATGAGGTGACCAGCCATGTGGTTCACGGGAATCAGGGGAAGTTCATGAGCCCAAGCAAAGGCCTTAGCAGCTGACAAACCAACAAGCAAGGCTCCGACCAAGCCTGGTCCGTAAGTAACCGCCACAGCTGTCACATCGTTTTCAGTAATTCCTGCTTCTGCTAACGCCTCCTCGATGCAGGCTGTAATGACCTCGACGTGGTGACGACTGGCTACTTCTGGCACTACGCCACCAAAACGTTTATGACTTTCAATTTGACTAGCAATGACATTGGACAAGAGCTGGTCGTCGTTTTTCAGGACGGCGACACTGGTCTCATCACAGGATGTCTCAAATGCTAAAATATATCTATCCTTCATCTATTTCTCTCTTCATGATAATGGCGTCCTCAACTGGATTATGGTAATAGGACTTTCTCTCAGCGATGACCGCCATTTTTTCTTTCTTGTAAAATGCTTGCGCTCGTTGGTTTGACTTTCTGACTTCGAGAAAAATCTCCTTGTCTGCTGGTAATTGAGCAAACAAGGCTGAGGCTATCCCCTGACCTTGATAAGCTTTCTTGACAGCGATTTGCAAGACTTCTGCTTCAAAAAGATTCTCCTGCACGCCTAGAAAGCCAATCACTTCTGCCCCATCATAAGCCAAAGCATACCAAGTCTGGTCTTGAGACAGGTCTGCTTGGATTTGTTCCAACGTCCAAGGACTGACGGGATAAACATCCGTCATCACTTCGTAGATAGCTTGTGCCACATCAGGTTGCTGTTGGATTCGTTTGATTTCTATCATAGGCGTTTAATGTAAGACTCGCCAGACTCGCTATGGTTCTTGAGCCAATTTTCCTCAGCTTCGACACGCTTGAGGTAATTCGGCACAAAATCGTGCAAGGAGTCTGCTTCCTTATCCCATGCCCAAAGAGCAAGATTCGCTGCGTTTGGTAAGGTTTCTTGATAGTTGGCCTGTGGTAATTGTTCTTGGATCTGCTCCACAAAGGGACCCACTTCTCCAACAAAGGTCACCTGTTCAGCATCCTTGACTTGCTCAAGGACTTCCTCGAAAGACAGGTGAGCTTCGGGAAAGACAGGTTGAGCATGTTCATAAAATCCTGCGTATACATTGTTACGGCGTGCATCCATCAAAGGAACAACCAGACCTTCCTCTTGATTCGGTAGCAGAGCTAAAAGGCTCGACATACCTACCAACTCAATGTTTAAGGTATGAGCCAAGGTCTTGGCAGTTGCTACTGCGATTCGCAAACCTGTATAGCTACCCGGCCCCTCTGCTACGACGATTCGATCCAAATCCTTTGGCGTCAAATCCAAACTCGCCATCAAAAAATCAATAGCAGGCATGAGGGTAATACTGTGATTTTTCTTGATATTAATCGTGGTCTCAGCAAGAAGCTGCTTGTCCTCTAAAATAGCTAGAGAAAGAGCCTTGCTGGACGTATCAAAAGCTAATACTTTCATAACACATTCCTATCTTTTTGTCTGTTTACTATTATACTACAAAAGCTGACACATGGGAATTTTCTTTGTTTTGAAACAAGAATGTCCTGCCAAATAGACAGGACAAGCACTCAAGAATTCAAACCAAAGTAAAATACGAACCAGACCACATAGGTCACTAGGAGAAGGAAAAACGAATACAGAGTCACGAAGCCAATCTTCCAAATGAGTTTGGCTTTCCGATACTCCAACCGAGTATACAAAACATTTCCTCCGTAAACACAGGCAACAAATCCCGTAAAGGCCAGAAGACGAATGATAATAGCTAGTTGAAACATATCCTGCCCTCCTTCATAAGGAAAAACCTCTTTTCTAACTTTATTATAGCACTTGATTCTAAAGTCTTCAAATACTTGTATCGGGCAAAATGAAACACATTTCAAGCTCCTTACTTTCATGTTTCCTGCTTTTACTAATTCCCCTTTTTATGTTATAATTGAGATAATTGTAACGAATCAAGGTCAATACAGGCAGAAAATAAAATAGAAACAAACAGCTTCAAGCTGGTAATTTTTTGAATACAGCTGACCTGAAAACAGAAAGGAAACACATGATTTACAAAGTTTTTTATCAAGAAACAAAAGACCGTAGCCCACGTCGTGAAACAACACGCTCACTTTACTTAGACATTGATGCCAGCTCAGAACTTGAGGGACGTATCATTGCCCGTGAACTTGTTGAAAAAAACCGTCCAGAATTCAACGTTGAATATATCGAGCTCTTGTCAGACAAATTGCTAGACTACGAAAAAGAAACTGGCGCATTCGAAATTACGGAGTTCTAATATGGCCTATACTCTTAAACCAGAAGAAGTGGGCGTTTTTGCCATTGGTGGTCTAGGAGAAATCGGTAAAAACACATACGGAATCGAATACCAAGACGAAATCATTATCGTTGATGCAGGGATTAAATTCCCCGAGGATGACTTGCTTGGTATCGACTACGTTATCCCTGATTACTCTTACATTGTCGAAAATATCGACCGCGTCAAGGCTCTCTTGATTACACACGGACACGAGGACCATATTGGTGGGATTCCTTTCTTGCTCAAGCAAGCAAATATCCCTATCTATGCAGGACCTCTTGCACTCGCTTTGATCCGTGGAAAACTCGAAGAGCATGGCCTTTTGCGTAATGCTACACTTCACGAAATCAACCACAACACTGAGTTGACCTTTAAAAATCTTAAAGCAACTTTCTTTAGAACAACTCACTCGATCCCAGAACCTTTGGGAATTGTTATCCACACACCTCAAGGAAAAATCGTCTGTACCGGTGACTTCAAGTTTGACTTTACACCAGTTGGTGAACCTGCAGACTTGCACCGTATGGCAGCCCTAGGTGAAGACGGAGTGCTTTGCTTACTCTCAGACTCGACAAATGCTGAAGTACCAACCTTTACAAACTCTGAAAAGGTCGTTGGTCAGTCTATTATGAAGATTATCCAAGGTATCGAGGGGCGCATCATCTTTGCATCCTTTGCCTCAAATATCTTCCGTCTCCAACAAGCAACTGATGCCGCTGTCAAAACAGGGCGTAAGATTGCTGTCTTTGGACGCTCTATGGAAAAGGCCATTGTCAACGGAATCGAACTTGGCTACATCAAAGCGCCAAAAGGAACCTTCATCGAAGCAAATGAAATCAAAGATTACCCTGCAGGTGAAATTCTTATCCTCTGTACAGGTAGCCAGGGTGAACCTATGGCGGCTCTCTCTCGTATCGCTAACGGAACCCACCGTCAAGTGCAACTCCAACCTGGCGATACGGTTATCTTCTCATCTAGTCCAATCCCTGGAAACACCACTAGCGTTAACAAGCTGATTAACATCATTTCTGAAGCTGGTGTTGAAGTCATCCATGGTAAGATTAACAACATCCATACATCTGGACATGGTGGTCAGCAAGAACAGAAACTCATGCTCCGCCTCATCAAACCAAAATACTTCATGCCTGTTCACGGTGAATATCGCATGCAAAAAGTCCACGCTGGACTTGCCGTAGATACTGGAGTTGAGAAGGACAATATCTTTATCATGAGCAATGGTGATGTCCTTGCCCTTACTGCAAACTCTGCTCGTATCGCTGGTCATTTCAATGCTCAAGATATCTACGTCGATGGAAATCGGATCGGCGAAATCGGTGCGGCAGTCCTAAAAGACCGCCGAGACCTATCCGAAGACGGTGTCGTACTTGCTGTCGCAACGGTAGACTTTGAGTCTCAGATGATTATTTCTGGACCAGATATCCTTAGTCGTGGTTTCGTCTACATGCGCGAATCTGGCGACTTGATCCGTCAAAGTCAGCGCATCCTTTTCAATGCTATTCGTATCGCTTTGAAAAACAAGGATGCCAGCGTCCAGTCTGTCAATGGTGCTATCGTAAACGCCATTCGACCATTCCTTTACGAAAACACTGAACGTGAACCAATCATCATTCCGATGATTCTCACACCAGATGAAGAATAATAAAAAATTCTCTGAAATCCTATGACTTCAGAGAATTTTTATTATTTAACGACAATTTCGTAACGAGTTTTGCTAGTGAAAGTCTCTCCTGCTTTTAGAATGACTTGATCTTTCAGGTCACTGTGAATAGCATCTGGTAAAGCCTGCGCTTCAAGAGCAATTCCATTGTGCTGAATCATCGGCTGACCAGCGATAATGACACTCTCATCCACAAAGTTTGCGGTGTAAACTACAAAGCAAGGAGCTTCTGTCTTAAAGAGTAAGAAGCGACCTGAACCCTGGTCATAGAGAAAACCAGCATTGTCATGTCCTGCAGGCAGAGCAAATGGGTGGTCCAAACCAGATACGAGTTGGATTTGCTCATCTTCTTCTGCAAAGATATCCTTCAACAAGGCGCCATTGTAGATATGTTTGACCACATCACGATTAGCATCTGGAGCTTTAGCTGGGACACCGTCAGGAGCGATTGGATAAATACCTTCTGTATTCAGTTGGAAAACATGGCGGTCAACCGTCTGAGTGAAATCGCCTGACAAGTTAAAGTAGCTATGGTTGGTCGGATTGACCAAAGTATCTTTGTCTGTCGTTACCTTATAACTAACTTCGTAGGCACCAGTTTCTTCCAAGTGGTAGCTAATCCAAATTTTAAGGTTTCCAGGGAAACCTCCTGTCCCGTCTGTTCTTTCTGTGTAAAGAGTCAAACCATGGTCGCTCACCTCGACTAGTTCAAACAAACTAGAATCCCAACCTGTTGAACCACTGTGGTTACAGTTGCTTGCGTTATTGACTTCGAGTTCATAGGTTTTCCCATTCAATTCGAATGTCGCACCTGCGATACGACCTGCAACTGGACCTACACTCGCTCCATGTTTAGGACTGTTACCTACATAGCTATCAAAATCATCAAAGCCTAGGATAACATTGGCAAAATTACCAGCCTTATCAGGAGTTACATAGCGTAGAATCGTTGCACCATAGGTCATGATTTCTAGTTGGTAGCCTGCTTCTGTTTCAAAGCGATAAGCGACAACATCCTTGTCATCAACTTTCCCAAATACACGTTCTGTGTATGTTTTCATCCTTTTCTCCTTATTATTTGAATTCGTGAATAATAACACCTTGAACGACGCGGTTTACTGTACCTGTAGGTGATGGTGTATCAGGTCTGTTGCCAACCTTAAGCGAAGTCAAGAGAGCAAATAATTGACCATAAACAATATAAGGGAATACACGGTAAACGTCATTCAAGACACCGCCACAGCCAAGTGCTACTTCCTTAACGTTTTCAAGACCAAAGGCTCGATCACTCAAGAGAACAACGCGACGAGCGATTTGGTCCCCTGCAACTTCACGAACCAAGTCTAAGTCATACTTACGAGTATAGTCTGTTGTAGTGCCAAAAACTAAGACAACTGTATCTTCGTTGATGAGAGATTTTGGACCGTGACGGAAGCCAACTGGACTTTCATACATTGTCGCAACCTGACCAGCAGTCAATTCCAAAATTTTCAGTTGTGCCTCATGAGCAAGTCCGAAGAATGGACCTGCACCTAAGTAAATCACACGGTTAAAGTCCAAGTCAACCAACTCTTTCACATCTGCCACATTGTCAAGAACTTTACGAGCAAGACTAGAAAGCACTTCAAAACGTTCTGCTTTAAGAGCAAATTCAGTTGGATCAAAGACCAAAAGTGCGGTCAACATCATTGAAGTAAAGCTTGATGTCATAGCAAATCCAGCATCGTTAGAAGCTGCCGGTTGCAAGAGCAAGAGGTTGCGATCGTCACCGTGGGCTTGAAGTGCTAATTTCCCTTCAGCCGCACAAGTGATTGTTACTTGATAAAGCTCGTCAACTAAGGCTTTTGCTAAGTCAACGGTTGCTACACTCTCAGGTGAGTTTCCACTACGAGCAAAGGATACTAAAACCGTAGGTACTTCTTTTTTCAAATAGGTTTGTGGGTTTGCAACGATATCAGTTGTAGCAATAGCATTGAAATTCCATTTACGTTCGTCATAGACTTCCTTGAAGTATGGAACCAAGGTATCACCCACATAAGCTGAAGTCCCAGCACCAGTCAGGATAACCTTAATGTAGTCATGTTTATCTGCAATTCCTTTCAAGAAGGCTGCAATTTCGTCACGGCGTGCTTGGTATGATTCAAAAGCTTCCTTCCAAACATCTGGTTGTTGGTAAATTTCTCGTGTGGTGATCTCTGCTCCCAACTCAAGCAAATCTTCTTTTGTATAATCTAGCATTGAAAACCTCTAATCTAATATTGTTTCATGATTGAAAACATGGGAATGGGAGTCGCTCCCATTCCCATGTATATTTTCTATAAGATGATTTAACGTTTTAACGCAATCACATCTTATACTCAATGAAAATCAAAGAGCAAACTAGGAAGCTAGCCGAAGGTTGCTCAAAGCACTGCTTTGAGGTTGCCGGATAAGACTGACGAAGTCAGTAACATATATACGGCAAGGCGAAGCTGACGTGGTTTGAATTTGATTTTTGAAGAGTATTATTCATCTTCATCGTCGTCGAAGCTTGCCAATAAATCATTAACTTTCACAATGCTTTCTGAAGCACGACTCTTATAGTCCGCATCCATTCCAGTTAGGCTTGCATTGATAAACTCAATGACCATTGGAAGGTTCATTCCTGCATAAAGTTCAATATCACGACCTTCCATAATCAAACGGCTCACCACGTTACATGGAGTTCCGCCAAGAAGATCCGCAAAGACTAGGAAATCATCCAATCCTTCAACAGCAGCTTCAAACTTAGCAGTAAATTCTTCTGGTCCATCTTCTGGAAGAAGAGCGACCGCATGAATGTTATCTTGTGGTCCCATAATCATCTCTGTGCTACCTTTAAGTTCTTCACAGAAACGACCGTGGCTCACTAAAATTAATGATTTCGTCATAAATTATGCGCCCATTCCAAGTGCAAATTTACCAAAGGCAGAAAGAGCCAAGGCAAGCACGATAATGATACCGATAGCTTTTGTAGAGTTCATACCCTTCTTACCAAGCAACCAGAAGATGAAGGCAGTGAAGATTGCTGGAAGCAAACGTGGGAAGATTGAGTTCAAGATATCTTGGAAGTCAATCATCTTTTCACCGATTGGCAATTTGTATGAAATTTCAAAGTTGATCATTGTTGCTACAAGAGCACCCATCATGAACACACCAAGTACAGATGCAGCTTCAATCAAAGCTGTCAAAGTACTTTGCATGTTGTTGATAAGGTTAACCCCTTCTTTGTAGGCAAATTCCAACTGTTTCCAACGGAAGATGTCATACGCTACTGCAACTGCAATCCAAAGGAAGATACCCCAAGGTTGACCAGCGATAGCCATTGTTGCAGCGATAGATCCCATGATAGCAGGTACAAGTGAACCAAAGATAGTATCTCCAAGAGGAGCGAATGGTCCCATCAAACCTGTCTTGATACCGTTAACCGCATCTTTAGAGACAACGCCATCTTTTTCTTCCATGGCAAGGTCAAAACCAACGATGATTGTGTGGAAGAATGGTGAAGTGTTGAAGAATTGAGTATGAACTTTCATCATTTCTTTCAACTCAGGAGTTCCATCTCCATACATTTTACGCAATTGTGGCAAGATCATGTAAAGGTAACCTGATGCTTGCATACGTTCGTAGTTCCATCCCAATTGGAAAGTGAACAAGCTACGTTTGTTAATTTGATTAAAATCTTCTTTTGTTAATTTGTAATTAGAATTCGTCATCTTCAATTTCCCCACTTTCTGACTGAGTAGAAGGTGCTGCTACAGCAACTTTTTGGCTGTTCTTGAAGTGAACAACCGCAAGGAAGATACCTACGATAGAGATACCGATCATAGACAATCCTTTGAAGTTGTTAACAAAGCCAATTTTTTCAGCAACTTCAGCAGGAAGAGTGCCAATGATTCCAGCAACTGCTCCACCAAGACTTGTTACGTTTGAGTAAAGTACAGTCAACATAGCTGTCAAACCGAATCCCATAGCAAGGTAGTGAAGGTTACGTTTAACTGGAAGGTAACGAAGCAAGATAGCGAATCCAAGACCTGGAAGCATACGACCTGCAAGAGTCAAACCGTCTGCAACCCATTGGTATTCTTTAACAAGATTTACAACACCTTGTACGAATTCTCCACCGAAAGCAAGGGCGAAGAATACTGGAAGGGCACGAGATAGAGCCCAAGGAAGCGCACCAAGAAGATAGTTACGTTCGATTCCTTTGTAGTCAAAGCGTTCAATCGCAGCGTCAATACGGTGAGCGAAGAATGTTGTAGTCATACGACCAAGTACGTCGAAGTAAGTCAAAAGTGCTGCTACTGGTACAGCGATTGTAGTGATCGCAAGGTCTGTTTCGATTCCTTGTGAAACTGAGAAAGCAGTCGCAAGAACCGCACCAGAAGTTGCGTCAATACGAGAAGCACCACCGAAGGTACCTACCCCAAGTACGAACAACTGCAAGCTACCACCGATAAACAAACCAGTTGTCAAATCTCCCATGACTAAACCAGTAATGAAACCAGCGAATACAGGCGAACCTGCAGAAGAAACGATCGTCAACTCATCACAGATTTGATAAGCTGAGTACAGAGTGAGAAGTAAAATTTGCCACCATTGTATCATAACAATGACCTCCTAAAAATTTTTTCCTATTTTAATAAGCTCAAAAAGTCTGAAACTGGATCATTTGGAACCATTTGAGCAGTAAGTTTAACACCTTTTTCCGCCAATTTGTGGAAATCTTCTACGTCTTTATCAACAACGTTAATAGAACGTGTGATCGCACGTGTTTCTGGTGTTTGAGACATGTTGCCGACATTGACAGTTTCAAGTGGCACACCTGCTTCTACCAAACCGAGGAAACGGTCAGGTTTGCGTGCTACAATCAAAAGACGTTGGCTATCGTATTTACCAGCAAGGATATTCGCTGCTGCTTTATCAACTGGCAAAATACTAAGTTTTACACCTGGTGGTGTTGCGAGTTTCAAGCCGCTTTTTTCAACGTCGTTGTTCACAACATCATTGTCAACGACCATGATACGTGAAACATTAAGTTTAGCAGACCAAAGGTTTGCTACTTGTCCGTGAATTAAGCGCCCATCGATACGGCATCCTACAATTGTCATAAGTTTTCCCCCTTTATAAGTTTTAGTGTAGGTTTACAAGTTAAATGTATGTGTTCCTTATACTCCCCTTCTGTTTCAAAGATAATGATGCGGTTGGCACCTTCTTTGAGATAGCTATGTGGAATATAAAGAGATAAGGTTGGACCGACATTCCAGAAACGACCTAGATGATGTCCGTTGATATAAGCAATCCCTTTACCAAACTCAGATAAGTCTAAGTAGGTATCCTTTGGCGCCTCAACTTCAAAGTCATAAGCGTAAAAGGCAGGTTGCCCTTCTGTCCATCCCTTAGAGAAATCAATATTCTCTGGGTTATCAAGAGGAAGTGGATATTGCTTCCAGTTGAGCAAGAAATGCAAATCTTTACAAACACCTGTGCGAATTCCTTTTCGCTGTGTATCTGCTAAGAATTTGTGTCCATAGTTGACACGTCCCATATTTTCAATAAGTATATCAAGTCTAGAGAGCGCTTTCTTTTTACCTTGATAAAAGATATCTTCACCGATTTCTGTTTGGTACTGTGTTGCCACTCGTTTACCATCGATAAAGAGTTGAGCTCTATCACGTCCGTCAATGATTCGAATGCGTTCTTCATCCGCATCCCAACTTGCTTCCGTACGATAGAGTAGGTAGCCATAACCTTGTCCTAGCTCTTCCATTTTCTTAGGGTAGAGACTTTCGATGGGACTTGTCAGGCTATCCAAGGTTTCAAACAAGGAAACTTTTTCAACTAGCGGAATTGCTTCTACTTCCATACTCTCTTTGTAAAGCGGTTCAGATTGCGGATACTCAGGATAGTAAGCCGCCATCATTTCTTTCACTGCGAAATATTTAGCAGTTGGGTTTCCAGCTTCATCAAGAAGAGCGTCATAATCATAAGATGTTACTTGTGGTAAATCAATGGTTCCTCGAGCTGAACAACCATTCATAAAACCAAAGTTGGTTCCGCCATGGAACATGTAAAGGTTGATAGAGCCTTGCTCTAAAACCTCGTGGACAGCTTCTGCTAATTCCTCAGGTTCACGCTTGATGATTGGTTCTTTCCATCGATTGAACCATCCATCCCAGAATTCCATACACATGAGTGGCCATTTCTTGCCGTGCTCATCAAAGAATTCTTGCATCTGCGAGAAATTATAAGCAGCCTTGGAACCAAAGTTCCCTGTCACAAAGAGATCATCCTCAATTAAGGTTCCAGCCTTAAGAGTTGCTCGCCATGGTCCATCTGATGTGAAAAGCGGACAAGTAACTGCTCGTTCTTCCATCAAATGTCGAATTTCCCTCAAGTAGGTCTTATCCTCGCCATAGGATCCGTACTCATTTTCGACTTGCATCATGAGAATATTCCCACCGTTTTCCAATAATCTCGGAACTAGACGTGGAAGCAACTGATCATAGTAGCGACCAACCATGTCAATGAAAGCTGGGTCAGATGACCGTATTCTCATATCCTTGGTCAAGAGCCATGCTGGTAAACCACCGAATTCCCATTCTGCACAGATAAATGGAGAAGGACGTACAATTGCATATAAGCCCAAATCTTGTGCAGTTTGAAGAAATCTCTCTAAATCAAGATTGCCTTCAAAGTTAAAGTTACCTTCAGCAGGTTCATGCATGTTCCAAGCAACATAAGTCTCAACCGTATTGAAACCTAGTGCCTTGAGGTTATACAATGAATGATGCCAATCTTCCGCAGGAACTCTAAAATAGTGAATGGCGCCAGACAAAATCTTGAATGGTTTCCCATCCAGATAGAAATCATCTTTAATTTCAAATCTTGCCATTCTTCCTCCCCTAAAAGCGAAAAGTTTGCGCTTTCATGTATTGTTATATCAACTATAAACTAATCGGGGATTAATGTCAATACTTTTTGAAATTTTCTTTAAAATTTTTCTATTTTTTTACTGAATCTTTTCTAAAACTCTTCTCAAATCCTATAAAATCAACATTCTGATTGAAGAGCAAAAATACAGGACAAAACACGAATTATTTATATCTATCCTAAATTCTTATTCTGATATTTTAATTTTTTTAAGTGCTTTTCAGCTATTTTTTAGAATTTATGTTAAAATGATAAGTGGAGAAGGAAAAAAATGAGGTGAAAATATGGCAATTCCAAAGTATCAATACATTAAAGATGAATTGAAAAATAAGATCATTTCTGGTCAATTCGCTAGTGGAGACAAGTTTTACACTGAAGCAGAATTGATTTCCATGTATGATGTTAGTTCAATCACAGTAGTCCGCGCCTTGAACGACCTTGCCAAAGACGGATATATCGTCCGCCAGCAAGGGAAAGGAACCTTCGTGGCTCGTGCACGTAAACACAAACTCGTTGAATTTTCTGATGTGGAAATCTTCGAAACCAAAGATGATAAAGTAACTGTTCTTTCTATCGAACGTGGGAACGATCTTAAATATTTAGAAAAACTTGGCCTACGCGGCGATCAATTCTATTATAAGATTGAACGTGTTCGTGAAACAAATGGCGTTACCTATATCTATCACAATTCATACATTCCTGAACAATATATCAATGCCAACTATCCAAATCTTGAATACTATAGTTCTATCTATACTCGTTTCAAATTGGACTACCACATTCACATGAATGACGAGCATTTTGAAGAAATTAACGAAATTGTATTTCCGACTCCAAAACATGCCGCTTCTATTTTAGGAATCGACACTAAATTCCCAACTGTTTTCCAAACTAAGACAACTCAGCTTGAAGCAACTGGTCAAGTTTTGGAATACATCGAAACTTATAAACGTTCTGATTTCTACAAAATTAAATTCATTTCTTGTGACCGTGGTCACTAATTTATAAAAATCCTGAGGCAACTGTCTCAGGGTTTTTATATACCCATTATAGCATCAGCTCCCTTCCCTGAGAATAGCATTTCAAGCAATTCTATAATTAGTAACCTTTTTACTAAAAAATAGTCAAAATTAGAAAAATATATCTTAATTTATAAATTATTCTATTTTTTATAGTAATTTCCTCAAAAACTTGACTTTATTTTAGTTAGAACATACAATAGAGTTAGTATGTGAAAACGCTATCAAAAATATAAAAGGGGAGGTTTTTTAATGAAACCAGAAAATAAACAGCGCTTCTCTATTCGTAAATATGCAATCGGAGCAGCTTCTGTATTGATCGGCTTTGCCTTTCAGGCTCAAGCCGTTGCTGCCGACGGAGTCGTGCCTGCTCCAACAGAAAATCAGCCTGCTGTCCAAACCACTGGAGAAGTCACTCCACCAAGGAGTGAAGAAAAACTCGAGACTGCTCCAACAACAGAAAATGCTACTCCAGCTACTCCAGTAGCAAATACTGAAGCTCCAAAAGTTGAAGTTGCTCCTGCACCTGCCGTAGCAGAACCAGTCACAGCAGAAGAAACTCCAGCTAAGGCAGAAATTACTGAAGAAGCTAAGAAGACAGAATCTGAAAAAGAAAAAGAAGAAAACAAAGAAGTTGCTAAGGTCGAAGCACCCGCAGTCGCTACAGAACGAGCAGCTCAAGTGAATGAAAAACTGGCTAAAAAGAAAATTGTTTCTATCGATGCCGGACGTAAATACTTCTCTCCAGACCAACTGAAAGAAATCATCGACAAAGCCAAACACTATGGCTATACTGATCTTCACCTTTTAGTCGGAAATGATGGCTTGCGCTTCATGCTTGATGATATGTCTCTAACTGTAGGTGACAAAACTTACGCAAGCGATGATGTCAAACGTGCTGTTGAAAATGGAACCAATGCTTACTACAATGATCCAAACGGTAATCATCTAACTGAAAGTGAAATGACCGACTTGATTGGTTATGCTAAGGATAAAGGAATTGGACTTATCCCAACAGTCAATAGCCCAGGTCATATGGATGCTATCCTTAACGCCATGAAAGAACTTGGCATTGAAAAACCTAACTTCAACTACTTTGGTAAAGAATCAGAACGTACAGTTGACCTTGACAACGAAAAGGCTGTTGCCTTTACAAAAGCCTTGATTGATAAATACGCTGCTTACTTTGCTGGCAAGTCTGAAATCTTTAACATCGGTTTAGATGAGTATGCTAACGATGCTACTAATGCCAAAGGATGGAGTGTACTTCAAGCCTATAAATGGTATCCAGAAGATGGTTTCCCAGACAAGGGTTATGATAAATTCATCGCCTATGCTAATGACCTAGCTCGTATTGTCAAATCTCACGGTCTGAAACCAATGGCCTTCAACGACGGTATCTACTATAATAGTGATACTACTTTTGGTACCTTTGACAAAGACATCATCGTGTCTATGTGGACTGGTGGTTGGGGCGGTTATGATGTTGCCTCATCTAAACTTCTATCTGAAAAAGGGCACGAAATCCTCAATACTAACGATGCTTGGTACTACGTTCTCGGCCGTAATGCTGATGGACAGGGTTGGTATAACCTAGACCAAGGTTTGAACGGTATTAAGAGCACACCGATTACTTCAGTTCCAAAAACTGAAGGAGCTGATATTCCTATCATCGGTGGTATGGTAGCTGCTTGGGCTGATACTCCATCTGCCCGCTACTCTCCATCTCGCCTCTTCAAACTCATGCGTCAATTCGCAAACTCAAATGCTGAATATTTCGCCGCTGACTACGAGTCTGCTGAACAAGCTCTTAAAGAAGTGCCAACTGACCTTAGTCGCTATACTGCAGAAAGTATTGCTGCCGTTAAAGAAGCTGAAAAAGCTATTCGCTCTCTGGATAGCAACCTTAGCCGTGCTGAACAAGATAGCATTGACCAAGCAATTGCAAAACTCCAAGAAGCCGTTAGCAACTTAACCTTCACACCAGAAGCTCAAAAAGAAGAAGATGCCAAACGTGAAGTTGAAAAACTTGCCAAAAACAAGGTTATCTCAATCGATGCTGGACGTAAATACTTCACTCTAGACCAACTCAAACGTATCGTAGATAAAGCCAGCGAACTTGGTTACTCTGACCTTCATCTCCTCCTTGGAAATGATGGACTTCGCTTCCTCTTGGATGACATGACGATCACTGCAAACGGCAAGACCTATGCAAGTGACGATGTGAAAAACGCCATCATTGAAGGAACAAAATCTTACTACGACGATCCAAATGGAACAACTCTGAGCCAGGCTGAAATCACTGAGCTTATCCAATATGCTAAGGATAGAGGCATTGGAATCATCCCTGCCATCAACAGTCCTGGCCACATGGATGCTATGCTTGTCGCTATGGAAAAATTGGGCATTGCAAACCCTCAAGCTAACTTTGACAAGGTTTCAAAAACAACCATGGACCTTGAAAACGAAGAAGCAATGAACTTTACAAAAGCCCTTATCGGCAAATACATGGACTTCTTTGCAGGCAAGACTAAGATCTTTAACTATGGTACAGATGAGTATGCCAACGACGCTACTAACGCTCAAGGTTGGTACTACCTCAAGTGGTATGGACTCTATGGTAAGTTTGCAGATTATGCTAATGGTCTAGCTGCCATGGCTAAAGAAAAAGGTCTGCAACCAATGGCCTTTAACGATGGTTTCTACTATGAAGATAAGGACGATGTTGAGTTTGATAAAGATGTTATCATCTCTTACTGGTCTAAAGGTTGGTGGGGTTATAACCTTGCATCTCCTCAATATCTAGCAAGCAAGGGGTATAAGTTCCTTAACACTAACGGAGATTGGTACTATATCCTCGGTCAAAAACCTGAAGATGGTGGAGGCTTCCTCAAGAAAGCTATCGAAAACACTGAAAAAACTCCATTCAACCAGCTAGCTTCAACTAAATATCCTGAGGTTGATCTACCTACTGTTGGTAGTATGGTAGCTATCTGGGCAGATAGACCAAGCGCTGAGTACAAAGAAGAAGAAATCTTTGAGCTCATGACTGCATTTGCAGATCACAACAAAGACTACTTCCGTGCTGACTACAAGGCTCTTCGCGAGGAACTTGCTCAAATCCCTGAAAACTTAGAAGGATATAGCACAGAAAGTCTCGATGCTCTCAAGGCTGCTAAAGAAGCACTAAACTACAATCTCAACCGAAATAAACAAGCTGAGTTGAATACACTTGTAGCTAACCTTAAGGCAGCAAGACTTGGTCTCAAACCAGCTGCAACTCACTCAGGAAGCCTTGATGAAAATGAAGTTGCTGCCAACGTTGAAAACCGACCAGAGCTTATCACAAGAACGGAAGAAATCCCATTTGAAACTGTCAAGAAGGAAAATCCTAACCTTCCAGCAGGACAAGAAAAAGTTGTCACTGAAGGTGCCAAAGGTGAACGTACAATCTACGTCTCAGTTACTACTGAAAATGGTAAGGAAACTGAAACAGTTCTTGAAAGCAAAGTCACAAAAGAAGCTGTCAACCAAGTTGTTGAAGTTGGAACTCCTGTCACTCATGTCGGCGACGAAGAAGGAGTTGCTCCTGTTGCAGATGCCAAACCACGTGTTGTGATTGAGGACGAAGAAATTCCGTTTACAACTATCACTCGTGAAACTGATGCATTGCCTAAGGGAGAAACTCGTGTCGTAACTGAAGGTGTTAAGGGACGTCGTAGTCATTTCTATTCTGTGTCTACTGCTGCTGACGGAAGCGAAGTGAAAACATTGGTCACTAGCGTTGTCGCTCAAGAACCAGTTACTCAAATCATCGAAGTTGGAACTCCTGTAACACATGTGGGAGATGAAGAAGGAGTTGCTCCTGTTGCAGATGCCAAACCACGTGTTGTCATCGAGGACGAAGAAATTCCGTTTACAACTATCACTCGTGAAACTGATGCATTGCCTAAGGGAGAAACTCGTGTCGTAACTGAAGGTGTTAAGGGACGTCGTAGTCATTTCTATTCTGTGTCTACTGCTGCTGACGGAAGCGAAGTGAAAACATTGGTCACTAGCGTTGTCGCTCAAGAACCAGTTACTCAAATCATCGAAGTTGGAACTCCTGTAACACATGTGGGAGATGAAGAAGGAGTTGCTCCTGTTGCAGATGCCAAACCACGTGTTGTCATCGAGGACGAAGAAATTCCGTTTACAACTATCACTCGTGAAACTGATGCCTTACCTAAGGGAGAAACTCGTGTCGTAACTGAAGGTGTTAAAGGACGTCGTAGTCATTTCTATTCTGTGTCTACTGCTGCTGACGGAAGCGAAGTGAAAACATTGGTTACTAGTGTTGTTGCTCAAGAACCAGTTACTCAAATCATCGAAGTTGGGACTCCTGTAACACATGTGGGAGACGAAAAAGGACTAGCTCCTGTTGCGGAAGACAAACCAGCACTAGAGATTCCAAATGTGCCAGCTCCTGTTGCAGAAGAAAAACCAAAATTAGAAATTCCAAGTAAACCAGCTCCAGCAACTGTTCCTGCCGAGGAAAACAAAGCTCTTCCTCAAGCCCCAGCTCCTGTGGCAAAAGAAAATAAACTTCCTGAGACAGGAAGCCAAGGTTCAGAATGGTTGATTGCTACAGGTTTGATGGCTGCACTCACAGCATATGGACTTAGCAAGAAAAAAGATTAATACTCTTCGAAAATCGAATTCAAACCACGTCAGCTTCACCTTGCCGTACTCAAGTACAGCCTGCGGCGAGCTTCCTAGGTTGCTCTTTGATTTTCATTGAGTATAAGCACAAATAAAAAGCGAGATTCAATCTCGCTTTTTTATTTTATGATTAGTCACCCAAACCAATGCGTTCGAAAATTTCATCCACTCGTTTGGTGTAGTAAGTTGGGTTGAAGATTTCGTCGATTTCTTCTTGAGTCAAACGTGATGTTACCTCTGGATCTGCTTCAAGAAGTGGTTTGAAGTCTACTTGATTATCCCATGATTGGGCCGTCTTCGGTTGAACAAGGTCGTAAGCTTGCTCACGCGTCATACCTTTTTCAATCAAGGTCAACATGGCACGTTGGCTAAAGATAAGACCAAACGTAGAATTCATGTTGCGGATCATGTTTTCTGGGAAGACAGTCAAGTTCTTGACGATATTTCCAAAACGGTTGAGCATGTAGTCAATCAAGATAGTCGTATCTGGTGTGATGATACGCTCAGCTGATGAGTGAGAGATATCACGTTCGTGCCATAGAGCAACATTCTCATAGGCTGTCACCATGTGACCGCGGATAACACGCGCAAGTCCTGTCATGTTTTCAGAACCGATTGGATTGCGCTTGTGAGGCATCGCTGAAGACCCTTTTTGACCTTTGGCAAAGAATTCTTCCACTTCACGTTGCTCAGACTTTTGCAGACCACGGATTTCCGTTGCCATGCGTTCAATAGAAGTCGCAATGCTCGCAAGAACTGCAAAGTACTCAGCGTGAAGGTCACGAGGAAGGACCTGTGTAGAGATTTCTTGAGCACGGATACCAAGCTTGTCGCAGACGTATTTTTCAACAAATGGTGGAATGTTTGCAAAGTTCCCAACTGCACCAGAAATCTTACCAGCTTCGACACCAGCAGCTGCATGCTCGAAACGCTCGATGTTGCGTTTCATTTCGCTGTACCAAGTCGCCAATTTAAGACCAAATGTTGTCGGCTCAGCGTGCACACCGTGCGTACGACCCATCATGATGGTGAACTTGTGCTCCTTAGCCTTATCAGCGATGATGTTAGTGAAGTTTTCAAGGTCACGACGGATGATATCGTTGGCCTGCTTGTAGAGGTAACCGTAGGCAGTGTCGACCACGTCAGTAGACGTCAAACCATAGTGAACCCACTTACGCTCTTCACCAAGCGTCTCAGAAACCGCACGCGTGAAGGCAACCACATCGTGACGAGTCTCTTGCTCGATTTCCAAAATACGGTCAATGTCAAAGTCCGCTTTTTCACGAATCAAAGCCACATCTTCCTTAGGGATTTCCCCCAACTCAGCCCATGCCTCGTCAGCCAAGATTTCCACCTCAAGCCAAGCACGGTATTTATTTTCTTCACTCCAAATATTCGCCATCTCAGGACGAGAGTAACGTTCGATCATTGTTTTTTTCCTTTCTTTTGATGTTTCACATCAGTTAGCAAGTAAGGGATACTTATTATAACTGTTTATCTTCAATAGCTTTGGTTTGCCTGTATTCAAATGCTTCAGCATCTTCATTCAGCTCTACCGTTAATTCTTTATGGGTTGCTAGAATATTTCTAATTTCTTCAAAGGAAACTTTGAAATACTCTTTTCGTCCATTCACCTTATTTACTTTATAATTAGCAAGTTGATTGTGCAATTCTGTTTCCAGTGCAAATGCTTCCTCACTAAATATCAACGCATGGACATCAAATTGGAATGGTACAGATGCACTGCTCAATTCCCTAATTCGTTCCAATGGCTCTAAACGGCGAGTTACTCCAATTTTATATACGTCTTCACCAAAAGAACCTATGTTAGATATTACATATACATATCCTGCCGTTGCATGGCCTTCTCTATAATCAATATCTTCTTCAATTTCATCTAATTCAGATAGTTTGTCCTGATATTCAGCTAATTGGCGTTTGAGTTCATCTACTTCATCATTTTTTGCTTCTTTCAGTAACTCTGTTACCTTGGCAACCATATTCTTAAAGTGATCTCTGTCCTTCTCCAATTGTTTTCGTTTCGCTTTAATCTCAGCTTGAAGTTTTTTATCCTCTCGTTCCTTTTCCCGTTGTTCACGAAGTAACTCTTTTTCTTCTTGTTTCTGAAGTTCGTACTCAGCTGCTAAACGTAGCTCTTCAATTTTCAAGTCTAAATATGGATAAGTGATTTCAATTAAATTCCGTGCATACATTTTATTTAACTGTTCAAACACTTTTCTTAAAGCTTTAATTTTATTGTCAACATTTACCACTGAAATCTTGACTAAAAGAGCATCAGCCTCACCATTAAAGCCTCTTAAAGCTGCTTTAATTAGTTGATTCTGCATAGCCTTTCCTTTACTTTTACTATTATCTAAGAGCATAGGAGTGATTATTCTTCCAGCAGTTCCATTTTTAACCATGGATTTTTGTTGCATTCTTAAAGAATCTAATTTATCTTTATACTTTGTACTATCAGAAAAGCTATATTGTCTTTCAAAGAAACCAAATTCCTGCAAATTTAGATTGCCATTTGCGACGGCAATTTCCTCGTTTAATTGAGCTAACTCATTTCTCTTCTGGGCAAGTTCAGTATCTAGCGAGATTACTTCTTTCCCTTTTTTTATTTGTTGCTCTAATTTGGCTAAATCTACCTTTTTTATTTCAATATCATCGGTAAGTTTTTGTAACTTAGCTTCTAATATTTCATCTTTTGGTTTTCCAAAATTAAATAATCCCATAATTTTTAATCAAACTCTTCTTTCCCAAATTCCTCAACCTCATCCGGTACATCACTAAACAAAGTCACATGTCCCATCTTGCGGTTGTGCTTCGCTTCTATTTTACCATACATGTGGAGGTGGGCGCTTGGATTTTCTGTGACATATTGTTCAGCAGCCTCGACATGCTGACCAAGTACGTTGAGCATGACAGCTGGGGCATGCAGTTTGATAGCTGGAAGCGGTACTCCGAGAACACCTAAGATATGGGTATCAAACTGGGAGAAGTCACAGGCTTCAATTGAGTAGTGGCCAGAATTGTGTGGACGTGGCGCAATTTCATTGACAATGATGTCATCAGCTGTCGCAAACATTTCCACGCAAAGGGTTCCAGACAGGTTCAACTGTTCAGCGATTCGCACTGCCATAGTTTTAGCTTTCTCAGCTAGACTTTCTGAAATGCGAGCAGGCACAATGGTCTTAGACAGAATGTTGTTGCGGTGGATATTTTCCTGAACTGGAAAAACTGTCACGTCCTTGCCATTTCCTGATACAATGACAGAAATTTCAAGGTCGAAATTGACAAATTCTTCCAATACACAGTCTGCTGAATCCGCTAGTGCATAAGCTTCTTCTAAATCTGCTTCTGAGCGAATGACCTTTTGTCCATGCCCATCATAGCCACCAGTCGCAGTCTTGAGAACATAGTTTTTCGATAGGTCAATATCTGCCAAGTCTTGGTTTGAAGTCACGACCTTGTATGGGGCCACAGTGACTTGAGCCTTATTGGAAAGAAAGTCCTTCTCAAAAATCCGGTTTTGGGAAATGCGAAGTAGGTCTGTTCCTTGTGGGAGCTGACCGTCTTTGATAACGGCATCCAAACCGTCAGCATCAACATTTTCAAATTCATAAGTGAGAACATCGCAACGCTCAGCCAACTGACGGAGGGCGTCTACATCGTTATAAGGCGCCACGATGATTTCCGCCACGCGAGAGGCCGGGCAATCCGCAGCAGGATCCAGCGCGATAACCTTGTGCCCCATGTAGATAGCAGAAATGGCCATCATCTGACCCAGCTGACCACCACCGATAATTCCGATTGTTTTAGATGAGCTCATTCGTCGACTCCTCTGCGATTTTTCCTTGTTCTTCTGCGAAATCTGCCAATGCTGTCGCAATAGCCTGATCCTCTACTGAAAGGAGACGGAGGGCAAAGAGGGCCGCATTGGTCGCACCCGCTTCACCGATCGCCATAGTTGCGACTGGTACGCCACCCGGCATCTGAACAATCGAGTAAAGAGAATCCACGCCACTAAGCGCACGTGATTTGACTGGTACACCGATGACAGGAAGGGTTGTTTTGGCAGCTACCATCCCTGGCAAGTGAGCAGCGCCACCTGCACCTGCGATGATAACCTTGATACCACGGCTACGTGCTTCTTCGGCATGTTTGAACATGAGGTCCGGTGTACGGTGTGCGGAAACAACTTTCTTTTCGTAGGCTACACCGAAGCGGTCTAGGACTTCAGCGGTTTTTTGCATGGTTGCCCAGTCGGATTTTGAGCCCATGATAATGGAAATTACTGGTTTCATTTATTCTCCTTTTTTGATAATCGTCTATTGTAGTGCGGACGTAAGCGACCGCCTATGGCGTTCCATTACTAAAACTGGAGCCTGAGTCTCCAGTTTTCCGCTCCTAGTAGCTCTGCTACTAGGAGTTCCACTACTGCGACGATTATCCTATACTAGCTCGCTTTCGCTCGCCTTTTACGACCTACAGCCGCTGATTATTTGTTTGCTTTGCTACCGATATCGTTTCGGTAGAAGAGGCCTTCTGTATTTTGTTTGTTGAGTTGGTTGTAGATAATGTTTTGGCCGTCTTTGACGGTATCAGCTGTGGTAACCAGCATGTAAACACGGCCTCCGTTTGAAAGAAGGTCTTTCCCATTTTCAGCAAATTTAGCTCCGGCATAGTAAGTGATGATGTCGCCTTCTGTCTTGGCTGGAAGCTTGACACCCTTCTCATAAGCGAGTGGGTAGCCGTTTGAAGCTACAACCACACCTAGTGTCACACCCTTATCCGTCCAAGTAATAGCTGGCTCCTTGCCATCGAGGATATCCGTAATATTTTGTGCAAAGTCAGATGTCAAACGAGGCAAGATGATTTGCGTTTCAGGATCTCCAAAACGAGCGTTGAACTCGATGACTTTGGCCCCATCAGCTGTCAAGATAAGACCGGCATAAAGTACACCAAGATAAGGACGACCTTCTTTGATCATGCCTTCGAGGACTGGCTTGACAATGGTGTCAACCGCTGTGTCAACCACGCTCTGTGACAAGTGAGGAACTGGCGCATAGGCACCCATTCCACCAGTGTTGGGCCCCTTGTCGCCATCATAAGCACGTTTGTGGTCCTGAGCCGTTGGCATGATGTAGAACTTGTCGCCATTGACAAAGGCAAAGAGAGAGAACTCTTCTCCGTCAAGGAATTCCTCGATGACCACACGCGCACCTGAGTCGCCGAATTTATTGTCCAAAAGCATCTCGTGAGCGGCTTCTACTGCTTGCTCGACTGTCTCCGCAACGACGACACCTTTCCCAAGGGCCAAACCGTCTGCCTTGACTACGATTGGAGCGCCTTTTTCTTCGATATAGGCCTTGGCTTCCTCGAAATCTGAGAAGGTCCCATAGGCTGCTGTCGGAACATCGTATTTGACCATGATTTCCTTAGCAAAATCCTTGGACCACTCAAGCTCAGCCGCAGCTTTAGTCGGACCAAAGGCTTTGAGACCAGCTGCATTGAACTCATCCACAATCCCAGCCGCAAGGGCGTCATCTGGACCAATGAAGGACCAAGCAATATCGTTGGCTTTTGCAAACTCAATCAATTTAGAATGTTCGGAAATAGAGATATTTACCAATTCCAGACCATCCAGAGTCATCCCGTCATTCCCAGGAGCTACAAAGACTTTTTCAACGTCTTTTGACTCAAGCAACTTCTTAGCAATGGCATGTTCACGGCCACCCGAGCCGACAACTAACAGCTTCATCTTTCAACCTCTTTTGCGAATTATTTACTAATATTATACCATAAACGTTCGTTTTAATCTTGTTTCGTTTCGCTTTTAAAGCAAAAAAAGGAAAGAAACTGTTTTCTTCCCTTTTATTTTCTTAATGTCTAAAATGTCTCACGCCTGTGAAGACCATAGTCAAGCCGTATTTATCAGCAGCTTCGATAGACTCTTGGTCACGGACTGATCCACCTGGCTGGATGATAGCCTTGATACCTGCTTTTGCGATTTCTTCCACATTATCCGCAAATGGGAAGAAGGCATCCGAAGCAAGGACAGCACCGTCAAGGCGATCTTTAGCTTGGTCAATGGCAATACGGACGGATGCCACGCGGTTGGTTTGACCAGGGCCAACGCCAAGTGTCATGTGATCATTAGTCACGATGATTCCGTTTGATTTGACATACTTGATGGCTTTCCATGCAAACTCAAGGGCAGTCGCTTCTGTCTCAGTTGGTTGGCGTTTGGTTACCACTTGCCAGTCAGCTGGGCTTTCTTTGACCACGTCTTGATTTTGAACGAGGAGTCCACCAACAACACCTGTGTATTCTGCTTCTACCTCACTAGCATCTTGTGCGTCAAATGGCAAGGCCAGAATCCGCAAGTTTTTCTTTTTATTGGTCAAAATAGCTAGCGCTTCATCCGTATAGCTTGGTGCGATGATGATTTCAAGGAAAACACCGTGCATCTTCTCAGCTGTCGCAGCATCCACCTCACGGTTGAGAACGACAATCCCACCAAAGATAGAAACTGGGTCAGACTCATAAGCGTAGTCCCAAGCAGTCTCGATGTCATCAGCTTGACCAATCCCACATGGGTTCATGTGTTTGAGAGCCACAACTGTTGGACGTGCTTTGAAATCGCGAATAATACGAATGGCAGCGTCAGCATCACGGATATTGTTGAAGGATAATTCCTTACCGTTAAGCTGTTTAGCTGATGCAATGGAGTAATCCGTTGGCAAGGCTTTTTGGTAGAAGTCTGCGTCTTGTTGAGGGTTCTCACCGTAACGCATTGGTTGCTTGAGGTCATAAGTCAAAGTGAGTTTTTCAGGCTTTGTTTCACCCACTTGAGCTGTGAAGTATTCTGCAATCAAGGCATCGTAAGCCGCTGTATGACGGAAAACCTTAGCCGCCAAACCTTGGCGAGTTTCGTAGCTTGTTTCGCCATTAGCTGCCAATTCGTTAAGGACAACAGCATAGTCAGCAGGGTCTACAACAACTGTTACGCTAGCGTGGTTTTTAGCTGCTGAACGAAGCATAGATGGACCACCGATATCGATGTTTTCAACGGCATCCGCATAAGTCACATCTGGTTTAAGAATGGTTTCCTTGAATGGGTAAAGATTGACCACAACAAGGTCAATCAATTCGATTTTGTTATCCTTGGCTGCTTCTAAGTGACTATCCAGGTCACGACGAGCGAGGAGACCGCCATGGATATTTGGGTGGAGGGTCTTGACACGACCGTCCATCATTTCTGGGAAACCAGTCACATCATCGATGGCAATGGTGTCTACCCCAGCATTATCAAGGGCAACTTTGGTCCCACCCGTTGAGATGATATCCCAGCCGAGTTTTTTGAGTTCTTGGGCAAATTCAACAATGCCTGCTTTGTCTGAAACACTAATTAGTGCGCGTTTAGTCATTTTTCTTCCTTTCCTTGATTCAAGAGGCTCTTTCACATCATTTAAACTAGAGACTGACGATGATAGTCTGTAAGCTGATTTCCAAGTTTTTGTAATAGTTTTCTGACCTCAAGCTTACTTGTTTCACTTTCATAAACACTTCGCAGTTCGGTATCTGTCGCACCAATCAGGGTTACAAACTCCACTTTTCCATGCAGAGTATCAATGGTATTAGCTAAATCATCAGCAGCAGTCAAGAATCCTGTCAGATTAGATTTCTGCTTAGCATCAATCCCTACTGTTTGCTTGGTATAAATGTATTCTTCTGGTAACACCACTGTCCCTGTTTGAAAAATATATCTTGCCACATACTGCAGTAAACCACAGCCATTTTTAATTTCTTCTTCGTCGTTAGTTGATTTCTTTAACTTAAAAGTCAATTCAATTCCATAACCACTGTACTCAGGGTCTTCACTTTCTTTTGTATATAACTCTGATAAGCCATAGCTGACAAAATGCCAAAACTCTCCTGCATCATAAACACTGATACCATCTAGCGGATCCGGACCACCTAACATATACTTGATGACTGTTCCATAATGGCGAGGATTGGGCTGATCAGGATATAAACGGTTAAATTCTGCATCAATCGCATCCCATCCAGGAGCACTATCATCTGTTTCTTCGGATCCAACAACAATCTTGTCTTCATCTTCAGTAGGCTTCTCTTTATCAGAAGATTTCTTCTTAAAAAAATCAAATAAACCCATAAACTTCTCCTTAGTTGCTACCTTTGGGGTTGTCATAAAATCATCTCTGATTTCATTTTTATCTTCTCTCTACTCCCAAACTATCCAAGACTTCTGGATAGAGCTTATACTCTGTTTCGTGGATGCGAGTTTCGAAAGTATCAAGGGTATCCCCTTCAAGGCGTGGTACACGGACTTGTTTGATGACCTTACCGGTATCAACACCAGAGTCCACCCAGTGAATAGTCACGCCAGACTGGTCCACACCTGCATTCCAAGCGTCCTCAATCCCATGAGCACCTGGAAATTCTGGCAGATAAGCTGGGTGAATATTGATGATACGGCCTTCATAAGCCGCTAGCAAGGTTGGACCAACGATTTTCATATAGCCTGCGAGACAAACCAAGTCAATCTGGTGCTTATCTAAGAGTTCGACAATGGCTCCTTCGTAGTCTGCTTTGCTCTCAAACTCCTTGAGTTCGAAGGCATAGGATAAAACTCTAAGATTTTCTGCACGCTCAAGGACGTAGGCATCTCGATGATCTGAAAAGACAAATTCAACTGGAAATTGCTCTGCAATGATCTGAAAGTTTGATCCATTTCCAGAAGCAAAAACAGCAATTTTTTTAGCCATTATTTAATCACCACACTTGCATCTGTCTTCTTGACAATCCGACCTATTTCATAAACAGGTTCATCAAGAAGTTCTTTGACACGTTCAACATTTTCTGGTTTCACCGCAAGCATGAGACCAATACCCATGTTGAAGATTTCAAACATTTCTTCGTGTTTGATTTGGCCATATTTTTCAAGAGCTTTGAAAATTGGAAGAACTGGTACTTTGCTTTCGTCAATTTCAGCAGCCAAATCATCTGAGAACATCCGTGGGACATTTTCGATGAATCCACCACCTGTGATGTGGGCAATTCCATTCACCAATTCCTCTTTAATGAGTGGTAAGACAGCCTTGACATAGATGCGAGTTGGCTCAAGAAGAACCTCCTTGAGTCTCTTGCCTTCCAATTCTGGGAGGACTTCCTCACCTGTATAATCGGTAAAGACACGACGGACGAGCGAGTAACCATTTGAGTGGATTCCGCTTGAAGCAAGTCCGAGAAGGACGTCTCCCTCTGCTACTTTTGAACCGTCGATGATTTGAGATTTTTCTGCCACACCGACTGCGAAACCAGCCAAGTCATAGTCGTCTTCACCATACATACCAGGCATTTCAGCAGTTTCCCCACCGATGAGGGCTGCACCTGCTTGTACACAACCTTCTGCCACACCAGCAACCACTTGTTCTAGCTTAGCTGGTTCATTTTTACCAGTCGCCACATAGTCTAGGAAGTAAAGGGGCTCAGCACCTGCAGCAATGATGTCATTGACACACATAGCTACACAGTCTTGACCGATAGTATCGTGTTTGTCGTATTTGATAGCAAGCATGATCTTGGTGCCAACACCGTCAGTTCCTGAAATCAAAACAGGTTCTTTGACACCTGTTTTTGAAAGGTCAAACATACCACCGAAACCACCAAGAGCTCCCATAACACCCGCACGCTCCGTACGTGCTACGTGTTTTTTGATCCGTTCAACAACTTCATAACCCGCTTCAACATCCACACCAGACTGCGCATAAGCATTTTTATTCGTCATTTTATTCATTCCTTTTCTTTAATCGAGAGTCTTTAGCCGTCTATTTGTAAAAACTGATCTTGTCATCTAAACTTCTACGATAGTCTTCTTCATAGTCATAGAGAGGAGTTGGGTAGTCACCGTCAAAGTAAGCGACACAGAGACCGCCATTTGGCGCATCTGTTTCAATGCCGATAGAATCAATCAAGCCATCAATCGAAAGATAGGTCAGGCTGTCCGCACCAATGATTTGGCGAGTCTCTTCGACTGTATGATTGGCCGCAATCAACTCCTGACGTGTCTGGATATCAATCCCGTAGAAACATGGATAGGCAAGAGCAGGACTACCAATGGCAACGTGTACTTCTGATGCCCCCGCTTCTTTCAAAAGTTGGACAATGCGACGAGATGTTGTTCCTCGCACGATAGAGTCATCAATCATAACCACGCGTTTTCCTTTAACCACACCAGAAACGGCAGACAATTTCATCCGAACCCCTTGCTCGCGTAATTCTTGAGTCGGCTGGATAAAGGTCCGTTGCGTATATTGGTTCTTGATGAGCCCCATTTCATTTGGCAGACCTGATTCTTCCGCAAATCCCATAGCTGCGCTAAGAGAGGAGTTTGGCACCCCGACTACGATATCAGCTTCATACTTGAACTCACGTGCCAGTTGAGCTCCCATTCTCTTACGAGCCGTATGGACATTGACACCATGGATGTTAGAGTCGGGACGGGCAAAATAGATATACTCCATGGAACAGATAGCCAGCTGAGTATCATTTGTATAGCTGTCATACTGGATGCCATTGTCATCAATAATGACAATCTCGCCTGGTTTTACGTCGCGAATCCACTCAGCACCGATTACTTCAAAGGCACAGGTTTCAGATGAAACCACTACTGCTCCATTAGCCATTTTCCCGATTGACAGAGGACGGAACCCATTTGGGTCAAGGGCTGCAATTAACTTATCTTCAAACATCAAGAGATAAGCAAAACCACCTTTGACAAGACTGAGCGCTTCCTTGATTTTACCCATCAGGTTTGGATTGTGGCTACGGCGAATAAGGTGAGCCAAGATTTCAGAGTCAGAGGTTGAGCTGAAAATCGCTCCTCTTTGTTCCAATTCTTGCTTGAGCGATTCTGCATTGGTCAGATTCCCATTATGAGCCAAACCAAACTGCATATCATGAAAGCGGAAAAGGAAAGGTTGGATATTGTCTACAGAAGCTTCTCCCGCAGTCGCATAACGCACGTGCCCAATCGCTCCAGTTCCTGTCAATTTATCCAAATTCGCAGGATTTTTGAAGACTTCTGATAAAAGCCCCATATCACGATGACGCTTCAATTTCCCTTGGTCATTGGAGAGGATTCCTGCCCCCTCCTGACCACGGTGCTGAAGACTATGGAGTCCAAAATAGGTCAATTTGGCAGCGTCTGGGTGGCCCCAGATACCAAAAACACCACATTCTTCATTAAGAGATTTTACTTCGTATGTCATTTTATATACCTAATTTTTATTTGTGTATCATTCCTTAACGATACTAGAGCGGAATGATACGGCAGAAGCTCGTTTCACTCGCAACAATAAATCATTTGCAATTGTCGTAAGTTAGATCTACTTGATTTTACATTTACTGATGGTTCTCTATTAGAAAATCTGCAAAGCCTATTTTCCAGTAAAGTATTTAACCGCTGATGCAAAGAGATATTGGTCTTTATTCCCTGGAATATTTTGGAATAGACCGTCTTCGAAACGTTCTGAGTGACCCATCTTCCCAATGATTTGACCGTTCTTACTTGTGATACCTTCAATCGCATTGACAGATCCGTTAGGATTGTATTTAGAGTCCATGCTTGGTTTGCCTTCGAAGTCAACATATTGGGTAAAGATTTGACCATTGTCACGAAGTTCTGCAAATTCCTCAGCTGTCACGACAAACTTACCTTCACCGTGTGATACTGGGATGGCATGGATGTCACCAACTTTCACGCCAGCAAGCCATGGTGAGTTCGTATTGGCAATACGTGTTTCAACCATCTTAGCCACGTGTTGGTTGGCATCATTGTAGAAGAGAGTTGGACTAGTACTGCTTGCATCTTCAAAGTTACCATATGGAAGAAGACCTGATTTGACAAGAGCTTGGAATCCGTTACAGATACCGATAATCAAACCACCACGTTCGATGAAGCTATCGATAGCTGCACGTACTTTTTCATTAAGCAAGATATTAACGATAAATTTAGCTGATCCATCAGGTTCGTCGGCTGCTGAGAAGCCACCTGCAAAGAAGATAATGTTAGCTTTTTCGATATTGTCAACCATGGTGTCAACAGACTTGACAATAGCTTCTTCATTCAGTGTGACAAATGGTACCAAGTTGACTTTTGCACCTTCTTTTTCAAAGGCCTTAGCGGAATCGTATTCAGAGTTCGTACCTGGGAATACTGGGATGTAAACCACTGGTGTCTCAACCGTTTCTTTAGCTTTGATGACAGCATCTGATGCCACAGCAGGTACTTCTTCCAACTCAGTTGCTTGTGCAAATTCCGTTGGGTAGACCTCTTCTAATTTACCTTGGAAGGCACTGTCAAGTTTTTGTCCATCAAGCATTACACCATTGACAGTAAGTGTAAAGTCAGCTGCTGTTTGTCCAATCTTGGCAACCCCTGAAATCTCTTCCGGAGATGTAAAGATGAATCCACCCAGTTGAGCTGTCAAGGCAGTCTCAAGATTTTCAAGGCTTACAGTGGCACCAATATGGTTCCCAAAGCTCGCAAGTGCAAGAGCTTCAAGGATTCCACCATATTTGACAGCCGATGCAGCTGTTACTTTATGGTCAGCTTGGATAGCTTCAAATTGAGTAAAGTTAGACTTGATAAGATCAAAGTCAATTTCTTGTGCCAAAGCTTGACCTGGGATATAATAGATATTTTCACCAGCAGCTTTAAATTCTGGAGAAAGGACCTTACGACTATCTGCAGTTGTGACACCAAAAGCAACCAAGGTTGGTGGTACTGTCAATTCTTCAAAGGTACCAGACATAGAGTCCTTCCCACCGATAGATGGCAACCCAAGTTGAATCTGAGCTTCAATGGATCCAAGAAGAGCTGCTACTGGTTGACCAAAACGCTCTGCTTGTTTATCCATACGCTCGAAGTACTCTTGGTAAGAGAAACGAGCCTTAGACCAGTTTGCACCAGCAGCAACCAAACGAGCGGTTGCTTCGATGACCGCATAAGCAGCACCATGATATGGAGACCATTCTGCCACATAAGGGTTGAACCCTTGCGCCATAACAGAAGCTGTATGCGTTACACCATGTTGGACTGGCAATTTCTGTACAGAAGCTTCCGTTGGTGTGATTTGGTAGCGACCACCAAGTGGGTGATTGACAGTTGAACGACCAACTGAGCTATCAAAGATGGTTTGTAAACCTTTCTGACTTGCATGGTTAAGGTCAGCTAAGACTTCAAGAGTATCAGCTTCAAGGGTTTCAGCAGATGTTTGACGTTCTTCTGGAAGCTTGACATCCTTGTCAACCACCTTGGCATCTACAACCACACGTACACCGTTCGTATCAAGGAAACGACGTTCCAAATCAACGATGGTTTCACCATTCCAGTGCATGACAAGATTTGGTTTTTTAGTCACTGTTGCAACGACAACTGCATCAATATTTTCTTTGTTACATGCAGCAACGAAGGCGTCTACGTCTTCTGGACGAACCACCACAGCCATACGCTCTTGAGATTCAGAGATGGCAATTTCTGTACCGTTCAAACCTTGGTATTTCAATGGCACTTTGTCTAGATCAATTTCAAGACCATCAGCCAATTCACCGATAGCCACACAGACACCACCAGCACCAAAGTCATTTGATTTCTTGATCAGACGTGTCACTTCCCCATTACGGAAAAGACGTTGAATCTTACGTTCTTCGATGGCATTCCCTTTTTGAACCTCAGCACCAGCTGTTTCAACAGATTCAACCGTTTGAACTTTAGATGAACCTGTCGCACCACCGACACCATCACGTCCAGTCTTACCACCGAGCAAGATAATCACATCACCTGCTTCAGGTTTTTCACGGACCACATTTTCCTTAGGAGCCGCACCGACAACGGCACCTAGCTCCATACGCTTAGCAACAAAACCTGGGTGGAAGTATTCACGAACATAAGTTGTTGCAAGACCGATTTGGTTACCATATGAAGAATAACCGTGAGCCGCTGTTTTAGAAATCACTTGTTGTGGCAATTTACCAGCGCGAGTTTCAGCAATTGGAGCTGTAATATCGCCAGCACCTGAGATACGCATAGCTTGGTAAACATATGAACGCCCTGACAATGGGTCACGAATGGCACCACCGATACAAGTAGCCGCTCCACCAAAAGGTTCGATTTCCGTTGGGTGGTTGTGGGTTTCGTTTTTGAACATGAGAAGCCATGGCTCTTTGACACCATTGACATCCACCTCAATTTCAACTGAGCAGGCATTGATTTCATCAGACACTTCCATGTCGTCCAAACGACCATTGGCACGCTCATAACGACCAAAAATAGTCGCCATATCCATCAATGTTTGAGGTTTTTCTGTACGTCCCAACTCATCACGCATGGCAATATACTTGTCATAAGTCGCTTGCAATTGTTTTTCAAATTTAGAAGCTGAGAAGTCAATGTTTTTCAACTCAGTCTCGAAAGTCGTGTGACGGCAGTGGTCAGACCAGTAAGTATCCAAAACCTTCAACTCAGTCTCAGTTGGCACACGTCCAATTGACTTGAAGTAATCTTGAATGAAGAGAAGGTCATCCACTTCCATGGCCAATCCTTGCTCAGCCTTGTACTGTGCAAAATCTTCTGCCGTATAAGTTTCAAAGAAATCCAAGCTTGGAATGGTCTTGTCAGACTCAGAGAAATCCTGTTTCGCAATACCAACAGTGATATCTTTGAAACGAGAATCCACTGGGTTCAAGAGATAGTTTTTAACAGCTTCCAATTCATTCGCATCAATATCCTTATTGACCAAGTACAATTGTGCTGTGTTCACCGTTACATCATTTGAACTACCAAGCAAAAGCAAAGCTTCCTGTGAAGATGCTGCACGTTGATCAAATTGACCAGGCAAACTTTCGATAGCAAAGAAAGCAACCTTCTCAAGATCAGCCTTCACTTCAGCTTCATCCAAAACAGTATCGGTCACTTGCTCAGAGAAAATGTGTTTTTCTGCACGTGCAAACAAGTCCTCTGCCAAATCAAAGACATCATAAACCTGAACAATTCGAAGATCATTCAAAGTTTTCAACTGAAGATTATGTTGTAATTCTTTTACCAAAGAGTCAGATTTGACACGAAAATCAGCTTTTTTCTCAACGAAAATACGTTTATCCATTTTAGTTCCTTTATCTATTTCTACTTAAAGATTGTAGTGACGACCAAGTATAACTTTACTTCAATCCCTGCAATTTCTCTAACACAACCTTATAAACATCCGTCAAGCTACCAAGATCACGACGGAGTGAAAAGGTCTAGTAGACCTTTTCAGCCTGAGTCCTTTTACTTGAAAGACGAAGGTTTTCCGTTTCAAACAACTTATTTCAAGTCTTGCAACTTCTCTAACACAACCTTATAAACATCCGTTAGACTGCCCAAATCTCTACGGAAAACATCCTTGTCCATATGGTGCCCTTCCGCATCCCAAAGGCGGCAGTTATCTGGTGAAAATTCATCTGCCAAGATAATTTTGCTATCCTTATCAAAACCGAATTCCAATTTAAAGTCAATCAAACGAAGACCAATTTGTGCAAACCAATCTTTCAGCAATTCATTGATACGACGTGTTTCTTCCTTGATATAAGCAATTTGTTCATCATTGGCAATATCCAAGAACTTCACATGCTCGTCATTGATGAATGGGTCATCCAAATCATCGTTTTTGTAGTAAAATTCAACGATAGGAGTATTCAAGTCCAAACCTTCTTCAACACCGAAACGTTTTGAGAAAGAACCCGCAGTCACGTTACGAAGCACAACCTCCAAAGGAATGATTGAAACCTTCTTGTTCAATTGTTCTGTATCAGAGATACGTTCGATAAAGTGAGTAGCTACACCCGCAGCATTCAATTTTTCAAAAATAAGAGACGAAATCTGATTATTGAGCACACCTTTACCTTCGATAGTCTCTTTACGAGCACCATTCAGCATGGTAGCCTGGTCCTTATAAACGGACCTAATCACATGTTCGTCTTCTGTAGTATAGATATCTTTAGCTTTTCCCGTATAAATAAGTTTACTGGACATTTTATTATTCGCCTTTCGTATTGCTTGGCCTCATTCTAACACAAAAACAAGCATAAATCAAATGTTTTACGAACGTAAACGTATTCTCCGATCTAAAATGTTTAGAAAAAATCAAATCAGACTATTTAGATAACCAGACCATAATCATTCAAACTCCACACAACCAAAAAAGCAACATGACCAGCATGTTGCTTTTTCTTATATTCTATTTTTAATAATTGCTAATACGTCTGCGACACTTTGGAGGTTGTCAATTTCTTCATCACCGATTTCGATTCCAAATTCATCCTCAACGGTTAGGACAAATTCCATCAAATCTACTGAATCAGCATCCAAATCATCCTTTAAGCTCAAGTTTTCGGTTACGACAAAGTCTTCTCCTTGACGCTCTTGAATGATGGTTACGATACGGTCAAAAATTTGTTGTTCTGTCATATTGTTCTCCTTATTCCTCTGAAAATTCACGCGCAGTTTGAGCAACTACATCTGTCTCAAGCATGGTACGAATCTGGCGTATTGTGCTATAGACAGCCTTGGCATCACTTGAGCCATGAGTCTTAACTACTGGTGCCTTAACACCAAACAGAACCGCACCTCCGACATCTGAATAGTTGAGCTGTTTTTTCAAACCTCTGAGGTTATCCTTAAGAAGGAAAGCCCCTAGCTTGGCTCTAAGACCACCACCTACAATAGCATTTTTGAGCAAGCCCATGATACCCATAGCAGTCCCTTCAATAGCTTTGAGCACAGCGTTTCCCGTGAAACCATCTGTTACGACTACATCAGCAACACCATCCATCAAATCACGCGCTTCCACGTTCCCGACGAAATTCAAACTCTCGTCAGCCACTAATAAATCATAGGCTTCCTTGCGGAGTGGATCTCCCTTGCTGCTCTCTGTCCCGTTATTAAGCAAACCTACACGAGGTTTTTCAATGCCACGAACATTTCTAGCATAGAAGGAACCTAGGATTGCATATTGATGAAGGTGATGGGCTGTATTTTCTGCATTGGCACCAAGGTCAAGCATATCAAAACCTTTTCCATCTATAGTTGGCAATGTTGACATCAATCCAGGTCGATCAATATTTTTGATGCGGCCAACGATGAAGAATCCTGCAGCTAGCAAAGCACCTGTATTCCCTGCAGAAAGAACAGCATCTGCCTCTCCATCTTTGACAGCCTTGGCCGCCAAAATCATACTGGCATTTTTCTTCTTACGGATAGCTTTTGTTGGCTCGTCGTCTGAGTCAATCTTCTCATCTGTATGGATAATGCTGACGCGCTCTGTAGCTGTTAGATATTGCTTGATTTTGCTTTCATCTCCGTAAAGTTGAATCTCAATATCTGAAAAGTCAGCAAGGGCTTGATTAACTCCCTCTACAATAGCTTGTGGTGCGTAATCGCCACCCATTGCATCAACTGCGATTTTTTTCATTTGTCTTCCTCTTTCAGTAGTTGTCCCCAGTCGGCTAGGGAATCAATAAATTTCTTTGATTTCAGATGAATGCCGACATATTCCTCGTAGATTTGGTCCATAAACTTGCGCAATTCTTGCTTGATTTCGGCCTTAAGTGAGATAGTCTCCAAGGTCTCAAAATCAATGGCTTGAAATTGATTGAGCAGATAAGGAATATTGGGATTTAAATGACATCGTTTCTCATCTTCATGGTAATGATCGGGACAAAGACAACCCCCGTATTTGAAGGAGAAGTCAAAGGCTTGCCCCACACGATGACAAAAGGTACACTCATTAAAGTTGAGACTGATTCCAAAACGTGTCAATATTTGAATTTCAAAAATATTGGTCAAAACTTGATAATCCAGACCCTCTTCCATCAGCTCTAAAGTCTTTTGCAAAAAAGCAAATAGGGGAGCATCTTCTTGATTATCCTGCAAACTCGCATCTGCCAAGGCCGCAACGTAGGTCGCATAAGCCATAACAAAGAGGTCACTATTGATTTTCGGAAAAGTCTTCACCTCATGATAATCTTCTATATAACTAAGTCCATCGTCATTGATTTTTAGGAGAAAATGGGCTAAGACTAAAGGTTGAATGACAGGAGCTAGTTTGGATTGGCCGGCATGTTTGACAAAAAACATGCGCTTGCCTGCCTGTTCTGTAAAGATTTTAACAAGCTTATCATCCTCTCGAAAATTTCGATTATAAAGTACTAAACCCTGACTCGTAATCGATTGAATCATGCTTCTCTCATGTACTCCTCAAGTCGTTTCATAGCTTCACTAATAGTTTCCATACTAGCTGCATAAGACAGGCGCACATAACCTTCTCCATATTGACCAAAAGCTGCACCAGGGATAAAGGCAACAGCCTTCTTCTGGGCAAAATCTTTTAGAAAAGCAAAGGAATCTTGATTGTAACCTGCTGGAATCTTAGCAAAGATATAAAAAGCACCGTCCGGCTTGATGATTTCAAACCCAAGCTTAGTCATCTTGTCGATAATGTAGTCCCGACGTTGGATATATTCCTTCTTCATGGGTTCTGCATCATCTTTACCAGCTGTTAAGGCTTCTACTGCAGCATGTTGCGCCATGGTGTTTGCAGCAGTTACCAAATATTGATGACTCTTGATGAGTTGAGCTGTGAAGTTTGCTGGTGCAAAGATAAAACCTAAACGCCAACCTGTCATGGCATGGGATTTAGAAAGACCGTTAATGATAATTGCCTGATCTCTCAACATAGTTCCCAAAGATACATGATTTTCCCCTGTATAGGTCAATTCTGAGTAGACTTCATCACAGACTACGAAAATCTCATACTTACGTAAAACAGCTGCCAAGGCTTCTAATTGCTCGCGACTATAAGTAATTCCTGTAGGGTTGGCTGGATAGTTGAGAATAACTGCCTTAAGCTTGTCCCCCTGCTCCAAAATTGCCTTTTCCAACATCTCAGGAGTCAAGACAAAACCATTCTCAGTTGTATCAATCTCGACAATCTCAGCCCCAACTAGATTGACAATTGGCTCATAACCAGGATAGGCAGGGGCCGGCAAGAGAACCTTGTCTCCTTCCTCCAAAATAGCTGTCAGAGTAGCTGACAGAGCCTCTGTCGCACCAATTGTGACCAAGATTTCATTCTCTGGATTGTAGTCTAGCTGATATTTCTCTTTTACAAAATCACTCGCCACCTGACGCAATACCAACAAACCGCTCATCCCTGTATAGTAGGATTGATCTTGGTCAATGGCTCGCTTTGCAGCTTCCTTGACATGATCTGGCGTTGTAAAATCTGGTTCTCCCAAGGTCAATCGCAGGACTCCAGGAATCTCTGAAATAGCCTGGTCAAATTGACGAATCAAGGAAACTTGTATCTTATCTAATTGTTTATTAAAGCGTTTGGTTAAATCCATATATATCCTCCTTGATCAAAGAACATATATCTATTATACTACAAAAGCTCTCTGACCGCAAAATTCCATTAATTTACAACCTTATTCCCACTTTCTATTTTACTTTTCTGACAGATAAGATTATAATAAGTAGTATTTATTTTTGGAGGTTTTTATGTCATTTCTATCAAAAAATTGGGCAGGACTGTTAGCCTGTCTAATCATTTCTATCATCTCTTGGGTTTTAGGAGGCTTTCTGCCTGTTGTGGGAGCACCTGTTTTCGCCATTTTTATCGGAATGATTCTCCATCCCTTTCTCACTTCCTATACACAACTGGAAGCCGGCTTGACTTATAGCTCCAAAAAATTGCTCCAATACGCAGTCATCTTACTGGGCTTTGGACTCAATATCTCACAAGTTTTCGCAGTTGGAAAGTCTTCTCTCCCAGTTATCCTTTCTACCATTTCTATAGCCTTGATTATAGCTTTCTTTTTCCAACGCTTTTTTAATCTGGATACAAAGCTAGCTACATTGATTGGAGTTGGATCTTCTATCTGTGGCGGTTCTGCCATTGCAGCGACTGCTCCTGTTATTCACGCCAAGGAAAAAGAAGTAGCCCAAGCCATTTCTGTTATCTTTTTCTTCAATGTCTTGGCAGCTCTTATCTTTCCGACTCTAGGTTCTTGGCTTCATCTTTCCAACGAAGGTTTTGCTCTCTTTGCGGGTACTGCGGTCAACGATACTTCCTCTGTAACAGCCACAGCTAGCGCTTGGGATAGTCTTTACAATAGCAACACTCTTGAGTCTGCCACTATTGTCAAACTGACACGCACCCTGGCTATTATCCCTATCACTCTCTTCCTCTCCTATTGGCAAAGCCGTCAACAAGGCAACAACCAAGGAGTGAAGCTTAAAAAAATCTTCCCCGTTTTCATTCTCTACTTTATCCTAGCTTCTCTGCTAACCACCGTCCTTACTTCTTTTGGTGTTAGCAATAGCTTCTTTTCACCTCTCAAACAACTCTCCAAATTCCTCATCATCATGGCTATGAGTGCTATTGGTCTCAAAACCAACCTCATTGCTATGATCAAATCCAGTGGAAAATCCATTCTTCTTGGAGCCCTTTGCTGGATCGCTATCATCCTGACTAGCCTTGGCATGCAATTACTCATCGGTATTTTCTAATACTCTTCGAAAATCTCTTCAAACCACGTCAACGTCGTCTTGCCGTACTCAAGTACAGCCTGCGGCTAGTTTCCTAGTTTGCTCTTTGATTTTCATTGAGTACAACACAAAAGGTAGCCCATCAGCTACCTTTTTATTGTTCAAGAATTAAACGTGTATGTTCTCTCTTGATGCAACGATTCATCACGATGTCATCGCATCCTCCAGCACGCAAGATTTCTTCTGCTTCCAAACNCAACACAAAAGGTAGCCCATCAGCTACCTTTTTATTGTTCAAGAATTAAACGTGTATGTTCTCTCTTGATGCAACGATTCATCACGATGTCATCGCATCCTCCAGCACGCAAGATTTCTTCTGCTTCCAAACTTTCAAGCCCTAGTTGTGCCCAGAAGATCTTGGCATCCGCCTTGAGAAAGTCTCGTGCTACATCCGGTAAAAATTCACTACGACGATATACATTGACGATATCTACAGGGAAAGGAATTTCAGCTAGACTGGCATAAGCCTTTTCTCCCAGAATCTCGCTACCTACAGCTTTAGGGTTAACTGGAATGATTTTATAGCCACGAGCCTGCATTTCTTTAGTCACTCGATTGCTAGTTGTTTCCTCACGATCGGATAAGCCTACTACAGCTAGAGTTTTACTGGTTGCTAGATACTGACGGACCACACCATCACTTGGATTGATAAATTCTTGAGTCATAGAAACCCTCCTTTTCATCAGTATAGCACATTTTGAAAAGGCTTGCAGTTGTTGGCTACAAAAAATTTCCTAGCAAGAGAAAAGTCTGCTAGGAAATTCGTTTATTCAAGTGAAAGTTTAGATTTTTTTCTCGATACTAAATAATGGAGAAAGAGGACGTTTTTCATGGATACGTACAATAGCATCGCCTAAAAGATGGGCAATAGAGATTTGTTCAATCTTATCAATCAAACGTTCTTCTGGAAGATAGATAGTGTCCAAAACAACCAATTTTTTAATAGCTGATTTTTGGATGTTCTCCATAGCTGGACCAGAAAGAACTGGGTGCGTACAACTTGCGTAAACTTCAACAGCTCCTGCTTCTGCTAGAGCATCAGCCGCATGACAAATAGTTCCAGCTGTATCAATCATATCATCAATCAAGATACAAGTCTTACCTTCTACCTTACCAATGATATTCATAACTTCACTAGTATTCATCTTGTCTACACTACGACGCTTGTCGATAATGGCAATTGGAGTTTTCAAAAATTCTGCTAATTTACGAGCACGAGTCACCCCACCGTGGTCCGGGCTGACAACGACAAAGTCGGAACCAACCATGCCACGACGCTCAAAGTAATCCGCAATCAATGGAGCACCCATCAAGTGATCCACCGGAATATCAAAGAACCCTTGAATCTGTGCAGCGTGCAAATCAATCGTCAACAAACGATCAACTCCAGCTACTTCAAGCATATTTGCAACGAGTTTTGAAGTGATTGGCTCACGCGCTCTAGCTTTTCTATCCTGACGTGCATAACCATAATAAGGCATAACAACGTTGACAGATTCTGCACTGGCACGCTTCAAAGCGTCTACCATGATCAAAATCTCAAGTAGATTATCATTTACTGGTGAGCTAGTTGATTGTAGAATAAAGACGTGTTTTCCACGGATAGATTCTTCGATATTAACTTGAATTTCTCCGTCTGAAAATTGACGAACAGTCGATTTTCCCAACTCTATCCCAATCTCTTGCGCCACACGCTCTGCCAATTCTCTATTTGAAGAAAGGGCAAACAGCTTTAAATCAGAAAAAGACATGTTTTCCTCCGGTATTTATGTATCACTTGTGTTTTTCACAACATTTTTCCATCTACCATTGTAGCGCTTTTTTCTCGATTTTTCAATAAAAAATAAGACAAGAGTAGACTTTTATACTCTTATCTTATGCTATTTTATATTAGTGATATCAAAGGTAAAACTTGTCAACCTTCTCATCCTACTTCATGCTACTCTAGAAACTTTTAAATAGAAAGTTAGTATATCTCCCTCATACTACCTGTATCTACATCATAAACAGCTCCTGAAATAATGACATCATCTGGAATTAAGGGACATTCTCGCAACAACTTCATATCCTCTCGAACACTCTCATCGATGTCTTGAAACGGTAAAAAATCCTGCCCAGATACATCAACTCCCAATTCACATTTCAAGTGCTCTTGAAAATCCTCGTTATTGAAGGTTTGAGCCCCACAGTCTGTATGATGAAGAACTACAATCTCTCTTGTACCCATCTGTTGTTGAGAAATCACAAGCGAGCGAATCATATCCTCAGTCACTCGACCTCCCGCATTCCGTAAAATATGGGCATCTCCCAGAGCTAACCCCAGAGCTGGCGCAACGTGTAGACGCGAATCCATACAAGTTACGATTGCAACCTTGGTCTTGGGTTTAATGGATAAATGCAAATCTCCATGTAGTTCTACATAAGCTTGATTGGCTTTTAAAAAATTTTCAAAATAGGACATGACAACTCACTTTCTAGTCTGCCAGATAATTTGAACACCAAATTATTTATCTCCTATCTTACCATCTTTTCTTTGTCTTGTCAGCTGTCAACTTTCATATAAAAAAACTGGGACAGAGACATCCAGCAACTAGCTTGGGTTTCTGTCCTAGTTTTTTTAATATTATGAACCTTTTTGGATATACTTATTAAGAGAGCCTGCAAAGCTCTGAAGATTGAGACTTTGTACATAGACCTCACCAGTCCCTCGGAAGGTATTCACCACTCCTTCGCCTGTACCAATAGACTGCCAGAAGCCATTTTCTAAGTGGATATCATAGTCCAGAGATTGACTCCAAGCCACCACATGGGCATTGTCAATGGTTATTTCTTGGTTTTGCAACTCAATTTTCTTAATAGATCCAAAAGCATTGGCCAAAAGAGTTCCCTGACCTTGGGTTGTCATCACAAAGAGACCGCCTTGCCCTCCGAACAGAGCTTTCCCAATAGACTGGCGCTCCATTGTATAGAAAGCTGTACCATCAAGAGCTAAAAAGGCTCCATCATTCAATCGATACTGCTTTTCGCCTAGCTCAAGAGCAATCACTTGACCAGGAGTATCTGGTGCTAAAGCAAGGTTTCCGTTGTCAGACTCTGCAACAGCTTGAGTGATAAAGGTACTTTCACCAGAAACCATTGAACGCCCTACAGCTTTGACAAAACGTCCCAAACCAGAACCGCTTGCATTGAGCTGGGTATTGAGACTTACATTGGGTGTATGGTAGACCATGCTACCTCGCTGGATATAGACGGTTTCTCCTTGATTGAGTGACAACTCTACCAAAGGAAATTGCATATGACTGTCCATAGAAAATTTCATCAGAAATTCCTCCTTACTTTTAATAAATGTTTGCAATAAAATAATTAGTAATCTAAATCTGAGTAAAACGATTAGGAGAATACTTTTTTCAAGACTTCCTGAATAGTCGTCACCCCAATCACCTGAATTTCCTTAGGTGGCTTTATACCTGTTAGGGAATTTTTTGGTACATAGATTTTTGTAAATCCAAGCTTAGCGGCTTCATTGATCCGTTGTTCGATACGATTTACGCGCCGAATCTCTCCCGTCAAACCCAACTCTCCTACAAAACATTCCTGAGGATTGGTTGGTTTGTCCTTGTAGCTAGAAGCAATAGCAACTGCAACAGCCAGGTCAATAGCAGGTTCATCTAATTTGACACCACCAGCTGATTTGAGATAGGCATCCTGATTTTGCAAGAGAAGCCCTGCACGTTTTTCCAGAACAGCCATAATCAGACTAGCGCGATTGAAATCAAGCCCTGTCGTCGTACGCTTAGCATTTCCAAACATGGTCGGCGTCACCAAGGCCTGCACTTCCGCAAGAATTGGACGTGTTCCTTCCATTGTCACAACGATTGACGAGCCAGTGGCTCCATCCAAGCGTTCTTCCAGAAACACTTCACTAGGATTAAGAACTTCAACCAAGCCACCTGACTGCATCTCAAAGATTCCAATCTCGTTGGTCGAACCAAAACGGTTTTTAACTGCTCTCAAGATACGGAATGTATGGTGGCGCTCCCCTTCAAAGTAAAGAACCGTATCTACCATATGCTCCAACATTCGAGGTCCCGCCAAAGTTCCTTCCTTGGTCACATGACCGACTATAAAGATGGCAATATTATTAGTCTTAGCCAGCTGCATAAGCTCTGCCGTCACTTCTCGTACTTGAGAAACTGACCCTTGCACCCCAGAAATTTCAGGAGACATAATGGTCTGAATCGAGTCGATGATGAGAAAATCAGGCTGGATTCTCTCTACCTCAGCTCTCACGCTCTGCATATTGGTCTCAGCATAGAGATAAAACTCGCTATCAATATCCCCCAAGCGCTCTGCACGGAGTTTGATCTGCTGGGCAGACTCCTCACCACTGACATAGAGGACTGTTCCTACTTGAGACAGCTGGGTTGATACTTGTAAGAGAAGGGTTGATTTTCCAATACCTGGATCTCCACCAATTAGGACGAGACTCCCTGGTACCACACCCCCACCGAGTACACGGTTGAATTCCTCCATCTCAGTCTTGGTTCGATTAACATTGATAGATGTTACTTCAGCCAATTTCATAGGCTTGGTTTTCTCACCTGTCAAGGACACACGCGCATTCTTGACCTCTGCAACCTCGACCTCTTCAATAAAAGAAGACCAAGCTCCACAGTTAGGGCAACGTCCTAAATACTTTGGTGAATTATATTCACAATTTTGACACACAAATGTCGCTTTTTTCTTAGCTATAATTCTAATCCTCTCATTATAAAATCTCTTATTCTTTTCACGTCAGCAACTATCTTGTTTCAGAACAGTAAGGCCGCCATCATCCGCATGGACATAATACCGACCATCAGGACTAAATCCAAAAATATAGGGTAAATAACCTTTATAAATTTGACTTTTAGCTTCCTCATCTTTCCCCCAATAAATAGTTAAAATGGGATACTCTTCAGATTGGTCTTTATCCATTGTCACTCTGATGTCTTTGCCATTATCCAGAGGGAGATTTCCACCGTATTGACCAGAGATAGGGATAGGTGAATCATATCCCTCACACATGGCTACTAACTCTACCTCATCGTAATCCCCGTCTATCGGAGTTACTTGCCCATTTTCACTGTCAATGATTGACATGTAGTCTGAAGAAATGCAAAGAATTTTATGATAGGCATCAGGGAGAAATGCTAGGTAAAGAAATCCTCCAATACTGATCTCATAAATCTTCTTATACCCTAGACAATTCTCGGCAGTAAAAGCTTGAAAATCCTTATAGCTCATTCATTGTGCTTCTTTCTATATCTCTATCTCACATTCAATCACTTGGCAAAAATCAATCTTCTCGTCTGGTACAAATTGGCGCATGAGCATTCGATGAGTGACAACAACGACTGTCTGATAGTCTCGATACTTGCGCATAGATTTTAGAAACCGAGATCTCATTTCCTCAGCTGTCTCATATTGAAAGGGACTATTAGGAGGTAAGGATCCATTATTTTCTAGAAACAGAGTGCGAGCTTTTTCAAAATTCTCTACGCCACTTTCATAGACTTGCCATTCATGCAATAATGGCTCCACTCTCAAAGGAAGTCCAGTAGCACAAGCCACATAGCTAGCAGTTTCTAAAGCTCTTGTGACTGCAGAAGAAACTAGTAGATCAGCTGAGTGTAGCAAAGAATTTTTGCTCAGTTCCTGAGCTTGCTGCCATCCCTTCTCAGATAAGGGCGCCAAATCCATCCCGAATCCAGTATAGGAACGCTCCTCTAACACACGATAATCTGGCTCTCCATGACGTACAAAGATAATCTTCATCTTAGTGCCCAGTTGATCCAAACCCACCAGTACGAACTCCGTCTGCCTCATCTCCATCTGCGATTAAAAATGGTGCAAAGACAGCCTGAACTACACGTTCCCCAACTTCAAGAACAACTTCTTGGTCTGTAATATTCTTCATCTGTGCAAAGATATGTCCCTCATTCCCTGGATTGCCATAATAGTCTCCGTCAATGACACCCACAGAGTTAATCAAGACCAAACCTTTTTTACGAGGATTTGATGAACGGTCATAAAGATAGAGCACTTCAGTCGGCTGCATATAAGCCTTAACACCCGTTGGAACGAGAACAATCTCTCCTGGATCGATAACCGTACGCACCGCAACCTTTAAGTCATAGCCAGCTGCGTGCGCTGTCTCACGTTTAGGTAACAAAGTTTCATCTGTAAAGCTAGAAACTAATTCAAAACCACGAATTTTCATATTATTCCTCTTTTTAATCTTTTATTCTAGGTTATTTTATCTTATTTATTCGAAAAAAGCACGAAAAAAGAGCACACAATTCACACTCGCTTAGGGCTGCTGGATTCCTCCCCTGACCCGCTTCACGCAGAACTGTTGCTCCACTAGTTATTATACCACATTCCCCTCTATTTTTAAAGAGAAATTATTTTTTACGTCGATTTCGGAAAAAGTCTTGCATAATCTCTGCGCACTCATTCTCTAAAACACCTGTTTCAACGTCCACACGGTGATTAAGCCTCTCATCTGTTAAAATATCGTACAAGCTCCCACCGGCGCCAAATTTCTGGTTTTTAGCCCCGTAGACCACGTTTGGAATCCGTGCGAGACCAATTGCCCCACTACACATAACACAAGGCTCAATGGTCACAAAAAGCGTACAATCGAGCAAACGCCAACTCTCTTCGCTCAAATTAGCATTCTCTATGGCCATAATTTCCGCATGCATGACTGCCCGTTGCAACTCCTCTCGCGCATTGTGTCCTCTCCCAATGACTTTTCCGTCCTTGACAATTACACAACCAATCGGGATTTCATCATGCTCTAAAGCAATCTCTGCCTCTTTTAAGGCCTCTCTCATAAAAGCTTCTTTTTCTTCAAGCGTGTAATTCATCTCTTCTCTCTTCCTAGCTATCAATTCTATCATTATACCATGTTTCTCAACACAAAAAAAGCCACCGAATGCGGTGACTTTATAGGGAGATTATTATGAAAAAGAAAAGTTTAGGAAATTTGTTACAACAAGTTAGGAGGTCTTCTTGTAACTGTCTATAGTATACCCAACCTGTCTTAAACTAATCTTAAAAATCTCCTATGACCAAACACTTTCTAAAATATTGGTTTGTTCACGACCAGGACCTACTGAAAATGTTGAAATACGAACACCCACCAATTCGCTAACACGGCGAACATAGTTGCGTGCATTTTCAGGAAGGTCTTCCAAATTACGTACTCCAGTGATATCTTCAGACCAACCAGGCAATTCTTCGTAGATTGGTTTACAACGTTTCAATTGTTCGAGACTAGCTGGGTAGTAATCAATACGTTGACCATCAAGATCATAAGCCACACAGATTTTAACAGTATCCAAACCACTCAAAACGTCAATAGAGTTCAAAGAAAGATTTGTGATACCAGAAACACGACGGCTATGACGCATAACAACTGAGTCGAACCAACCTACACGGCGAGGACGCCCAGTAGTTGTCCCATACTCATGCCCCACTTCACGAATACGATCACCAACTTCATCAAATAGCTCAGTTGGGAAAGGACCATCACCTACACGACTTGTATAAGCCTTACATACACCGACAACTTTGTCAATCTTGCTTGGACCTACTCCAGAACCAATTGTCACACCACCAGCCACTGGGTTTGATGAAGTAACAAATGGATAAGTACCTTGGTCAATATCCAACATGACACCTTGTGCACCCTCAAAGAGAACCCGTTTACCATTATCAAGCGCGTCGTTCAAGATAACAGAAGTATCAGTCACATATTGCTTGATTTGTTGGCCATACTCATAGTATTCTTCAAAAATATCATCAATTGAAATAGGTTCACTATCATACAATTTTACAAATTGACGATTTTTCTCAGCAAGATTACGTTCTAAACGTTCACGGAAGATTTCTTTATCCAAAAGATCCGCAATACGAATTCCAACACGAGCTGCCTTGTCCATATAGGCTGGACCAATTCCTTTAATTGTCGTCCCAATCTTGTTATCACCCTTAGCTTCTTCTTGAAGACGGTCTAACTCAATGTGATAAGGCAAAATAACATGCGCACGATCAGAAATTCTTAGATTATCTGTTGTAACACCTTCTTCATGCAAATAAGACAATTCTTTGACAAGAGATTTAGGGTTTACTACCATCCCATTACCAATTACAGAGATTTTTTCTGGGAAGAAAATACCTGAAGGAATCAAGTGCAATTTAAATTTCTTTCCATCAATAACAATTGTGTGACCTGCATTATCTCCGCCTTGGTAACGAGCAATCACTTCCGCATTAGCTGAAAGAAAATCTGTAATTTTCCCTTTACCTTCATCACCCCATTGGGTACCTACAACAACAACTGAAGTCATAATAATTTTTCGTCTGAGCCAAATGGCTCGTCCTTTCTCATATACATGGTGGGACTCTCACCCACAATAATATCTTACAATTTATTATAAGAAAAAAAGCCTATTTTATCAAGAATTAACACTAGAAAAGATTAGGGAATTCTTTTACTTTTGATTTAAAAAAATACAAAAAATTAGCATAATCTAAATATTTCTTTATAAATTACTTAATATTGTTCGTAATAAATGAAAATAACTGTATCTACTAACAATAATTGAATGTTTGTCCAAGTAAATGATTAAGATAGATACGATAAGCAGCCCTAAAATGATAGAGAAGAAAATCCTTCTCATTCTTAATCTTAAAACGAATTAAATAATAAAGTAAAAATTTAAGATGAAGTAATTCCCATTCATCAGTACTTTGAAATAAAATTGAATATTCATTTTCGATTTGCTTTAGAAAAACCAAAGATCGATCATAATATTTTTGAAGCATATAAAAAACCTTTCTTATTGATAAAACAAGTTTATCAGAAAGGCTAAATAAATAGATAAGTATTTCTATAAAGTAAAAATTTTAAGCTGAACAAACTTAAAACAAAGAAAAGAAGTAAAAATAGATGGAAAAAAGCTCTGAAAAATCCAGAAAAATAAACCCAAGAAAACAAAAAAACGTTCCTTAGAACGTTTAACTACTCCGCCAGTAGGACTCGAACCTACGAC